>JBKQHM010000633.1:0-22878 GCA_052148775.1 Isosphaeraceae bacterium | reverse complement strand
CACCGACCTCCAGATTCCCCGCATTTTTCGGCTCTGTGGTCTGAGCCAAGGTCCCGATGAGGGTCCGTTTGTCAAAGAACTTTCTGCGACCTACTTAGATCACTCACCCCACGGCATCATAATCCGTCGGCCACAATCGTATCAGGGCAATGTCCCAAGCGGACTCCCGCAACTTGAACCCGCTCGCCGTTTGCTCACAAGACATCGAGATCGATGTCGGCTTACTTTATGGGTTCACCTTCCTCATGGCCTTCGTCGCCTTCTTGGCATCGAAGGCTTCGGAATCGAACGGCCCACGCCATTCCAGCATCTGCCCATGCTCCTCGTGTTCGGGGTCGGTAAGCGCTGCGAGGTAGTCGACATAGCCCGAAGGTCCGCCGCAATCCTCGGGAGGACAAGCTCGTTCCCCTTCGAGGCACAGCGGGTATTTCGCCTTCGGTTCGCGCGGCGGCGATCCCTCAAACAAGACCGCGTGCCGCCAACTGTCGCCGAAGTCGTACTCGTAGATCCACTTAGAACGCTTGGTTGACTTCGGGAGCAGTTCGCTCAGAACGACAAACGCGTCGTCCTCGAACTCCATGCCGAAGTCGTCGCCGTCCGGCGCCGGTTCGCTATACGTCACACCATCGATTTCGAACTGGTGCAGGTGGTAATTCTCCCAACCAAACGCCGCCTGGATGTACTCGTGGAGATTGGTCAGCGTGCAATCCGGCACTTGGATCCGTCGCCAGATCGCTGGTTCGATGTCCAGTAGTGTGATCTTGAACTGGTAGAGGAGATTCGACGTCTTGGGGCGTCGTTTGCGTGCCTTCGGGGCGCCAAAGTCGAAGACCTCCGCGTGTTCCTCCTCGAAGAACTTGGTCACTCTGTCCTGCACGGCCATCAGACGTCTCTTATCCGAGCCGGTCGCATACACCATGGCCTCGCCGGTTTCGTCGTTGAGCTTGTCCAACTCGTTCCAGGTAACGCCGACCACTTGAATGCCTTCCCCAGCTTGCTTGATCTTGTTCTTCAAGTTCGGGGTCAAGCGTGTCAACTGCAGCAAGGTTTCTCGCTGTTTCTCCGTGAGCTTGAGCGGATAAGTCTCGTTGGCCTTCTTGCTCCGCTTGAGGCGGAAGACGATCGGTCCGGGATCGTTGCCCGCCAGATAGTCGAGAAGGCCATTCTGGAGCTTTTCCCGGGCCTGCTGAGGAGTCAGAGGCTTGTCGTCTTCGCGTGCCATACCATCCTCCAAAGACTTCCATTGTTCCGATCCGCCAACTCAAAGCTACCTGCGCGACTTCAATGCGGGGAGTCCGCCGCCATTCCCGAAATCACCTCGATAACTCTGTACGTGGTTGAAGGTCTGGCTTTCCTTCGTGGCAGTGATCATGCAGACATCATAGCGCTGGTGTGAGCATTTGCCAGACTTTTTTGCCGGCCCGTCGAAAACTGAGAATACCTCCGGTACTCGTGACAACTTGAGAGCCCACTCGCGTAGCGCCGCAAGCGGCCGTTCCACCGTTCGGCCCTTCTTGCGGTCGTCAGTGGGGTCCACGATGGCATTCTGCGATCGGCTGAGCGTTCGTTCCGGCCCTTCTCGATTCCGACAAGACCGTTCGCGTTCTACGAATTCTTGCCTTGACCGTTCGTAATCTGCGAACTAAGATTCTCTCTGATCCCAAGATCAGGAGCAGCGGATGCGAGTTGTCTCGAAGGCTCGTCTGAAGCAGTTCTGGGAGTTTCCGGGTCACGAGGATGCCGAAGGACCGCTCCGGGCGTGGTATACACACGTCAACAGCAAGACGATCTCGTGGCAATCTTGGGGAGATGTGAAAGTTTCATTCGCAAGTGCAAGCATCGTAGGCGACTGCATCGTGTTCAATATCGGCGGCAACAAGTACCGACTGATTAGCCGCATCCGGTATGCGACCCAGAAGGTCTTCGTCCTGAAGGTGATGACTCACGGCGAATACGATGAAGACAAGTGGAAGGGCGAATGCGGGTGTTTTGAGCCGCCTCCACCATCGAAGAAAAAGAAGACAGCGCCGACCAAGCCGCCCACTCGAAGGAAACGTCCATGACAGTAAACACGAAGTTCAGGTTGAAGGGGGCAGGCCGTGACTCGTACCTGAAGCTTGTGACGGTCTTTCCTCTCGCTTCGATCAAGTCGGACGAACAGCTTCAAGAAGCGCAGAAAGTTATGGACCAGCTTCTCGCTCAAGGCGAACTCAAGGGCGGAGAGGAAATGTACCTCGACGCGCTCAGCGACCTAGTTGCCGCATACGAGGACGAACACTACCCCATCGAACCTGCTTCGGACGCTGACATGCTTCGCCATTTGATGGAAGCCAAGGGCGTCACACAGGCGCAGCTCAGCAGGGACACGATGGTCCCCAAGTCCACGATCTCCGAGATCCTCGCGGGGAAGAAGCACTTGAGCCGCCAGATGATTCGTAGGTTCGCGGACTATTTCCGAGTGGACGTGAGCTTACTTGCAACCAACTTTTGACATCGGACAGGCGCAGGTCGCGCCGTGTGCAAAAGGCTTCCAAATCATCCGCTCTCTTTTGACCTGCCCCACAAGCACAGCTCCGACGCGGTAAGACCGAGGAGAGGCCCGGGTTTCTTGGGATGGTCACACACGATCGTGCTTTGGTACAATTCTGGTACAGATATTGGCCGCGTCAGCCCAATATGACGCCCATGGCTTCGGGCAACCGTTTGTCCTTAACTGATTACTTTCCAGAAACTTGCAACGCGATCTCGGCACAACGCCAACGCCACCGAAATCAAGACGCGCCGGACTCAAAATCCGGTCCCTGTAATGGGGGTGTGGGTTCAAGTCCCACCTTCGGTACCTTATCCAGCAAAGACTTATGGCAGATAGATGAATTCGCCCGCGTTGATGGTATGGCAGCTTTTTTCTCGAATCCGCCATAGATTCGGGCCGAATAACGAATAACCGCCATGAGGAAGGGTATCCGCCCTGGCGAAGCCTCGCAATGGCTTCATGCAGGGGCGAAGGTTTCTGAGTGTGCGCCGGCCCTGAATCGTGGAGTACGTCGTAGATCAAGCCGGTGGAGAGTTCGAGTAAGAATTCGCGGCGCAGCGACTCCAAGGTGCGTTCGATATTCATGCCATCCTTGAGGATGCGATCCAGGGCCAGGTCGAGGACCTTGTTGTCGTCAAGGGCCCTGGGGAGCACGCCTTTGGGAGTGTTGCGGAATGTGGTGCAGCAATTCGCTCCCGAGACCGGTCAACGCGAGCGGAGTCGGGAGTGGGGGGTCCCCCTGCGATGAAGAAGCTGATCAACGATCCGAACCGCGTCGTGGAAGAGATGCTCCAGGGGCTGGTCGCGATCCATCCCGGCCTGCGACGACTGGCGGGCGAGACGGTCCTGATCCGGGCCGATGCCGAAGAGGCACGAGACCGAAAGGTGGGTCTCATCGCCGGCGGCGGCAGCGGACACGAGCCGGCACATGCGGGCTACATCGGTCGGGGAATGCTCGGCGCGGCGGTGGCGGGGGATGTGTTCACGTCGCCTGGCCCCGATGCCATCGTCGCCGCGATCCGGGCCGTATCGGGCTCGCGAGGGGCTCTCCTGATCGTCAAGAACTACACCGGAGATCGGCTCAACTTCGGCCTCGCCGCCGAGCGCGCGAGGGCCGAGGGGATTCCGGTCGAGATGGTGATCGTGGCCGATGACGTCGCACTGGCCGGCGGGGGCGGACACACCGGCCGTCGCGGCCTCGCCGGCACGATCCTGGTCCACAAACTCGCCGGCGCGGCGGCCGAGACGGGCGCGAGCCTGGCCGAGGTCGCCGCCGAGGCCCGAGCCGCGGCCTCCTCCGTCCGCACGATGGGGGTCGCGCTGACGCCCTGTACGGTCCCCGCGGCCGGCCGGCCGGGCTTTTCGCTCGGTGAGGCGGAGGTCGAGCTGGGCCTGGGAATCCACGGCGAGCCCGGTGTCCGCCGCGTGCCGATCGAGCCGGCGGATGCCCTGGTGGACCGCTTGATGGGCCCGATAATGGCCGAGATCGCCGGTGATCGGGTCGCCTTGCTGGTCAACAACCTGGGCGGCACACCGACCATGGAGCTGGCGATCGTCGCCCGTCACGCCGTCGACGTGCTGGAGCAGGGCGGCAAGCGGGTCGAGCGAGTCTATGCGGGGACGTTCCTATCCGCCCTCGAGATGGCCGGTGTGTCCTTGACAGTGCTTCCCGTGGACGATCGGCGTCTCGCCAGACTGGACGCCCCGACCGATGCGCCGGCATGGCCCAACGCGGCCGCCCGGCCTCGATCGAGATCGACGACCATTTCCCCCAAGCCATCTCCCAGGCCGGGATCAGCCGCCGGAGCACCGCGGACCGCGCTGGGCCGTCGACTCGGCGCCGGGATCCAGGCGGCCGCCCGGTCGTTGATCGAGGCCGAGGCGCGCCTGACCGAACTGGATCAGGCCGTTGGCGACGGGGACCTCGGAATCAGCTTGACAAGGGGCGCGCGGGCCGTCCTGGAAACCTTGCCTTCCTGCCCCCTCGACGACCCGGCCGCGACGCTGCACGAGCTGGCCTTGACCCTGCAGCGGGCCCTCGGGGGCACGTCCGGCCCTCTCTACGCCATGCTCTTGCTTCGCGCCGCCGCTTGCTTGCGCTCGAACGACCCCGAGGCCGCGACGACCTGGGCGGAGGCCCTCCGAGCGGGTGGCGCCGGGATCGGCGAACTGGGCGGCGCCGCCGTCGGTGATCGGACGATGCTCGACGCCCTGGTCCCGGCCTCCGAGGCCCTCTCGTCGGGCCTGCACGCCGGCCACTTGCCGATGCTCGCCCTGCGCGAGGCGGTCGGAGTGGCCGAGCGCGAGGCCCAGGCGACGGCCTCGATGGTCCCGAGGCGGGGCCGATCGAGTTACCTCGGCGACCGCGCCGTGGGCCACCCCGATCCTGGCGCCGTGGCCGTCGCCACCTGGCTACGAGCCGTGAGCAAGTCTCTGGAAGCGACGGCTTGACGTCCCGTCGGTCTTATTCCGCGCTCCCGCGCTATGGCGGCGCCCGCATCCTCGGCGTCTCATGTCCGCGCCGGGGGCGGGCTATTTGACGCGCACCAGCTTCATGATACGGCCTGCAACATTCCAGTCCTGGACGTACAGGTTGCCGTCTTTGTCCCAGGAAGAGCCGTGAGTGCCGCTGAAGACCCCCTCGATCCATTGCGATTGCGGGACATTGTAGTTCCCCCGCTTCGCGGGGTCCGCGTTGTAGCCCAGGACCGCGACGATCGTGTTGCTCCCGTCGAGGATGACCAGCCGCCCGTGCAAGTCCGGCACGGAGACGTACTGCCCCTGGACCACGGCCGATGTCGGCATCCCCAGACCGGTCACGACCTCGGCGATGAACTCTCCGTCGAGGCTATAGTGCAACAGGCGACCCTTCGGCTGGTGATTGCGGTCGCAGATCAGCAGCCGGGTCGGGTTATAACGCGTGTCGAGCGTCATGCCGTGGGCTGTGTTGAATTCCTTGAGTCCGTTCCCCTTGGTCCCGAAATGCATCAGGTACTTGCCGGACTTGTCGAACTTGAAGATGTGGTCGCTCGCGTATCCGTCCGACAGGAAGATGTCGCCATTGGGGGCGACGGCGATCGCCGTGGGGTTGAATTTCTTCAGATTCAGGCCCGATTCCTCGGGGAACGGGAGCTTCAGGACGATGTCGCCGGTCTGGGCGTTGAACTTGATGCCCTCGGCATTGGCGTTGCGGGCCGCGTAGATGAACTCGCCCTCCGCTTCCTCGCGGATCTTCATGTCGTGCATGTCGGAATATTTGTCGCCGAGGAAGCTACGGACGACCTTGCCTTCGGGCGAGAAGACGAAGACACCGGCATGGGCGCTGGTGTAGATGTTGCCTTCCTTGTCGACCACGACGCTGCCGTGGCACGGCCCGATCACGGATTTTCCATCCGGGCCGAGGCCCCAGCCCGGCACCGTGTCGAATGTCAACACCCCGCACCCCATCCGCACCGGCTGGGTCGGCTTGTCTGCCGCGAGGACCGACGGGGCGAGTCCGAATACCAGGGCGAATACGGAGGAAGTCAAACGGCTCTTCACGATCAGGGCTCCTCATGGTGTCGGTGTCATTCTCGACTTGGCGATGAATCCCGGGTCCCACCGGTCGTCTCGACCGGTTTTCCCCTGACCGACTTTGCGTCGGTCAGAGTCCGGGTGGCGGCACATGGAGAGAGTACCAGCCTCAGCCGCCAATAGAAAGTTGACTCCGACCGGCGGCTTGATTCGCCCCGGTCCTGGAGTATGATCCGAAGCCACTCTTCCGACCGACTGGGCCGATGGAACCCGGCCCCGAAATCACCGACAACTCACGGGCGAACGCTTTCGTCCCCGACCATGGGAGAGGTACGATCGATGATCCGACGGTGGTCGCCATCTCGAACCCGTCGGGCGATCGAGCCTGTTCGCTGCGGAACCGATGAGTGAGCACCCATCCACGAACTTCGGGCCAAGGTCGGGCGAGTCGCCGTAAACGATAGGGTGATAAAACATGCCGATGAACATGAAGTGGTTCCTTTCCGCGGTCGTAGCGACGATTCTCACCTGCGGAACCGCTCATGCGCAACATTTGTGGTGGAACCTGGAGGGGCAGAGGCACGCCACCTGCCTCTACGGCGAGATCACCGTCTTGGCGACTGCTCCTCATATCTACTATTGCGGAGCGAATTGGCATCCTGGCGAGCCCGCGGGCGGGTACTGCGGGATCCAGCATAACAGCGAGACGGAGCGCCGCACGATCTTCTCCATCTGGGATACTTCGCCCAAACTCCACCCTGACGTGACGGCCGCCGACACTCATACCGTGCATAACCGATTCGGCGGTGAAGGGACGGGGGCGCATACCCACATGATCTGGGATTGGAACGTGGGCGAGACATTTCAGTTCTTCGTACAAAAGATGCCAGGGAAGACGCCCGATACCACGGATACACACTATTATCTTTACGACCGCATCCGCAAGAAGTGGCTGCATAGTGCGACGATCACCAATCCCAACGGCGGCAAGCAGAGTGTGGCGACCATCGGCGGCGGCCTGAATTCGTTCCTCGAAAACTTCGGCGGTCGGGGCCGTGCTCGACCGAAACTCGCCCTTTATCGCCTCTGGTTGGGTTCGACCCCGGACACGATGGCGTGCCTTACCAAAGCGGGCGGCGACGGTACATGGGGCAGTCTACACGATGCGTATTTTCTTGCCGAGGGGGGCGACGAGGAGCTGAACGGCGTTTTCGCCAGGTTGAAAAAGCAATATGGAGATCCCGTAATGGGTGGGAAAGGGAAGAAACTCGGACCGATCTCCGACATTCCCCTCGACAAGACGCTGATCGATGCCTTGAAGCAGTTGCCCCGTGCCAGAGAGGTCGCAAAGAAGTAGGACTCGACCTGCTCCGGCGGTGACCTTGGGAATTGCGCCAAACGCGGATATCCGTCTTCAGTGGTTGCTCTTCTCAATCGGCGGCGGAGAGATCGATCGGCCCGCGGCGAGCATCACGCTTCGGAGGGCGGCAATGGTCTCCGGCGACGGCTTGAAGTTGCCGGGCCTGTGCCCCTCCGCGATCGACATCGGGGTCCAGCCGTACTTGTCCTTGCGGTTCCAGACTTCGATGCGGGCGCCCTTGTCGGCGAGGAGTTGCACCACTCTCGGGAAGCTCTTGTAGGCCGCGCCATGCATGGCGGTCTCGCCGTTGTCGTCGACGGCGTTCACGTCATTCCCGAGCTCGAGGGCCAGCTTGACGGCCTCGATCGCCTCGTCCTCGGTCCCGGCCTCCTCGCCGGGGGCGAGGCATCCCAGGCCGGCCGCGGCCATGAGGGGCGTGGCATGGTTGGCGTTCGGCAGCCGGGGATCGGCACCGAGCTTGACCAGCACCTTCATGAGCGGGACGTCGGCCGTCATGGCGGCCAGGAGGAACGGGGTCGCGCCGCGGCGGCCGAGGACGCCGCGCCCCGACGCGCCCCGCTTGAGGCGGGCATTGAGATCGGCTCCGTGCTCGACCAGCTTCTCGACGAGCTGGAGGCTGCTCAGGTTTCCGGAGCCGATCGGGGCGGGATCGCCGCTCTCGTCGTCGCCCCGGTTCGGCTTGCGGACCCACGTCAGCGTGTGGAGCGCCGTGAAGCCCGATCGCTGGTCGTTGGGGTCTGCGCCCGCATCCAGCAACGCCCCGGCCAGCTCGAAATGGCCGTTCTCGACGGCCAGGATCAACGGCGTGGTGCCCCGGGCGGGCGATCGGCCCGACGCCTTCTTGGGCTGCATGGCCTCGTTGACGTCGGCCCCCGCCTTGAGGAGGATGCGAACGACGTCGGTCTGGCCCTCGCGCACCGCGAAGGCCAGGGGTGTGAAGCCGAGAGGCAGGGGGGTGCGGAACTCCGCGCCGGCCTTGAGGAGTGCCGCGACGACCTCCGCATGCCCCTCGGCCGAAGCCCACATGAGGGCGTTCTGCCCGCGTCGTTCCCTGGCGTTGACGTCGGCCCCTCGGGATAGCAACACGCTCACGGGGCCGAGCCTCCCCGTACGTGCGGCGGTCATCAAGGGCGTCTCGTCGCCACGGAGCCTGCTGTTGGGATCGGCACCGGCGTCGAGCAATAATTCCACCATCCATCCGTTGCCGTTGCGACATGCCAGTGAGAGGGGCGTCACGCCGTGTCGGTTGGCACGCTTGACGTCGGCCCCCGCGGCCACCAGGAGCTTCGACGTCTCCAGGTCGTCGTGATAGGCCGCCCAGAGCAGGGGCGTCATGCCATCGGGCTGGGCCTGGTTCAGGTCGACGCGACGCTCGATCAGGCCGCGGGCGGCGGCACGGTCTTGCTTCTCCGCGGCGTCGGCCAGGGGCGCGTCGGAGGCGAGAGAGGCCGAGGCTGAAGCCAGGATGACGATCGCCAGGGCGTTGCGTGCGACGAAGCGAATTGGACCCATTGCGATCATCTCCTGATCGTGCATCCTCACCATGCCGACGACGCTCGGAGCTCAGATCGAGAGGGGCTCGAACAGGTCGTCGATCTTGCCCTGGCTGTCGGCGAAGGCGTCGAGGCGGACGCCCACCTTGTCGAGCAGGGTCAGGTGGAGGTTGGCCAGCGGCGTCGGGGTCGCGTAGCGGATGTGCCGGCCGCCCCTCATCTTCCCGGCAGCGCCCCCGGCGACGAGGATCGGCAGGTTCACGTGGTCGTGCAGGTTCGGGTTGCCCATTCCGCTGCCGTAGAGGTACAGGCAGTGGTCCAGGAGCGTGCCGTCCCCCTCCGGCGTCGCCGCCAGTTTTGCGAGGAACTCGGCGAAGAGCGAGACGTGGAACCGGTTGATCTTGGCCATCCGGGCGATCTTCTCGGCGTCGTTCCCGTGGTGCGTGAGCGGGTGGTGTGCGTCGGGGACGCCGATCTCGGGATAGGTCCGCGCGCTGGTCTCGCGGGCGAGCTGGAAGGTGATGACGCGGGTGACGTCGCCGCGGAGCGCCAGCACTTGGAGGTCGAACATCAGCCGGGCGTGGTCGGCGTACGAGGCCGGCACGCCGACGGGTCGGTTGAGGTCCCGCAGGGCGTCGTCCCGGGAATCGGCCTCGGCCTTCTGGATGCGGCGCTCCACCTCGCGGACCGTGTCCAGGTACTGCCCGACCCGGGCGCGATCGGCCGGGCCGAGCTGGTTCTTCAGGCGGGCGATCTCGTCGGTGACCGAGTCGAGCAGGCTGGCCCGCTTCTTCAGGGCGGCACGTCGGTCCGCGGCGCTGCCCCCCTCGCCGAACAGCCGCTCGAAGATGATTCGCGGGTGCGCCTCGGACGGCAGCGGCGTCGTCGGCGACGACCACGAGAGGTTGTTCTGATAGACGCAGGCGTATCCGTTGTCGCACTGGCCGACCGTCGCGAGCAGGTCCATCGACATCTCGAGCGACGGCAACGGCGTCTCCTGGCCGATCTGCCGGGCGGCGATCTGGTCGACGGTCGTGCCGAGGTAATAGTCCGTGCTCTCGGTGAGCTTCGCCCGCGCCGCGCTCAGGAAGGCGCAGTTGGACGTCGCGTGCGTGCCGGGGTAGGCGTTGCGCAGCTCCAGGTTCGTGATCGCCGTCACGTGCTGCCTGACCGGTGCCAGGGGGCTCAGGGTCGTCGAGAGCTCGTCGAGGGTGTTCGCGCCCGGCGGAGTCCATCGGGTGACGTCGCAACCCATCGGCATGTAGACGAACCCCAGGCGACGGAGCCGGGCCGGCGCGGCCGGTGTCGAGGCCATGGCGGTCATCGAGGGGACCATCGCGTCCAGTAGCGGCAGTGCCAGGCTCGTCCCGAGACCCCGGAGGAACGTCCGGCGCGGCAGGGCCTTCTTCGTGACGATCATTCGGATTTCCTCATCTGGAACGGCGTGCTGGTCGCGATCCCCACGATCAACGACGAGAATCGATCATCCTTCGCGCGGGCGTCGCGGACGATCTTGCGGATGGCCGGCGCGTCGACGGATTCGACGCCCCGGCCCAGGGCGAACGTCAGGAGCTTCTCGGCCATCGTGCCGACGAACAGTTCGGGGCGCTTCAGGAGGGCTCGCTCGAGGCCCGACACGCCTTCGAACCGGCTGCCGTCGGGCAGTCCGCCGGTCGCGTCGACGGGCCGCCCTTCCTCGACCGTCCGCCATCGCCCCACGGCGTCGAAGTTCTCGAGCGAGAAGCCGACGGGGTCCATCAGCCTGTGACAGCCCGCGCAGGCGATGTTGGCGCGGTGCTCGGCCAGTCGCTCGCGGACCGAGAGCATCGAGGAGACCGTGTTGTCCTTCAGCGCCGGCACGTTCGCCGGGGGCGGGGGCGGCGGCGTGCCGAGGATGTTCTCGAGAATCCACTTGCCGCGGATCACGGGCGAGGTGCGGGTCGCGTACGAGGTCACGGTCAGGACGCTTCCCTGGCGGAACAGGCCGCCGCGCACGCTGTCCTCGCCGAGCTCGACGCGACGGAACTGGCTGCCATGGACGTGCAGGATACCGTAATGCTTCGCCAGCCGTTCGTTCAGGAACGTGTGGTCCGACCTCAGCAGGTCGAGCACGCTTCGATCCTCGCGCAGGATCTCATCGAACAGAAGCTCCGTTTCGCGGCGGAAAGCCTGCCGCAAGTTGTCGTCGAAGTCGGGGAACAGGCGCAGGTCCGGGGTGATCGATTCCAGGTTGCGCAGGTGCAGCCACTGTCCGGCGAAGTTGGAGACGAGGCTCCGCGACCGCGGGTCGGCCAGCATGCGAAGGGCCTGCCTTTCGAGCACTCCGGGCTTGCTCAGCTCGCCCCGCTCGGCCAGGCCGAGGAGTTCGTCGTCCGGGATGCTGCTCCAGAGGAAGAACGACAGGCGTGAGGCGAGCAGGATATCGGGGATACGGTAGGCCGAGCCCGGCGCGATGCCGGGCGGGTCGGTTTCGATGCGGAAGAGGAACTGCGGGTTCACCAGCACCGCGCTCAGGGCCATCTCGATCCCCGCGTCGAAGTCCCCCTCCGCTCGGGCCGCCCGGTACATCGCCATCGGCTTCTTCAGGTCCGCCTCGACGACCGGCCGCCGGTAGGCCCGGCGGATGAGCGTGGTGAGGATGCGCTCGGCACACGCATCCTCTTCGCGCGGTCCTTTCGGCTGGCAGATGAATAGTCTGCGGCGGCTGGGGGTGTCGCCGTGGCCCCTCGCGTCATAGGGCCCGGTGATCGAGACCTGGTAGAGCGCCGGCGAGAGCCGGGGATGCCGGTGCATGTTGTAATGGGCCTGGTAGGGCTGTCGCTTCGTCTCCAGCAGCGACGAGCCATTCTTCAGGAAGGTCACCCCGAGATCGTGCGGGCCGGCCGTCGTCCGGATGCGGACCTTCAGATGTGCGTCGGCGGTCTGGTGATCCGTCTCCGATCGCGGAGGCGTCACGGTGAACGACGTCCTTCGCTCCCGGTCCAGCAGCAACTCCAGCTCATGCGGTTCGTGCAGGCCCTCGACATGCTCGTTGCGGTCCCGCGCCAGGCGGAGCTGGATCTCGTACTCGCCGTCCTGCGGGAACGTGTACGGGATCAGCGCCCCGCCGCGCGTCCCGAGGGGTAGACCCTCGACGTGTTCCTCCTGGGTCAGGTCCGGACGGATGCGGATCGTATCGCCCCCCGGCGATCGGCCTGCGCTCCCAATGGCGAGGCGGCTAATCTTCTGGGCCGCGGAAATGTAGCGGTCCAGGAGCGTCGGCGAGAGGTCTCCCACCGTCACGTTGTCGAACCCGTGGCTGGACTCGTCCGCCGGCAGCAACGCCGTGGCATCGACATCCAGCGCCAGGAGGTCGCGGATGGCATTCTGGTACTCGGTCCGGTTCAGTCGGCGGAACGTATCGGTCCGGCCGGGATCGGGATTTTCGGCGGACGCGCGGTCGAGGGAACCGGCGAGCCGGGAGACGATCGCGTCATAGTCGCGCCCCAACGGTCGCAACTCGTCTTTCGGCGGCATCTGGCGCGCGACGAGCTTCCGAACGACCCGCTCCCAGTCCTTCGCGTTCCGGCTCACGTCGTCCGAACTCATCGCGTCGAGTGCCAGGCCCGCCGTCCTGTCGTCGCGGTTATGACAGGCGACGCAGTACTGATCCACGAATCGAATGATGGGCTGACGCTCATCCGCCCCCGACGGCAAGGATCGAGGAGCGGCCGGCTGCCCGGTGGCGCCGGAGTTGACCACACCCCCGAACAGGAGCAGGATCGACACCCCGCACAGGCTGCGCGTTCCCCATCCATTCATGAAGCCTGGCTCCAACATCGATTGCCGATGAAAGAAAGCAACCAGGGTGGCGGTGGCGTCGCGTACGATCGGGACGGCGTGAAATCCCGGGAGGATGTCCGGCGGTTTCTACAAACGCCTTACGGTACTTTAACACCGCGAAGCTCGCGGGGATACAGGCTCCATCCGAGAGACAACTCGCGATCCGCCGATAGACTCGGGGCGTTCCGGCGTGTATCCTTGTCGAGATGGGGCAGGCTTCGACAGGCAGCACGCCTGGGATACCCGTGGATCGCGGTTGGCGGCGAGCGTCGCGTATGATGTTCCTGGATCAGACGATCGGGTTCGGAGTCGAACTACCTGCGATCTGATGAGGCCGATGAGTTACAAGCCCTCATTGAAGGCCGGCTACGCCGGGGCCGAGATTCGACGCCTGGCGGTCCCCATGGTAATGGTATTGTGGTGCCTCGGGATCGTCCTTGGCCTGTGGAACGGGCGAACCTTCCCCCAGCCCATATCCAACGCGGCAGCCAGTGCCCTGGGTGGTCTGACCGCCTGGTTGACTTACCACATCGTGAGTCGCCGAAATGATGGACTCGCTTTCCTCTTCGGAGGGAATCTCCGCCCGATGCTGGGCGACAAGTACATCCCTTTCTTGCCCGCCGTGTTGATCGTCCTCCTGACGAACGTCCCGATAGCCTGGATTCTCGGAATCATCTCTTGTCGATTGAATAAGGATAAACCCATTCCAGCATCCAGCGAGCCCCTGTACGACGCCCAGATCGATCATCCCGCCTGAGCTATTGGCCGCCTTCCGAACGATTCGGCCGGCGGCTCCGCAGATGCTCTTCCATCTTCTGGAACCCGACGACGCCGACGCTGGCCTGGATGACCTGGGCCGAGAGGTACTTGAGTCCGCGCTGAGGCGGGATCTGGAAGACGACCTCGGCCCCATCGCGTAAGAATCGGACGGGCTGCCAGGCGGTTAATCGGATTCCTGCCTTCCTGGCAAGCGGCCCGACAATCTCCGTCATCTGGGCGAGGCTGAGCTGGGGCAGGGCTTCGGGGAGTCGTCGCAAGATCTGATAGATGCCGCCGGCCGATCGGACGCTCCACCACCGCGCCATCCGCTCCGATAGGTTGCCGGCCCCCTGGCGCGCAAGAGCCTCGGCGGTCGACTCGCCGGCGGCCTCGCCCAACTCGCGGCCTGCGGATCGGAGCCCCTGCGTGACCGCGGACTTGACCTCCGATCGGATCGCTTCCGAGGCGACGGCGCCCTCGGGTTGTACAGCGACCAGGCTCAGGACGTCGGCGACGACGAAACAGCCGTCGATCAGCGCCCAGGTCATCTCGCCCGAGGTCGGGGCATAGCCGCGTTGCAGGACGTTGCCCAGGTGGATCACGTCATAGAGCGGGAGGAACTGGTAGAACTGGATGTTGGCGTCGCTCAGTTGGGCGACCCGCTCCAGGCCATCGTCCTTGATCGTGCGGATCACGGCCTGGCCATTCTCGCCGGCAGCGAAGAGGGCGGCCAGTGCCAGCGACTCCTTGAACGATCGACGTTCCTTGCTCTGAAGAGACTTGATGGTCTGGGGGCTGGCATCGGCCTGGGCGATCGGCGGGATGACGTCCGCGCCATACTTGCGGAGCACCTCGCGGAAATCCGGGTCCGAAGCGTATTTGTCCAGGATCACCAGGGCCATCGCGCCGTGTGCGGCCAGGGCACCGGCCGCCTGCCGGCGCAAGGTGGCGTCGCCGAAATCATTGAAGACGACATCGGCTGCGTCGGGGCCGGCCTGTCTCAGCGCCCGCTCCCCCGCCTCACCTTGCTCGACGACCAGCCGCAACGCCTGCGGACTTCCCCCCACCGCCTCGACCAACCCCGCCGCCGCCACGTGTCGCAGGTGCCGGGCGACCGTCTCGGGCGTGTGGGTCAGCAGCAGCTCGTCGAGATAATCGGCGTTGACCCGCGCCAGGATCAGGGTCTGTTCGAGGGGGACCGCGCCTCCGACCGACTCGAGGACCGGACCGTACAGGCTCACCAGGGCGAACCCCTCCAGGCCCCGGAGGCGGTAGGCCTCCACGGCGATCGGCCCGTAATGGTCGAACGTCCGAAGGCCCGAGCGCAGGTCCGAAGCCCCCTGGTCGAGGCTGATGAAGCTCAGCACGGTCAGGGCGTCGGCCAGCGCGGCGGGGTCGGCCGACATCCGATCGATCATCGCGGTGATCCCCTGGGCGTCGGCGAGGATCATGGGCAGTGCGTTGGGGTACCGCGAGGCGACGCGCAGTTGCGACGGGCTCAGGGCGGCGATCTCGGCGATCAGCGTACCGCGGTCCGTCTCGTCGGCCCGCTTCAGGCCGAAATACTCGCGCCAGTGCAGGAGCACCTCGGCGGCTGCCTCCACGCCCAGCAGGTCGCGGAGCCGGTGAAACTCGCGCGGATACTTCTCATAGAGGAACAGGGCCTCCATGTCGAGCTTTTCGAGCAAGAGCAACCCGCGCACGCCCTCGGTCCGTTCGATCGCATCGGCATTACGCCCGAATCGTTCCCCCAGCCGGCCCACCATCTCGCGAACCTCGGGCGATGCCGTGCGGTATCGAGCGAGCAAGTCGTTCTTCGCGACCGACTCGGCCGCGACGCGATCCGCCCGGGTCGTCTCGACCGCGCCCGCGGCCGGGCTCGCTCCGGCGAACTCCGCGGGGTCGATCGGCTTCGATGCCAGCTTGATCAGCGCCCCAAGGGAGGCCAGGAGCGTGACGACGGCGAAGGTTCGCTTCATGGGCTTGTCCGTGGACCGCAGTCCGTAGCAACGAGATCAATCCGGATTTCGACGGCTCATTGGAGATTCTCTCGGCGTCCTTGAGTCCCACTCCGCCCGATTGGCGGCATCCATGCCCTCAATAGGATATCCGGCGGACCTGAGTTTTCCACATACCATTCTAAAGGAGGAATCGCCAGGGACGTGGAGATCTTGGGAAGAATATGGGACTGGCCTGTTGAGAAAGCCTCATCGCCCGCCTGTGCATGGTCTTGCAGACGCTTGGAGAATCGGATCCCGGCCGATGCATCGGTCTTCATCTCCGGGTGCGCCGCGACCAACGAGCGACTCCTTCTTCCCTGGTTGGATACCCCAAGTTTCCCTACAATGCGAGCGCCAGGGACCGAAACCGATCGGATCTGCCCGACATCGGGCCGTTTCGATGGGGATCGGAAGGGGGGAATCCTGAGAGGGCTTTGAAGAAAACGATTCCAGATCGCAGATTCCAGATCCCAAAGGAACTGAAAGCCTCATGCAAAAGGCATTTACGATTCTGGAATCTGGAATTCGGAATCTGAGATTCGATTCTTCGACAAGCTCTCTGGCCACGGGCGAGGAGACTCATGAAGTCTTTCCACAAAGAACAGTTGGGAAAAGTTCGGACGAAGATCGTGGCGACCGTCGGTCCGGCGTCGAGCGATCCGGTCGTGATGAAGCAGATGGTCGAAGCAGGAGTCGACGTCTTCCGGCTGAACTTCTCGCACGGCTCGCACGAGGAGCACACGGCTCGGCTCCAGACGATCCGACAAATTGCGGACGAGACCGGGCTCCAGTTGGCGGTCTTGCAGGACCTGTGCGGTCCCAAGATCCGCCTCGGTGATATCCAGGATGACGTGATCTCCTGCGATCACGACGCGGTGTTCATCCTGGCGTCCGATCCGGCCACCGGCGTCGATCCGCATTACCTGACATGCTCGCACCCGACCTTGACCGACGAGCTCGAGGTCGGTCAGGCCGTGCTCTTCGCCGACGGTACCGTCGCGATGGAGGTGGTGGCTCGCGAGCCGGGCCGCGCGTGGCTGAAGGTGACCTTGCCCGGCATGATCCGGTCGCACCAGGGGATCAATGTGCCCGGGGGCGCGTTGAGCGTCTCGGCGTTGACGGACAAGGACATGGCCGACCTGGAGTGGACGGCCACACATGAGGTCGCCTATGTCGGGCTGTCGTTCGTGCGCCGTGCCGAGGACATCATCCAGTTGCGCGGCGAGCTGGAACGTCGCGGCAGCCGCGCGCGGATCGTGGCCAAGATCGAGAAGCGGGAGGCGCTGGGCAACCTGGACGCGATCATCGCCGAGGCCGACGCCGTGATGGTGGCGCGGGGCGACCTGGGGGTCGAATTGGATGTGACGCGGGTCCCGGCCGTGCAGAAGCGGATCATCGCGGCCTGCCACGCGGCACGCGTGCCGGTGATCACGGCGACCCAGATGCTCAACAGCATGGAGACCTCCAGCCGGCCCACCCGGGCCGAGGCCAGCGACGTCTTCAACGCCGTGCTCGACGGCACCGACGCCGTGATGCTCTCGGGCGAGACGGCGATCGGCGAGTATCCGGTCGACGCGGTCTCGATCATGAGCCAGATCGCCGCCGAGGCCGAGTCGGTCCTGTTCGCGCGGGCCGGGTCGGCGATCGAGAGTAACCAGCCGTTCCAGGAATCGCCGGGCGTCGTGGGCCGCTGGTTCGCCTCGACGAGTCCCGCGACCATCGCGCGGGCCGGCCAGGTCCGCCCGATCACCGAGAGCGTCGTTGAAGCCGCCAGCCTGATCTCCCGACGGCTGAACGCCGCCCTGCTCATCGCCGCGACCGCTTCCGGCCGTACGGCTCTGGTGCTCTCCAAGCAACGCAATCCGGCCCCGACCCTGGCGCTGGCCTTCGATGACCATACCGCCCGCGCCATGTGCCTGTTCTGGGGGGTCACGCCGCTGGTCATGCCCCAGGACGTCAGCGACCGCGACCAGCTCCGCACCTTCGTCGATAACTGGTGCCGCGAGCGAGGGCTGATCGCCTCGGGCGACCGGATCGTCGGCATCCGCGGCGCCCTTCCCGGCGACCCCGGGCACAACGAGATCGTCGTTCGCGAGGTCCAGTGAGGATTCGCCACGCGGCCGTGAGATCCCCGGCAGAAAGACCCCCGGCATCATCGGGTTCAGGGAGATCGTTCCATCTGCTTCCGCAGATTGGAAGCCCATGCGATCTGCCCCCGCCACCACGCGGCTTGTTTGGCATGAAACTTCAACCGATCGGCCCAGCTATCGGACCCTTGCGTGGGCTCGCCGCGAGCCACTTTCGCCTCGCACTCCGCGGCGAGTCGCTCCTGTTCGCGGGCCTTGGAAAGGGCCGTACCTTCATACTTCGTGTAGAATGCGATCTGTTGCTCATTGAAGGCTTCATCGCGACGGCGACGCTCCTTCGTACTTTCGGCCGTCAAGGCGAAAAAGATCGCGGATAATGCGATAACAATCATACCTTTCCAGAGCCTGGGCCGAACCGGTGCGCGCTTCGCGAGAATCCCCCATCGAGACGACGGGTCGAGGAGCGGGCGCCGGAGATACAGGCCGATGCAGAGCGATATGAGCAAGCCGATGTAGATGAGCACCATCTCATCCCAGCCGATTCCGCGGGCGGAGTACAGATTCGCGAATCGAGCTCTTAGCTCCAAGATGACGACCGCCACGAACACCAACGGTGCCAGGCTCAATCCCGCCATGGCCAGCCAGCGGCTGCCAGGCTTCGATATCATCATCGCGCACCTCCTTGAGATGAGGAGATGATACAGCGCCTCGGGTAGTCGCATGAAGGCTCCCGCTCCCGGATTTCACCACACGATCCGATTCCGCGATGGAGATCCGAGCGGACCGACGGGATGATCCCTCGGCCCGCTCGGGGTCAGCTCAGCGGAACAGCTTGGGCGCGAACGCGTTGAGGTACTGGCGCCAGTTGATCCAGGTGTGGCCGCCGCCGCTGATGTGCAGCTCGTGCTTGATGCCGTGCTTCTCCAGCGTCTCGTCCAGGCTCTTCGAGGCATTCAGCAAGAAATCCTTGTCGCCGACGCTGATCGAGAACAGCTTGACCACTTTGTTGATGTGATCGGCATTCTTCAGATAGGCCTCGTTGCGCGACTCGAAATCCCCGCCATTCCGGCCGCCGACCGCTCCGCTCCAGATGCCCAGGTAGGCGAACTCGTCGGGGTGGCTGGTGGCCACCTGAATGGCCTGGCCCCCGCCCATCGACAGCCCGGCAAGCGCCCGGTTCTCCTGACCGGTCTTCACGCGGTAATGCTTCTCGACGTAGGGGACGATCTCGTGGAGCAACTCGCTGGTGAACCGGTTGCGGGCGGCTTCCATCGCGGCCCTGGCCTCGGGGGTCGGCGTGGCACCGGGCTCGAATCGCGGCATATTCGCCGGCCGCGGCATGCTGCCGTTGGGCATCACCACGATCATGGGCACCGCCTTCTTCGCCGCCAGCAGGTTGTCGAGGATGAAGCCGGCGCGGCCGATCGTGCTCCAGCCCGAGTCCTCGTCGCCGGCGCCGTGCAACAGGTAGAAGACCGGGTACTTCTCGCTCCCGCCTTCGTAGCCCGGGGGCGTGTAGACGTGCATGCTCCTCACCGCGTCGAGCGTGCTCGAACGGTACCAGGCGATATGGACCTCGCCGTGCGGGACGTCCTTGGTGGCTTCGAACTCGGCCTCCTCGCCGGGCAAGAAGAACATGCTATCGAGGCTGCTGATGCCCTGCTTGATCACCGGATTCTTCGGGTCGATCGTCCGGACGCCGTCGACGTTGAACGAATAGCTGTAGAAGTCGGGCGTGAGCGGGCCGACCGTGAGCGACCAGACACCTTTCTCGTCCTTGGTCATCTTGCCGCCGCCGAAGTCGCCGCCCACCGAGACCTCGTCGGCCTTCGGCGCATAGATGCGGAAGGTCACCTTGTGATCCGGGGAGACCTCCGTCGATTTCAGCGTATCGTTGGGAGTGGGCTGCCGCCGCGCGGGTTGGGCCTTCGCCTCGGACGAGGTCATCGCCACGAGGACGAGCAGGGTGAAGACGACTCCGAATCGAGACGGAAAGGTCCGCATGAGTTGATTCTCCTCGAAAGTTGATGAGTCGGGCGAGGGGAGGACGTCGCATCGAACTCCAGCGCCGAATGTCCGCGCGTGCATGGTTCTGCATCGACCTCGCTCCTCAGAATGGGCGAGGAGGTTGCCAGCCGCGGGAAGAAGTCTCCTGGAATGACCAAGCGACGGCGGCCTGGACCGGAACAGGCGCGGCGGGAGCACAGAACGAGCCTCCCGGCGTTGAGAGTACGGCATCGTACTATCTGAGCGTCATCGCTTCCACGATGTCCCGGGAATTCGTTGGAATCGAGGAATCGGGAACGCGGGCGAGGGGCCGCGACTCGAGAGGCGGCTTCGTCAGGCGCTCCATTCCTCCGGCGACCGTCCTATCCGGTCGGTGACATGATCGGACGCTATCAATCGATCCCCGAATTCGTCTCCTGACGATCCGTCAGGACGCGAGGCTCATCGGACGCGAGGTGGAGGTGCGGCCATGCTGACAATCCGCCCGAGTCGCGCTCTCAATTCGTTCTCGAGATCCCCGGCGTCGAGCGAACCCTTGCCCTGGGTATCCGCCGACCGGACGAAATCATCCACCTCCTCGCGGGAGAGCCGGCCATCCGCGTCCTTGTCGACGGCGTTGATGATATCGCCCGGCCGGAAGGCGCCGGGGTCGAATCCGCCCGGAGGCCTGTCCGGTCCGAAGCCCGGAGGAATGCCCGGCCGACGGTTGAGCGCCCGGCTCAAAGCCTCGACATCGATGGAACCCGCCTCACCCCCGTCCTCTTCGCGAACGAGTCGCTCCGCGGCCTTCGCCGCCTCCGCAGGCGAAATCCGGCCATCTCCGTCCGCGTCGGCCGACCCGATGAACTGCTCGGCCAGGAAGCGGTCCCGATCCGGGGCGATCGGAGGCCCAAAATGGCCGACCGAGCCCGGATGTGGCCGACGCGGGCCGTCTTGAGGAGACCGCACCGCGTTGATGAAGCTGATGTCCTCCCGCTTGTAACGGACATAGCCGACGGCGAGCGTCATCGACGAAAGGCTCGCGAGGATCATCAAGCCGATCATGAGTGTCAGGCGCTCGGATACCTTTCGGCTCGCGATCGCATAGATCCCGGCCAGGGCCATCGCCAGGACCAGCCCGATCATGATCGCCGTGACCAGCTCATCGCTCGTGAGCTCGAACAGCTCCTCGTAGATGCAATCGATGTATTTGCTCAAGGTACGATCTCCCGGTGAGAGTATCACAATCTGGGTCATCCGGCATGCCGTCGGGGCAGAGAGGCGGTCTTCCACGGCTCTCGGTGACGTCGGGAAGCCGTGCCCCTACTTCTCTGTAACGGCGAGTCGCCGATCTTGGAGACCGAGTCTCCGTAAGAATTCATCACGGCCGCGTACGAACCGGATTCGACCGACTCCTCTGCGTTCGTGTCGGTGGCCGCCTCTGGCCCGACCCGCCCCGCGAGCACCCGATCCCGGATCGATCACTCATCGTCCGGGATTCGACAGCGCGCGTGCACGACGTGGAGATACGACGGGGATATCTACGAAGACGACCAGCCAACCGCCGCACGGCCTACGTCCCGGCGCGGCCTCGACGGGAGGGGCCCATCCCGGCGCGGTCGGCCCTCAATTCGCATGAAGTGGCGCTCACGAAGACGGCATCAGGTCGCCGATTCACTTCGGCTCGTCTCCTCGACGAGGACGCCGGGGATCGGCCGGCGGGGATCGATGAACAGCCAGCAGGCTGCCCCCGCAATGTAGAGGGCGCCCGCAAGATAGAGAGGTGTCGCCCAGTCCTCGGCACCTTCCTTGAGGAATCGCGCCAGGATGATCGGGCTGAGGAACGCGCCGATCTGGCCGGCCGTGTTCATGGCGCCGGTGACGAGTCCCGCGTGCGGACCGGCGATGTCGAGGCAGGTGCCCCAGGCCGACCCGAGCAGAAAGCTGTCCGCGGCGCCCGAAATCGCGATCAGCAGGGCGGCGGCCAGGGCCCCCTGGACGCCCGCACCCGCAATCATCGCCCACCCCGCGATCAGGAGCGACGCGCCGCCGATCCAGCATCGGCCCGCCCTCAAACCGTAGAGCCGCGTCACGCGATCGGTCGCCAGTCCCCCAGTCAGATCGGCCACGGCGCTCAGGATCAACGGCAGCCCCGCCAGGAACCCCAGGAGAAAACCCGAGAAGCCGCGAGCCTCGCGGAGATACGTCGTGATCCACGTGATGTTGAAGTAAAAGCCGTATGCCTGGGTGAAGTACATTAGGCAGAGGAGGATCACGTTGCGATCCGCCAGGATCCGGCCCAGAATCCCGGCGTCGACGCGATGAGGTCGGCTCGGCTCCCGGCCCGATTCGATGTAGTGGCGCTCGGATTCGCTCACCTCGGGATGATCCGCCGGCTCATCGCGGAACCATCGGAACCAGGCCAACGCCCAGACGAAGCCGACCATCCCGAAGAGCACGAAGATCAGCCGCCACGGGAGGACGATCAGCAAGGCACCGACCAGGATCGGCGTCAGCCCGCCCCCCAGATGGGCGCCGGCGAAGAAGATCCCCTGGGCCGTCCCGCGCTCCGACGCCGGGAACCATCGCGAAATCGTCTTGGATGCGTTCGGGAACGCGCCCGCCTCCCCCATCCCGAACAGGAATCGGACCGCCAGCATCGAGGCGTAGTTGAATGCCCCGGCGGTCGCGATCGTGAAGGTGGACCACCAGGCCACGATCCGTGTCAACACGCGACGCGGCCCGATGCGATCGCCCCAGGACCCGCTCGGGATCTCGAAGAATGCATAGGCGAGCGTGAAGGCGCCGAAGACGTAGCTCATCTGTTCCTTCGACAGCCCGAGGTCGTGCCTCACCTCGGCCTCCGCCCTCGAGATGCAGACGCGGTCCAGGTACGTCACCGCCGCCAGGGCGACAGTGAACGCCAAAACACGGTAACGGACGTGCGTGACCGGGCCGGCGGCGTGGAGCGATGGGTTGTCGTCGATCATCCGGTTGGTCATGGGCTCGGAGTGTCTGGGGGTCGGTTATCGCGCGGCTCGGGCTAGTGGCTAGTAAAAGCGAACGACTTGCTTTTTACTAGCCACTGGTGACGAGCCATTGATTCCAGATCCCCGGGGAGAGCCCAACGATGTCGATGTCGCGAGCGGATCGAGGGGGTACGAGTCGTCGTTCGGTCCTGGCTGGAGCCTTCGGGGCGATCGGCTGGTCGGCGTTCGATCGGGCCGAGGCACGCGCCCAGGAACGGGTCGGGAAGGATGCGCCGGTCGGCGCACGGGATCGGATCAAGATCACGAAGCTCGAG
>JBKQHM010000632.1:0-28240 GCA_052148775.1 Isosphaeraceae bacterium | reverse complement strand
CTCGCCGATCCGCAGGGTGATCTCGGATTCGTCCCCAACGCCGCTGGACGTGGACCTGGTCCAGGAAGCCATTCGCCATCAGGAAACGCGGGCACGACAGTCGAGGACCGAGTCCTCGGGGGCGGTGACGCCGCCATGAGTTCGCCCCCGGACGCGACATCCGTCGTTCTCTCGGTAGGAACGGGCGCCGGCCTGGCCCTCGTCCATGTGCTCTATCGGGATAGCGGTGGGAAGCTGCACCTGGACTGGCCGCGCGAACGGATGGGAGAAGCGATCGCCGATCAAGGCGGTCACCTCTGGGTCGACTTCGAAACGTCGGATGAGGCCGGGATCCGTGAGGTCGAGCAGTGCCTTCGCGACGTCTTCCGGTTCCATCACCTGGCGATCGAGGATGCCATCGAAGAGACCCACGTGCCCAAGGTCGACGATTGGGGCTCCTACCTCTACGTGGTCTTCTCTGTTCCCCGGGTCGATCCCGACTCGGCGGCAATCGAGCTCCAGGAGCTGGACGTGTTCCTCGGCTCGAACTATCTCGTCACCTACCATGCATCACCCATGCCGATCCTCGATCGGGAGCGTGAGAACATCCGGCACGATCCTCGCGACCGGTTGCGACACGGGACCGACCACCTGCTATTCCGCATCCTGGAACTGGCCGTGGATCAGTCGCTGGCCGTGATTGAAGAGTTTGACGAGCGTGTCGACGCGATCCAGAACGAAGTGATCGAGCATCCGAGCGCGAAGGTGATCCGCTCGATCTTTCGCATCAAGCGCGCGGCGATCCAGCTCCATCGGACGCTCACACCCCAACGCGAGGTCCTGAACCGGCTGGCACGCGATCCCTATCAGCCTATCCAGGCCGACCACCGCGTCTATTTCCGCGACCTGTACGATCATGTAGTCCGGATTCACGACATCTCGGAGAGTCTTCGCGACCTGATCTCAGGCACCCTCGAGACCTACCTGTCCGTCGTCTCGAACCGGACCAACGACATCATGAAAACATTGACGATGGTCACGGTCATGTTTCTGCCGATGTCATTCCTGGCCGGCTTTTTCGGCATGAATTTCTTCGGCGAATCGCTGAGCTTCAAGGCCGAGATGGCGCGCGGATTTCTCTTCTGGTCGACCTGCGTGGTGATGACGATATCGCCCTGTATCATGTGGGTTTACGCGCGGCGTAAGAAGTGGTTCTGACGGCGTTGGGATGGCCGATGCGAGGGGATTGGAGGATCGTCGACGATGAATGCCCGCTGGCGGGTGAGACCTCACGATGCATCGCAGATCCTCGACCTGAGCCGGGGCTCGGGGCTCTCGCCCCTGGTCGCGCAGCTCTTGCTCAATCGAGGTGTCGGCGATCCGAAGCGGGCGCTCTCGTATCTCGACGCGCGGATGGGCAGCCTGCACGACCCCGAGCTCCTGCCCGGTGTCATGGAGGCGGCCGTCCGGATTCGCCGGGCGATGGATGAGGGCCGTCGGATCGTGATTTACGGCGATTACGACGTGGATGGTGTTTGCGGGACCAGCATCCTGTGGTCCTGCTTGCGGCTTGCCGGGAGCCGGCACGTCAGCTACTACATCCCCCACCGGGTGGATGAAGGCTATGGGGTCAACGGCGAGGCCCTGCGGCGCCTGGCCCTCGAGAACCCGAATGCCCTGATCGTGACGGTCGATTGCGGCATCTCGGCCGTCCGCGAGGCCGAGCTGGCGCGCGAACTCGGGGTCGAGCTGATCGTGACGGACCACCACACGATCGGCCCGGACTTGCCGAAGGCGGAGGTCATCGTCCATCCGCGATTGCCCGGGAGCCTCTATCCGACCGGCGACCTCTGCGGGGCGGGGGTGGCATTCAAGCTCGCCTGGCAGGTCTGCAAGGGATTCGGGGACGGGAAGCGTGCCTCGCCCCATCTCCGGGATTACCTGGTCCGCGCCATGGGACTGGTGGCCCTGGCGACGATCGCCGACGTCGTGCCGCTCTCGGACGAGAACCGGGTGATGGTCCGCCACGGACTCGCGGGCATCGCCGCGGATCCGAGCGTCGGACTGCGCGCGCTGCTGGAAGTCAGCGGCTGCCTCGACAAGAAACGGCTCACGTCGGGGACGGTGGGCTTCGTGCTGGGCCCCCGCATCAATGCGGCGGGGCGGCTCGAACGCGCCATGAGGGCCGTCGAGATGCTGACGACCGAGGATGACGTGCTGGCGCGCGAGATCGCGTCGGAGCTCGATCTGTGCAACTCCCGGCGGCAGGAGATCGAGCGGAAGATCGTCGAGGAAGCCCGGGCGATGATCGAGGCAGGGGGGGGCATCGGCGATCGTCGTGCGATCGTGCTGGGCAGCAAGGACTGGCACGCGGGTGTCATCGGGATCGTCGCCAGCCGGCTCGTCGAGACCTATCATCGGCCGACCGTCATCCTCGCCATCGGCGAGTCGCACGCACAAGGCTCGGCGCGCTCGATCCCGGGCTTCGACCTCTACGAGGCGATCAAGGACTGCTCCGAGGTCTTGATGGGCTTCGGAGGTCACGCCGCCGCCGCGGGTCTCAAGATTGCCGAGGAGAACATCCCGACCTTCGCGAGACTGTTCGATGAACGCTGCCGCGACACGATCTCCCCGGAGCAACTCGAGCGTGTCCTCACCATCGATGCGGAAGTGCCCCTTGGCGTCCTGAGTCTCCGCGTCCTCGAGGAGATGGACAAGCTCGAACCCTACGGGATCGGCAATCCGAAACCCCTGCTGATGGCCAGCCAGCTCCAGGTCGTCGGCGAACCGCGGATCGTCGGAGAGCACAAGAATCATCTCCAGCTCCGACTGAAGCAGGGCGACGTCATTATGAAGGCGATCGGCTGGAATCTCGCCGAGCGGGCCCGGGGGCTCACCGCGGGTTCTTCCTGTTCCATCGCCTTCCATCCGTCGGTCAACGAATGGAACAATCGCCGCGAGGTCCAGCTCGAGATCAAGGATTTCGTGCTGGAGCCCGCGGGTACTCCGATCGACAGTCGCCCGGTGGCCTCGGCGATACCGATTGCCTAGATCCGGGTTCAATGTCTCGATGGGTTTGCGAGGGCCGAAAGAACGAGCACGTCGGCCCGAGTCGAAGCCGAAGAGGATCGCGAAACCGCACGGGAGATCACAACGTGAAGTCAATCTGGCCCTTAGGTATCGCCATGGTCTCGGCATTGGGCCTGGTCGGCGTGGGATTGGCCCAGGCACCGGGCACGCAGGCCCTCCAGTTGCGAGAACTCTTCCTTCAACTTGATTCCAATCGTGATGGCGTGATTGAGAAGTCGGAGGTGCCCGCCTCGGCGCATGCGTCGTTCGATCGCCTGCTCAAGCAAGGAGACGCGAACCACGACGGCAAGCTTGAGGCCCAGGAATACCGGGCGGTGCTGGAGGAACTCAAGGAGTTCGGCGAGCAGGCGAAGAAGAAGGCCGTCGCGCGGTTCCAGTCGATGGACAAGGATCGCGACGGCAAGGTGTCGCGCGACGAGTTCACCGGGCCGAAGGAGCGTTTCGACCTTCTCGATCGGAATTCCGATGGCCAGTTGACCGAGCAAGAGTTCCTCGGCGGTGTGTCGGCCAAGGCCGCGGGCAAGGCCAAGGCCAAGGCCGCGGCGAAGAAGAAGGTGGCCGCGGTCAAGAAGGCCGACTGAGCACCTTACGCGCCCAGCCCGCGGCGCCGACGAATCCGGCCTCCTCGCCGAGTTGTGCGAAGGCGATGCGGGCCTTCGCCGCCGGGATCGGGAAGGCCATCTCGCGGACGTCGCGGCGGATATCTTCCAGGAGCGACTCGCCAGCATTGATCATCCCGCCGCCGAACAGGACGAGGTCCGGATCGATCGTGTGCATCAGCGAGACCGCCCCGACGGCGAGGTAGCGCGCGGTCTCGCGCATCAGGCGGCGAGCCAGGGAATCGCCGGCCGCGGCGGCCTCGGAGATCGCACGGCTCGTGATGGTCTCCGGATCGATGTCGCGGAGACGGCTCGGCTCCGTCCCCTCGGCGAGGGCTTCCTGGGCCCGCTTGACCAGGGCCGTGGCCGAGGCGTAGGCCTCCAGATGCCCGTAGGCGCCGCACGAGCAGCGACGGGCATTATCCATCTGGATGATGATGTGCCCGCATTCGGCCCCGTGACTGTGTCGCCCCTCCAGAATCAGGCCGTCGATGACGATCCCGCAGCCGATCCCGGTACCGAGTGTGAACATCACGAGGCTATGGACATCCTTGCCGGCGCCGGTCCAGTATTCGCCGAACGCCGCGGCATTCCCGTCGTTCTGGAGCACGGTCGGCTTCTTCAACCGTTCGGAGAGGAGTTGACGGATCGGCAAGTTGTCCCAACCGGGTAGATTGGGCGGCTCGAGGAGCATGCCTTCCTTCAGATCCATCGTGCCGGGCGAACCCAGTCCGACCCCCGCGATCTGCTCCCATCCCACACCGCTGGCCTCGACGGCCCGGTTGCCCGCCTCGGCCAGGTTGTCGAGACCAACCTCGGGGCCGCGATCCGCCTGGGTCGCCACGCTGATCGTGGACAGGACACGGCCGTTCTCATCCACCACGCCGCTCTTGATGTTCGTGCCGCCCAGGTCGATCCCGAGGTAGAATGGTGTAGGTCTGAGCACGGCACTCCTCAAAGATCGCCGGACGAGTGGATACGGGCGTTGATATCGACCTTTTTCTCGTCCAACACTCTAAGGGTTCCACGAGGATTGGTCAATCGTGCATCTGATCGTCGGCGGCCGCGATCGAGCTTTCGCGATCCATCCGGGTCTGGGGCGTTCAAAGTCATTCCGCACGACGTTTGCGCGCGAGGACGAAGATGGTATGGGGGTCGCGCCAGGGGGATAAGGCGAACGCCGCCATCTTCAGCAGCGGGTACAAGAGGACGGTCATCGGGTCGATCCAGGATCGGAAGACATGATGTTGAATCCATGTCACGAGCGTCGATCCCATGGTCCCGAACCGGAGCCGGTCGACGGGTTCGAATCCCGCCCGGTCCAGGATCTCTTCGAGCTGCTCGATCGAGTAACCGTTGCGAACATGCCAGCCATCCTCGACGCGGGTGACGCGAATCCGGTCGGCGTTGCCTTCCCAGTCGCGATTGGGCGTCGTGATGTAGATCAGCCCATCCTCCGCCGTCAGGGAATGGAGATGACGCAAGGCGGCGGGAGCATCCATGATGTGCTCGATCACGTCGAGCAGGAGCACCTGGTCGAACCGGCCATGCTGGTCGGGGTCCGCGGCGAGCTGGTCCAGCCTGGCGAGCCGGAGCTCGAGCTGGTCCTCCGACAATCCCAGGAAAGAGCGCATCTCCTCGCAATGATGCTTCTCCCACTCATGGATGGTGATCCCGACGCAACGGGAATGGCGCCGGATCGCCTCATGGGCGAAGAAGGCATTGCCGCAACCGCAGTCGAGCGTGCGAATGGGCCGGTCGGGCGTCCCGTTGAGGAACATGCGGACGACGCGCGATTTGTCGCGACTGATCCAGTTCGTCCCGGGGAACATCAGGTACTTGACCAGGAGACGAAGACGCTTTCCCGCCGAAAGATTCTGGGTGTCGAGTCGGAGCATCGGGCATCTTCCCTGAAGCCAATGTGTCGTAACCGAGGTGCCTCCTCGGTACCATCCGTTGCGGCAAGGCTACCATAGTGGCTTACCCCTTCCCGCTCAAGAGGAATTCTCGGAGGAACTTGCTCGGTACTGACATCGGTGTCGCGGGATCATTCAGCAATCCTCGCGGAAGCTCCTTCGCAAGCGGGGACCCGACTGGCGGTGGGCGTGCCGGCGATGTCAGAATGAAATCGTTGAAGGGCGTGTCTCATCGGATCGCTGGATCTCGTGCCGTCAGGCGGGAGTAACTCCCATGGATCTGCGAGTTCTTCGAACGGTCCTCGGCCACCCGGGCTGCGATGACTCTCGCTGGACGCGTCGACGATGGATCGGAAACACGGCCCTGGCCGTGTCCGGACTGGCGACAACCGCCTGGGGGCAGGCCGGCTCCAAATCGAAAGCCGGCCCGGGCGAGTCGGAGATGATCGAGCCGGTCCAGGCCAGGGCTCGGAAAGCGGCGCTCGGAGAGTTCGGAATCAGCCGCAGTGCTCACTTCTTGTGCGCCGGCGATGCGAGCAAGGCGTACCGGGAGGAAGCACTCGGAATCTGCGAGTCGCTGGCGAAGGACTTTCGGGCCTATTTCCGCGGTCGCGGTTTCAAAGTCGACTACCCCGATCACCGGATGTCCGTCGTCGCGCTCAAGGATGTCGGCTCGTTCGGGAAATTCATCGGGAAGGATCCGGGGGAGAATGTCGGTGGCCAGTACGAGCTGGATACGAACCAGCTCGTGATCTTCGACCTGAGGTCCCTCGACGCGGAACTCAATGTCGAGAAGAAGCGGCTGAACACCTTCGCCCTGGTCCACGAGACCATTCACATGCTTTGCTTCAACACGGGCATGCTCTCCCGGGATGCCGATGTCCCGGTCTGCATCAGCGAAGGGTTGGCGACCTACGGGGAGCTCTGGCTGCGGGCCCGCGGCACGAAAGCATTCGGTGCGCCGAACGGGCCGAGGCTAGTCGCCCTGCCTGATGGCCGGGACCCGAAGATCCCCATCGCACAGCTTCTCAAGGATGACGACCTGTTCTTCCAGTCCGAGACCGAACAACTCGCGTACGCCGAATCCTGGCTGCTCGTGAGCAGTCTGCTCAAGGGACCTCCCGCCCAGGCCCAGAAGTTCCAGGCCTACCTGGCCGGTCTCCCGAAGCTGGGCGATCGGAAGGATCGCATCCAGTACGCCGAGGCCCGGCTCGGCCCGCTCCGAGACCTCGAGCAGGAAGTCCGCCGGTTCCGCATTCGCCTGCCCGGCCGATGACCGGCGGGCGATCACTATCAACCGAGAACGGGGTTGAGCCCCATATTCTTGCGCATCTCGGCACGCTGCTTCTCATAATGCATCAGCAGCTTGCGATCGCGGAAGTGCTGGCGTTCCTTCTTCCGCTGGGCGGCGACGAAGAACCGTCGCCACTGGAGGCTGGTCAACTCGCCGCCACCTTTGTAACGCCGACGGATCCGCGCTGCGGCCTTCTCGCCGAAGGTCTCGATGATCTCGTCATCGAGGCAGACGAAGAACTGGGCGCGGCCCGGGTCGCCCTGGCGTGCGCAACGGCCGGAGAGCTGCCGGTCGATCCGGCGCGACTCGTGGCGTTCGGTCCCGATGACGTGCAGGCCGCCGACATTGGCGACCCCTTCGCCGAGCTTGATGTCGGTCCCGCGACCGGCCATGTTCGTGGCTACGGTGACCCTCCCCTTCTGGCCCGCCTGCGCCACGATCTGGGCCTCGATCTCGTGGTTCTTGGCGTTGAGGATCTGGTGCTCGATCCCGGCCGCTGCCAGCAGGGTGCTGAGCCGCTCCGACTTCTCGATCGACCGCGTCCCCACGAGCACCGGCGCGCCCATCTTGTTCCATTCGACGATCTGGTCGGCGACGGCCTGGAATTTCTCATCCTCGCTCGAGAAAACCCGGTCGGGGAGCCAGACACGTCGGCCCGGGCGATTGGTCGGCACTTTGAACACGCCGACCTTGTAGATTCTTCGGAGTTCGCCCGCGTCGGATGAGGCCGTGCCGGTCATGCCCGCGAGCTTGTGATATCGCTTGAAGAAATCCTGGACTGTCACGCGGGCCGCCGTGATCGTTTCCAGCGTGATCTCGAGCTTCTCCTTGGCCTGGATGGCCTGGTGAAGGCCGTCCTGCCACTGTCGGCCGGGCATCATACGACCCGTGAACTCATCGACGATGACCACCTCCCCGTCGACCACGACATAGTCGCGGTCGCGCAGGTATGCGATCTGGCCGCGGAGCGCACGCTCGACGTATTCGTAGAGGCCGTCGACCGTGAGCGTCAAGAAGGCGGAGTTGGCCGCGACGGCCTGGACCTTGCGACGGCCGGCGGCCGTCAGCTCGGCCTTGCGTTCCAAGGGATCGTACTTGTAGTCCTTGACACGGACCAGGGTTGCGGCGAGCTGGTCGGCCCCGTAATAGGCTGCGGCCTCCTCCTGCGTCGGCTGATTGTTGGCCCCGATGATCAGCGGCGTCCTCGCCTCGTCGATCAGGATGCTGTCCGCTTCGTCCACGATCGCGAAGTAATGGGTGCGCTGAACCGGCTTCTCGCCTTCGACCTGGCCGCCCCGGCCCAGGTAAACCTCCTCGAATGTCTTGCGATTGCCGTCGCCGCCCAGCTTGAGCCGCTTGAGCTCGTCGCGGAGGAAATCGAAGCCGAGTTCCTTGGATGTGCCGTAGGTGATGTCGCAAGCATAGGCGGCGCGACGAACCGCGTCGGACTGGCCGGTCTGGATGCATCCGACGGTGAGGTTGAGCATCTGATAGATCGGCGTCATCCATTCGGCGTCGCGGCGGGCGAGGTAATCGTTGACCGTGACGACGTGTACCCCCTTGCCCGGCAAGGCGTTGAGGAATGCCGGCAGCGTGGCCACCAGCGTCTTGCCTTCGCCGGTCTCGAGCTCCGCGATGCAACGATTGTGGATTGAGATCCCACCCATGAGCTGCACGTCGAAATGGCGCTGGCCGATGGTGCGCTTGGCGGCCTCGCGGACCAAGGCGAAGGCTTCGGGCAGCAAGCTGTTGAGGGAATCGCCCTGGCGTGCCTTCAATCGCACGGCATGCGCGCGCGCCTTCAGCTCCTCGTCGGTGGTACGTTCGATCTCGGGTTCCAGGGCGTTGATCCGGTCGACCTGCACGGCAAATCGGCTGAACCGGCCAGTATAGGTCGGGCCGGCCAACTGCTGGACATGATTCAACCACGACGGGCCAAGGCGGGTGGCCATGTGACTCGGACTCCCTCTAAAGCTTGCCTTATGTCGACCCGACCCGGATGATTCGCCCACACCAGGGGGTGCAAGACATCTGCTCGACGAATCGTTCCCCCTATACCCACAATGGGACAGCATCCTCTAAGTATGTCCCGAATCGACCTGGAGAATAGACCCTTACTGTGTTTCATTCCCTCCATACGCTTCCGCGTGGGGGCGGACATGGATGAGGCCACCTTTGGTAATCTCCCAGAATTCATTATTGTTCGAAAGGCGCCGGTTCGTGGTTTGCTTGCTCCACAGGTAAAGTATGTCCCATTTCTCCTCGGCGTCGAGGCTACCGGGGAGTTCCTCCCCGGGTGCGTCACCCCATAGTATCCAGCTGTCCTCACTGTTCCTCAGGAAAAGGCCGTGTCCACTCGTATCCGTCGGGTCGATCCTTCGAATCTGGAGGGCCGGAGAGAGCGACGATCCGACTTGCTGCGTCTTCTTCGCCAGGAAGCCCGCCAGCTTGGCGGCGGAAGGGATTCGTCCATTCCCAACGGCGATTTCGACGATCCCTCCCTTCGGCTCCCACACGGCGCCTGGACGAGGATTCGCGGGAGTCGTCAGACCACTTCCCCGAATCTTCCCACTTCCCCGTATCTTTATGAGTGGTCGGTTCCGCTCGAGCTGTTTCAAATCGATGTCGGTCTCGGGCAGGATCGTCGCCTTCCGGTCGATGAAATACGTTTCGAGCTCCTTCTCGCCATCGACCAAGACCTGGGCTACAGGTTCTCGGTACTCCAGATCGACGCTCAGACCGCGGGGCGGAAAGTTCACGCGGACGACGTTCTCGACCCATGGGCTCTGAACGAACATGCCCTTGACCGCGTCTGCGTCCTTCTTGAGGATCGGGATTGTGCCCGGTCCTCCCGCGCGTTCCCTGACGCTCGCCAGGAAGGCTGCTCGTCCACCTTGATACCAATCCGGCAGCGGAGTGACCTCGATCTCCTCGAACGGGAGCTGATACGACGGTTGTGCACTCAACCAGTCCCTGGCGGCACGGGACACTCCCAGGAGGAGAAAATAGCAACCGATGAGACCCGCGATCATGGCCGAGCCGATGATGACCCGGTAATAGCGGTTGCGCCGGTCCGGACGATTCCAACCCAGTGAATGCAAGGGGATTCGAAGGTTCGGCTCGGAAGTGCGTGAATCGGCCCGGCGGTCGCCATAGGCGATCCGAGGCGTTTCAGGGTGTTCCGTCACCGGGACTCCTTCCCGAGTCTGTCGATCCTGCATGGCGCGAGGACGACCCCCTGAACCGGAGCGCGAGTCCGCCGGGAAGGAGGGCGATCGGAGAATACCTCGATGCTCCGCGCCCATCCGGCAGCGACTTCAGTGCCATCGCCAACCATAGAGGTCGGAGTCGCGGCGATCCGGAATTGAGAAACGCCGCAGAATGGATTTTACCAGACTTGGATCTGGAGTTCCAACTCGTATCCGAACTGCTGCCAGACGCGCTGGCGGATCCGGTCGATGAGCTGGAGGACATCGGCCGACCGGGCGCCGGGATGGGCGATGATGAAGTTGGCGTGCCGGTCCGAGACCTCGGCCCCGCCGTACCGCGTCCCCTTGAGCCCGGCCTGGTCGATCAGGGCGCCTGCCGAGACGTCGGGTGTCGGGTTCTTGAAGATGCAACCGGATAGCTGGTGGCCGTAGGGCTGATTCTCTTTCTTGATGATCCAGATCCGCCTCATCCGGCGGACCACGGATTCGCGATCCTCGGGCTCGAGCTCGAACTCGGCGGATAAGATCACGGGCTCGTCGAGATTGGAGTCGCGATTGACGAAGCTTAGGTCATCGCGCTCCCTGACGACGATCTCATCGGTCGGGTCGAGGACCGTCGCGCGGCGGACGAACTGCCCGATTGCACCCTGGCGGCCTCCGGCATTCCCCCTCAAGGCCCCGCCCACCGTACCTGGGATCCCGGTGAGGATCTCCATACCGGCCAGGCCGGCCCGTGCCGAATGCGAGATCAAGGACGTCAACGGGACCGCGGCACCGGCTTCCACGACGTTCTCGCGGACCTTGATATCGGAGAAGAACGGGCTCTCCAGCAAGATGACGAGGGCGTCGACGCCCTCGTCCCGGACGAGGACGTTCGACCCGCCGCCGAGGATCTTGAAGGCGATCCGCTCTTCCCGACAACGTCGGAGCAGGGCGACCAGTTCATCGAGATTTCGCGGGCTGGCGAAGAACGCAGCCGGTCCACCCAGTCGGAACCAGACCCGAGGCGCCAGTGGCTCATCGGTCTTCACGATTCCGGGGAAGTCTTCGAATGAGTGCATCGGCTTTGATTCCCACCTCGATGACGCCGTGCGTCGCTCGCATCCGTCGGCTCGCCGCCGGGATCATGCGGGAGAAGTCCCCCGATCATCCCGGGTTCGTCGGTCGCGGCAATCGGACGAGGCTCCGATTCCATCCGCGAAATCGGTCGACCGAATCGATCTCGCGCGTGCTGTCCCGCCATATCAGAAATGGTCGTCGCAATCGCTTCCTCCTCGGTAAAGACTGGCGACGACCCCGCATCGAATGGCCTTGTGCTCGGCGAGCAAATCGGACTCATCAGGTGGCCGGCACCGCAACCGTTGGGTCGACCTAAAGCCATTGATTTCAAGATGGTAGCCTCAAGCCACCCGGACGTCAAGCGACGACGGCCGACTCCCCAGGAGACCCCGCCCGTGCCTCAGCTGCGGACGGGATTCTCCGCGGTTCGTTTCGCGTCGAGCCGCCAGGTTCCCCAGGTATCGGGGGTCCAGAAGAGTATGATCTGGAGGGCGTCTTTGGCTTTGGAGCCGGGTTTCGGGGCCTGGAGCTCCTCCTCTACGATCGGACTCGGGCCGGGCCGGTGAGAACCCTCGCGGGAGAAGACCAACAGGGCCTGGGCCGAGTTCCCGTCCGAACTGTTCTGCACCTGGATCTGGATGCCGGGATCCATCAAGCCCATGCTTTTCTTGAGGTCCAGATACTCCTGGAAGACGTCGTTGAACCACCTCATCGCTTCCCCTTCAGTCCCGGGAAGTACGATGGTCATCGCGGTCCCGATATCCCCTTTCGTGATCGCAACCGCCATGGTGTGGGAGCGCGTCTCGACGGACTCGCGGGAGAATAGCCACGAGCAGATCCCGATGATGATCAGCACCACCAGCGTGGCCGCGATCAGCTTCGGGTCGGGGAGCTTGATCTTGGCTAGCTTCTCGCCCAGTCCCTCAAGAGAGGAGACGTCCAACTCGATCCGCTCGCGAGGGGCACGCGTCTTCGGGGTTTGTTGCTTCTGTACAGGCGGTTCGCCCAGGACGGCGACACCGCCCGGCTTAAGATGGAAGACCTGAAGGCATTTCTTGCAAACGAGGCGCGTATTGATCTTATCATTAGGGACGCGGCCCGCGGCCCCACAACGGGGACATGTCATCTCGATCATCGATTAGACTCCCCCCGAGACGATCCCGGAAATGCGAGCCCCGACGGCATCCGTGGCCCGAACAGTCGGTATTCCTGAGAACCGAGTATCACCAATGCTTCGTCATTTGGCGATGTCAACTGGAGCTGATTGAGAATGGAAACCTGCAGCACCATCAGGCTAACTCGCCGCGAAGCGATCCGCAACATGGTTCTCGGCCGTCATCCCGTCTTCTCTCCCACTCCTGCGTCAGACTCCAAGATCCCCATCAGTATCCTACCGGAAACTCTTCCCCACAACTCAACTTAACGCTCGAATTCCATCCAATTCCGCGCCTATGGGAACCGTATGGCCTGGCAACGCACTCTCAGCCTGGTGGTTTTTCCGGGATGCCCATTGGCGAGATCCCCGTAACAATACGGTGGACAAACGCAGACACCGATTCGAGAAATGGCTTTTTATTCCATCCAATCTCGACTTGACTCGGAACCGAGGGTTTCGTAAATTCTTAAAGGATCGGATCGCGCCCTCTTTTGAACGGAGCAGTGAGAGGTCGTTCGGCTTGTTGTACCGAACCGTGGTCTTTCCGCATCGACCTTGCGACACCCTGTACCTCAACGCAGAGGGACGTCTACGATGTCGTTAGCTCAGCGCGTACGCGATTTTCGCTACTCAAAAGGCTGGGGTCCGGACGAGCTCGCCAGTCGGGCCGAGATCTCCCGGACGGCCCTGTATCAGATCGAGAGCGGCAAAACCGGGCTCCCTCGGGCCGGTACTCTCAGACGTATTGCCGTGGCACTCGATGTGCCCATGGAGGACCTCCTGGGCAACGACGTTGACGCAACGCCCGCTCCATCGTTCACCGATCGAGCCCAGCCGGTACGCCCGGCCAAGACTAACTTCGGTTGGGTCCCCTCCGAGGGAGGACCGATGAGCCTACCCTCATCGTCCAGCTTCTCCACCATGTCTCCGGTCTCGACCGAGGAGTCCCGGCTACCGAAAGATGTCATCATCAAGACCAAGTCCCACAGCTACGAAGCGCCTTTCGTTCGCGAAGGGGAATTGATGTCCAAACTCCACGACCTGCTTCATTCGCCTTTGGGTGGTTGCATCACCGGAATAGTGGATGAATTGCATGGTTTGTTAAATCGGAGTCGGATCACGACCTAACCGGAGAATCCTCCGCGGGTCCTCTTCCTCGGTGCAGCCAAGAGCGATTCCAGATTCTGGGGGAAATGGGTTTGGAGTCAGGGATCGGTGTTCGCGCCGCGCAAGATGCGGCGAGGCCCTCGTGAGTTGCAGAATCCGCACACGGGGGCAATTTATCGGGTAGATTCTCTCAAGGCCACCGTTCGAATCGACGACGGGAGCAGACGATCTCCTCGTCCCGAGCTGACATCCTTGAGGTGAATCGATGTCTCGACATTCCGCGTTTTGCGTCGGCACATGCGTGTTGTGTTTCTTGCTCTTGCCGACATTCGTCCCGATCGGTTCGGTAAGGGCCGGGGATCATCATCGCCGGGCGCGCCGAGAAGTTGTGGTCACCCGTGCGCGACCCGTGTATACGACTGGAGCGACCCAGCCCCGCCCGCTCGGCACTTTCATGCCCACGCCCATGGTCTGGATCGGCGGAGACTTTCCGAACGGTGGCGGCTATTCGCCGTTGGGCCTCTACGGCGACCAGACCATGGCGCTTTATGGTCCGTTCTCTCCGTTCCGGACCGCCACCGCACCCGTCGTGGTCTACTCGCGCGGATATGACGGCGTCGTTCGTCCGACCGAAGGGATCGCAACGTCTTATCCCAATCTTCCGGCCCTCTCGCCGGTTGCCTACCCCACCCAGGCCAATAACTACTATGGGCCGAGGGTGCTCCAGGATCCGCGGTCCTACCCGGCCTTTAACTGGCTCGATCAGAACTAAGAACCTATCCCAGTAAGTGTCTTCGTAGGGTGGGTGAAAGGGTGAAACCCGCCAAGTGCTTACAGTCACAGCAGATCGGTGGGTTTCACGTTTCACCCGCCAGGATCGTCCCAAGACACTGGGATCGAGAGCGTCTCGGCCCTGACAGTGACGGTCGCTTTCCACACCAACCCGAAGCGTCAGCGAGGTTGCCGCCATCGAGCAGCCGCCCCACCGCGGCGAACCGGTTTCTCCCCGGGATTGCAGATGATCCCAGGTTCCCGCGCCGGTGCCCATCCAGCCGAGAGTGGGCAGGGTTCTGGACTCCGGGCAGAACCCGCATAATAAAATAGGGCTGGTGGACGAAAACTCCATCGAGACACCGGACATCGTCCGTCGGTCGCCGATGGACGTTGTCTCATCGACGTTGAGGTGACCGAAGCGCAGCAACTGGAGCTCTCACCGTGACTGAAGGCTTGAAGCGCGTCTACGGGATCGACCTGGGGACCACCTACTCGGCGATCGCGTATGTCGACGAGCACGGAAAGCCCGTCGTCGTCCCCAATCAGGAGAGCGAAAGGATCACGCCGTCGGTCGTCCTGTTCGACGGCGACAACATCATCGTGGGAAACACGGCGAAGGAATCGGCCAAGGTCGAGCCGCATCGGGTCGTCTCGCGGATCAAGCAGCACATGGGCGATCCCAACTTCGTCTTCGACTACGAGAGTCAGGCGTTCAGCTCCGAGGACATCTCGTCGTTCATTCTCCGCAAAGTGGTCGGCGACGCCGAGATTGCCCTGGGCGACAGGATTACCGACGTCGTGATCACCTGTCCGGCCTATTTCGGGACGCCGGAACGCGAGGCGACTGCCAACGCCGGGCGGCTGGCGGGCCTGAACGTCCGGGCGATCCTGAACGAGCCTACCGCTGCCGCGATCGCCTACGGGCTGGAACAAGGCGAGGACCAGGTAGTGCTGGTCTACGACCTGGGCGGCGGTACGTTCGACATCACCATGATCGAAATCAAGGACCGCCTGATCCGGGTGATCTGCACCGGGGGCGACCACCGGCTGGGAGGAGTCCTCTGGGATGAAGCGATCGTGATGTTCCTCGCCGAACAGTTCCGCTCCCAGACCGGCGAAGCATCCGACCCGCTGGACGATCCGGAGGTCCTCAACGACCTCTTCCTCCAGGCGGAACGCGGCAAGAAGACGCTGACCCAGCGCGAGAAGGCCCCGTTCCGCGTGACCCACGCCGGGAACCAGGCCCGCGTCGAGCTCGACCGCGAGAAGTTCGAAGAGATCACCAAGCATCTGCTCGACCGGACGATCGAATTGACCCACGAGATGCTGGCGGATGCCCGCAACAAGGGGTACACCCGCTTCGACAAGATCATCCTCGTCGGCGGAGCAACCCGGATGCCCCAGGTCCACAACCGGCTCGTCGCCGAGCTCAACGTCGAGCCGGAGATCTACGACCCGGACGAGGCGGTGGCCAAGGGGGCCGCGCTCTATGCGCTCAAGGAATCGCTGGTTGACCAGGTCCAGGACTTCCTCTCGACCAAGGTCGCCGTCGACGGCCAGGAGGCCAGGCCGGTCGACCTGGCCCAGGTCTCCGAGGAACAGGTTACCCAGGCGCTGGACCACCTGGAAAAAGAACTCGGCTTCACACTGACGGGTCCGGTCCGCGAGCTGGTGAACACGCAGATCGTCAATGTCCTGAGCAAGAGCCTGGGCGTGATCGCCCGCGACGCCAAGAGCCAGGATGTGGTCGTCTATCTCCTGCCGCGCAACTCGGAGGTCCCGCTCGAGCGGATGACCGATTTCGGGACCGACGCCGCCAACCAGTCCGCCGTGGACATCCGCGTGATGTCCGGCGAGCGCGACAGCGCCGACCCGAACGATTGCCAGGAGGTCGGGATCGCCACGCTCAACCTGCCCGAGCGGCTGCCGGCCCGGAGCCCGATCCGCGTCAAGTTCGCCATCAACAAGGACGGGCGTCTCGGAGTCTCGGCGACCGACCTGACCGGCGGCGGATCGATCGACGTCGAATTCGAGACCGAGGCCGTCATGAACGCCGAGGAGGTCGCCGAACGCTCGACGGCTCTGCGACTGCTCAATGTGTCTTGAAGGGGTGAAACCCTCTTGGACCTTGAAGGAGGCCATTCCTTGGGAGTTCCGCGGCAAGATCTGGCGAGCGACTGGCTCCTCAAGGTGTCACACGACTTGACTACGGCCCATGTGCTCGCGCGAAGACAGCCGAGGTTCTCGCATGCAGCAGCCTTTCATTGTCATCAGGCCGCCGAGAAGGCACTGAAGGGGTTCCTGGTCTTCTGGGGCGAAGACCCTACCGATTCTTACGACGTGGGATTCCTCCTCCATGGGGCGGAGAGGATCGAACCGTGCTTCGACACTTGGCGAGATGCAGCCGACCGACTGACTCCCTTCGTCGCGTACTTCGAGGATCCTCCGGCATTCGAGCTGTCCGACGCCGAGCAAGTCGATGAGGCCCTGGACGATGCCGAATGCATCCGTCGCCAGGTTCTCAGCTATCTCTTCGATCACCATGGCGGAGTAATGACAACCTGATGGCCACCTTCGTCGGCATCGACCTGGGGACGACCAACTCGGCGGTCGCCTGTCGCAATGCGTATGGCCGGCCCGAGGTGATCGCGAATCGCGAGGGGCAGAACATCACTCCGTCGGTCGTCTATTTCGGGGCCGATCCTCCCGCGGTCGGCCAGGAGGCCAAGGAGTGGGCCCGGATGGGCAACGAGGAGATCGCCAGCTTCTTCAAGCCCCACATGGGCAACCCCGTCTTCCAGCTCCAGTTCCACGGCAAGACGTACTCGGCCACCGAACTCTCCACCCTGGTCCTGCGCCGGCTGAAGGAAGACGCCGAGTCGCGGCTGGGCGATGAAGTGGATCGGGCCGTGATCACCGTGCCCGCCTACTTCGCCGATCCCCAGCGCAAGGCCACCATCGAAGCGGGTACCGCGGCGGGGCTCAAGGTCTTGAGGATCATCAACGAGCCGACCGCCGCCGCGCTGGCCTACGGACTCCAGCGGAGCGGAGTCGAGGAGACGGTGCTGATCTACGACCTGGGTGGCGGGACCTTCGACGTGACCGTCGCCCGGATCACGCCCTCCGAGATCATCATCTTGTCCACCGCCGGCGACCACGACCTCGGCGGCAAGAACTGGGACGATCGGATCGCGACTCTGCTCTCCGAGCGGTTCGCCGCCGAGACGGGATTCGACCCGCTGGACGACCCCGTTGCGCTGAATGAGGTCCTGGTCCGGAGCGAACAGGCCAAGTGGGCGCTCTCCGATCGCGCCTCGACACGCGTCACGCTCCAGCTCGGCACCGACCGCCGGACGTTCGAGCTGACTCGGGCCGAATTCGAGGCGATGACCCTCCCGCTCATGGAACGGACCCGACGCTTGACCGAGGAGGCGCTGGGAGCGGCGGGCCTGAGCTGGCCGCGGCTCGACGGCGTCCTCCTCGTCGGCGGATCGACACGGATGCCGATGGTCAGGACCTATGTCTCGCAGATGGCCGGCAAGGCCCCTCGCGCGGGTGTCAACGTCGACGAGGTCGTCGCGCTGGGAGCGGCGATCCAGGCGGCGATCGAGGTCGGTCAGGACATCGGCGACGCCGTCCCCCAGTTCACCCTCGGATCGGTCGGCCCGTCGCGGGCCGAGGCACCTGCCGGTGCTTCCGGGCGCCGCGTGACCGACGTGATGTCGCACAGCCTGGGCACCATCGCGGTGAGTCCGGACGGATCGGCCTATGTCAATGACATCGTGATCCGGCGCAACGTGCCGATCCCGGCCAGCGACACCAAGCCTTATATTCACGAGACCCACGGTGGGGCCAACACGCGCCTCGAGGTTTACGTCACGCAAGGCGAGAGCGCCGCTCCGCTCGATTGCACCATCCTCGGGAAGTATGTGTTCAGCGAGATCCAACCGACCGGCGATGAGGTCGCGGTCGACGTCAGCCTGTCGTACGACGCCAACGGAGTCGTTCAGGTCCAGGCCGTCCAGCGGGACACCGGCCGCCGGCTCCCAATGACCGTCGAGCCCGTCCCCGACGACCTCTCTTGGCTCGGCCGGCCGCCGCAGAAGGCCGTGACGTCGTCGGAGCCGGAGCAGGTCCGCGTCTTCTTGCTCATCGACGTCTCGTCGAGCATGACCGGCCAGCCGCTCGCCGAGGCGCAGACGGCCGCCCGCGAGTTCCTGTCGAAATGCGACTTCACGACGATGGAAGTGGGCCTGGTCTCGTTCTCGACCGTCGCGATGCTCCAGGCCCCGGCGACCAGCAATGTGCGCCGGCTCCATGCCGCGGTCCATCGCCTGGAGGCCGAGGGGAGCACCAACCTGACGGATGCCCTCGAGAGGGCCCGGGAGCAGCTCGGATCGGCCGAGCGCAGGCGATACATCATCATCCTGACCGACGGCTACCCGGACGCGCCCGAGAGCGCGGTCGAGCAGGCGATGGCCGCGAGAGAGAGCGGGATCGAGATCGTGGCGATCGGCACCGGCGACGCCGACCGCGAGTACCTCCGCCGCCTCGCCAGCAGCGATCAGGCATCGATCTTCGCCCGGAGCGGGGAGCTGGTCCAGACATTCGGGCACATCGCTCGGGTCATCGCCGAAGGGGGTCGCGCCCTGCGCGTCATGTCATGAGCGTTGCCAGCACGTCAAGCACTTCACCCGCCTCGCTTTCGTCACGCATTCGATCCGGGCGCGCCAACGTCCGCCAGGCGTATGATCTGGCCCTGACCGGCGGCCTGGGCGCCTTGTTCGGCCTGTACCTGTATGTCGAGATGGTCCAGGCCGAGTCTGTCTACGTGCGCGACGCCCTCGCAGGGCTCTTAATCGGGGGTGCACTAGGGTTCTTCCTCAACGCCTACGGATCGCTCCGCGACGGGGCCTGGCTCAAACTGGCGCGTTCGGTCGCCTGGGGCGCGCCGGCCGCGGCCCTCGGCGGCGCGATCGGACTGGTCGCGGGCGAGGTCATCATCGGCTTATTCCGCGGCGGCCTGCTGGGCCGGGCGCTCTCCTGGACTGTGCTGGGCCTCGGCATCGGCCTCGGTCAGGGCCTGGCCGACCGGTCCCGCGACCGAATGATCTACGGGCTGGTCGGCGGGGGCCTCGGCGGATTCCTCGGCGGATTCCTGTTCGAATGGCTGGGTGCGGCGATCCGGAATCGCCCGGATTCCGGCGGCGCCGTCGGGGTCGCCCAGGCCATCGGCATCGTGATCCTCGGCGCGGGGCTCGGGTTGTGCCTGGCCCTCGTGGAGCAGGTCCTGCGCCGCGCCTGGGTCCAGGTCCTGAACGGACGGCAGGAGGGGCGGATCTATCTCCTGGCCCATCCGCGCTGCCGCCTCGGGCTGGACGAACGCGCCGAGATCGGCATCTTCGGCGATGCCTCGGTGGCGCGCCGCCACGCCGAGATCGAGTCCAGCTCGGCCGGATACCTCCTCCACAACCTCGCGGCCCCGGGCAGCACGCGGATTAACGGGGCGACCGTCACCGGTCCCCAGCCCCTCAAGGACGGCGATCGGATCGAGCTGGGACGGACGCTCCTGGTTTTCCGACAGCGTTAGGCCGGCACGCTCCTGGGCCTTTTTGCGAGCATCATTCATGCCTCCTTCCCCGACGACGACCGCTCAATCGACTCCCTGGTCGCTCGAGGTGCTCCGCGGGCGAGACCTTGGTCGCGTATTCACTTTGCCGATGACCGAGACGATCCTGGGCAACAGCCTCAATGGGGACCCGGGGCTCGACTTGAACGAGCAGGAAGGGAGTTCACCGAGGCGGATGGCAGCACGTCAGGCGGCGATCGTCGTGACGGGGCAAGAACTGGCAATCCGCGACCTCGATTCGCCCGGCGGGACGTTCGTGAATCGGCAGCGCCTGCTCGCGGGGCAATCGCGTCGCCTCGAGGCGGGAGACGTGATCCAACTGGGCGGCGTCCAGCTCCGGGTGGTGAGCCAGGGCAACTCCGCAACCGCAACGAAGTCGCCAGCCGCGCGAGCGACTCCACCGCCCTTGCCGCCGTCGTCGCCGCCGGTCGCTCCGTCGCCCTCGATGGCCCAGACGGGCTCGTCGACCGGCCGCCTTCCCACTCCGTTCGTCATGACCGGCGGCTCGTCTTGCCGGACCTGGGACGATTTCCTGGTCCTGGCGGCTCAACGCTGGAAGGAGCTCCGCGAGGAACTCGCTTCCGGGCGTCTCGCGACCTATCTCCGACAGATCCAGCGGCCCGACCTGATCCCTCGCCCGGAGAAGGTCCGCTCACTCGACGAACAGCTCGACCAGTGGCTGGCGCAGTTGCCGACGACACTCGACAAGGATCCCGAGCTGGACGTCCATCCCGACAATCTGAATGTCCGCGCCATGGCGGGGGGCGGGATGATCCGTCAGGTCCTCCGGATCACGAACGTCGGCTATCGGCTCCTGCGTTGCACCGCCCGGGTCGAGCCGGCCGGCGCGGGCTGGATTCGACTTCGCCCCGAGCATGACGGCCGTCCTTTCGAGACCATCGAACAGACCGACCTGCCCGTCGAACTGATGATCCCCGAGCTGATCGATCGCCCGCTCGCCGCGACGATCGTCCTGGAGGGCAACGGCGGGATGCGCCGGGTCGGCGTGAGGATCGAACGGCCGGCCGAGCCGCCTCCGTTGCCCGAGGCGATCCCGGGGCCTGCCGTCTCACCCTTGCCGGCCTGGGGCCGGCCCCTGGTTCGATCGATCGTCCGGATGAAGCCAGGCCTCCGGATCCTGGCGGGAATCGTCGTCGCCGTCGCATTGAGGTCGTTCGCGGTGCTGGCCGGCGCGTCGCAGGTGTGGGTCCGGGGTGCATCGATGGTCGAGGCACGCCTGCCCGCGATGGCGTCGGCCTTTGCCGTCCTCGGGGTCATCGTCGGCGGGTACCTGGCTCGTCCGAGAAGTGCGGATGGGTGGCGCGATACCCTCGCGGCAGCGATCGCGGGAGGGCTGTTCGGGCTCCTGATCGCCGCCGTGGACTTCGCCGTGATCCGGAGCATCGAGTTGCCGATGGCCGGATGGTCGTCTTCTCTACTGGCCGTCGAATCCCTCTGGGCGGTCATCGGCGGTGCTCTCGCGGGTCTGAGTTGCCTCTTGATCCCCTATCGCCCCGACCACACGGAGGCCGCGCCATGATCGCTGGCACTCGCACCCGGACCGCAACGTCTTCGCGGAAACCGTCGATCGCACTCGCCGTCAGCCTCGGAATCATCGCCTTGCTGATGGACGGATTGCCGGCCATGGCTTACGCGGGTGCCCCGACCGAAAAGGAGATCGCTGAGACGATCGCCCGCGGCGTCGAATTCCTCCGCAACGGCCAGGAACGAGAAGGTTCCTGGGAGGAGCCGGCGCAGGGGGCCCATCGACTCGGCGTCACGGCACTCGCCGGGCTGGCACTCATGGAGAACGGCGTCGCCCCCGACGGCCCATCGATCAAGCGAGCCCGCGAGGTCGTCGTGTCGTTGGCATCGAATTCGGGACAGACCTACGACCTGACGCTGGCCATCCTGTTCCTGGCCCGGCAGCAGAAGGGCCGGCGCGGCGAGGCCGACCCGCTCATCGGGGAACTGGCCGCCCGGCTCTCGGTGGGTAATCATGGGGGGATCTGGGATTACAACGTTCCCCAGCAGGCGCGCGAGACCGACCCCTATCCGTCCCGATCGCGGCGCGGCTCCGATCGGTCGCGGAACCCTCGTCGCATGGTCAATTCGGGCTCCGGCGACCATTCGAATACCCAGTTCGCCCTGCTCGGCTTGTGGGCGGCGGGACGGCACGGATTCGACCCCGACGCGGACCTGGAGTCGATCGACCGCCATTTTCGCGACACCCAGCTCCGCGATGGCCGTTGGGGCTACCGGCCGGGGATGGGTGGGGCCGATGCCATGACGTGCGCCGGGCTGATGGGGCTGGCAATCGCGTCGGCCCGGCCGAGCCTGGCGGAACACCAGACCGCGCGGGCGCGGGGTGCGGCCCTCGCCAAGGATCCGGCGTTCGTCAAGGCGCTGCATGCGGTGGCGACGGATGCCCGGAACGCCGACCACCGATCCGACATCTACTATCTCTGGTCGCTCGAACGCGTCTGCGTCGCCCTGGGGCTCCGTTCGCTCGAAGACTTCGATTGGTACGGGCATGGCGCGCGAATCCTCCTCGATCGTCAGGAGCAGGACGGAGGTTGGCCCCAGGATCGCTGGGGACGTCTTCCGGATTCGTGCCTGGCGCTCCTGTTCCTCCGCAAGGCGAACCTCGCATTCGAGCTCGACCGGGTACTCCGCCTGACCGCTCGCGGCCCTGGAGCCGATCCAGTCCCCGATGCGGCTCAGACGCCGGTGGAAGGCGGAGAGGTTACCGACACTTCCCAGCCCCCCGGCCAACCGCCTGAGAGTTCGTCCGTGGAGGCCGGTACCGACGACGCCCGCGTGATCGTGACCGGTGCCAGCGATCGGGCGTTCCCAAAGATCTCCGTCCAATTTGAAGTGAAACGTCCCGACGGGAACCACTTGCGAGACGCGAGCCGGGACGATTTCCGGGTGACTGAAGACGGCCGCGAGGTCGAGATCGCCGAGTTCCAGGCGCCTCAGACGACAGAGTCGATACCGACCACGCTCGTCCTCGTCGTCGACCGCAGCCTGAGCATGGAGCAAGAGGATCGGATCGTCGGCCTGAAGCGGGCCGTCGCCTCGTTCCTGGACAAGTTGCCCGAAGGCTCGAAGGTGGCGTTGGTGTCGTTCGGCTCGGAGGTCGATCCGCTTGCCCCGTTCACGACCGACCGCGGCCGGATCAAGGCGGCCGTCGACGGCCTCCAGCCCGAAGGTTCGACGCGATTCTACGACGCCGTCGCCGAATCCCTGCGCCTGCTCACCACGGAGTCGGGACGCCGGGCCGTCCTGGCCCTGACGGACGGCGAGGATACGTCGAGCCAGTCGGCGACCCTCGACTCGGTGATCGCCGACGCCCAACGGCTCGGCCTGCCGGTCTACACGCTGGGCCTCGGTTCGGAGGACGAGATCGAGAGCGCCGACCTTCGCCGCCTGGCCGTCTCGACCCGCGGGCAGTATTACTCGGCGCACAATGCCGACCAGCTCCGCGCGATCTACGAGCAGATCGCCGAACGGATCGGATCGACCTACATGCTGGCCTACCAGACCGATCGCAAGCTGCCGGACGGCACGCTCCGGCCGATCCGGATCTCGTATCGGCGCAGCCAGGCTGCGGGCGAGACCGCGATCTTCATCCCGGGCATGGTCGTGCCGGCCGGGGGCTGGTCGCCGCTGTTCCTGGGCCTCTTGGTCCTGCTTGTGATGTTAATCGGGCTGCCGGGGGCATTGACCAGACGCCGCGCCGCCCCTTGACGGCGATTCGCACGCCCTCGGCCGGGATCGGATACCCGATCCTACGGGCGTCAAGATGTCAGATATATACAAAAAACCAGTTCAGACTTGCGGTGTCGAATCCAGGTTATTACAATGCGTGATGTTATTACCTCATGGCTTTCGTCGACTTCGTCTCCCGCAAGCTCGGACGACCTCTTGCATGGGGAATCATCGATGGCGATTTGTTGGGTGTGTCGACGCGAGATGAGTAATCCCAAGACTGGTTCGTGCAGCGCTAAGCAGCGGTCCCGTCACGTTCCCATGATCAAGGACGGCCTGACTTACGAGCCCGTCCATTATAACGCCGCCAAGGATGTCATCGGGGGCGTGGGCCGCCGCTGTCACGACTGCGGTGTGCTCGACGGCGGCATTCATCACTTCGGTTGTGACATGGAACTGTGCCCGGTCTGCGGGGATCAATTCATCTCGTGCGGATGTTTCGACGAATGCTACACGAACCTCTGCGACGATGAATAGGAGCAATGACATGGCGAGACGCGGTGTATCAAGGCAATGGGGCGTGGAGGCGGTATCGCAGCGGTCTGGCTCGCCTCAGTTTTGGGTCGTAGGTGCCATGTGGGGAGGGCGTGACGATCGGTTCGAAAAGTTTATACGAGAAGGTTACTGGATTCTCGGCTGGGACAAGAAAGAGAAACCTCATTTGGTTGCACGAAGAGATCGAATCCGACCAGGGGACTTTATCGCAATCAAGAAGATCAGTTCCCAGGGAAACATTGAGATTCGCGCGGTTGGGATCGTGAAGCGAATTGATCCGAAGGATCATCGAGTCTTTGTTCGGTGGGTGATGCCAGATCTTAATCATCGAGTTCCTTCCAGGGGTTGCTACGACTCGATTCGCGGCGACTTCTCACCGGACGATGAGTGGACTCAACGGGTTTTTCAACTTGAGCATTTGGAGCATCAACCGGGTGGGGGAGATTTGCCCGACATTGATGATGATCTTGGCTTGGCAAAGGAAGGTGAGAAGCGTTGGCACCTGCATTTGGTGATCGAGAGGAACCGAAAGAACGTCGAGAGCAAAAAATCTCATGTGAAGAAGGAGAAGGGCACACTTGATTGCGAAACATGTGGATTCAATTTCGCGCAGTTCTACGGAGACCTAGGTGCGGACTTCTGCGAGGTTCATCATAACATGCCTCTTTCCGAGCTCGACATAGCGTTTATCCCCAAGCTCGAAGACCTCGCTATACTCTGTTCCAATTGCCATAGGATTATCCACAAGACCAACCCCTTGATGACCGTCGAGGATTTCCGACAACGACTCAGACAGGGTGCCCCGCCGAAACGGGAGATGCGCTAGAGCCCGTTCCTTCCTGGTTCTCCTTGCTCCCGGCAAAATATGATCGGAGGATCAAACCATGGCAACCGTTGAGCAATCTTTGTCGATCATCGCCGATCCCGGAGTCCAAGCCGCGATCGATCGCGTGCTCAATGGAGTGCGGGATCCCGAGGCCATGCGTTTGGCTGCAGAACGGATGGATCGGATGAGGGAGGAGATGCGGCTACGGGTCGGGAACGTAGATCTGGCCGTCCCACTCATCCGCGAGACCCGGGATCAGGGATGAGATACGTACTCGACTCCAATGTGGCATTGAAGTGGGTGCTGCCAGAGATCGACGACGCCAAGGCGATCAGGATTCGCGATGAATTCAGTCTGGGGATCCACGAGCTATGCTCCCCGGATGTGTTCCCGGTCGAGGTCGCTCACTCGCTAGCCAAAGCCGAGCGGCGAGGGGAGATCAAGCAGGGAGAGGGGGCGCTCAAGATGGCGGATGTGTTTGCCTACATGCCGGACCTCTATCCCTATCTACCCCTCTTACCAAAAGCGTTCGCCATCGCGTCCCATTTTCGGATCGGCGTCTATGACTGCTTGTACGTCGTCCTGGCTGAACGGGAGGGATGCGAATTCCTGACGGCTGATGATCGGCTGGTGAGGGCTCTCCAGGCGACGTTTCCGTTCATCACCTCGCTGGCCTCTCTACCGTAATCGCTCGGATTCCAGAGCCGGCACGCGATCTCCGCACAGATCGAGGCCGGTTTTAACGACCACCCGATCGGTGACTCATCAGCCAAACGGCGTAGCCGACTCGGCGACCGAAACGGTAAGCTAACGACGAGATATTCTCGCCACCCGAGGAGTCTCCGAACGTCCGGCGCGGTGCCGATCCTCGGTGTCGCCTTCGACTTTCCTCTTGCTCGTACGTACTGGCACGCCATTTGCTATGGGATCGCAGGGAGGCATCCAATTCCTGCCAATTCGTGGCTGTGAGGGTGCCAACGTCGCGGGTGATCCGGTCGGGTCGATGCCGCCTCGGTCCCGCCGTCGATCCGGTGTCGTGCCGACCTTTGGGGTCAATCGCGATGAAGTACATCATCAAGCTCTAGATCACGGGACAGACCCCGCGATCCCTCCGCGCCGTTGAAAAGCTCAAGCGGATCTGCGACGGGGATCTCGGTGGCGAATACGATCTCGTGGTCATCGACGTGCTCGAGCGCCCGCAGTTGGCCGAGGACGAGAAGATCCTGGCGACACCGATGGTGGTCAAGGAATTGCCCCTCCCCATCCGAAGGATCATCGGGGATCTCTCCGACTCCGAACGCGTGTTGCTCGGATTGGACCTCCGGCCGTCCGACGCGTGACCGGAGGGGAGAACACAGGACACACCGTCAAGAGGAAGCTCCAGTCCCATGAGGACCATCGACCATCCGTTCTCCGTGCCGAAGGTCCGGACGAAGATCGACGGATTCGACTTGATCGCGAACGGCGGCCTGCCCCTCGGGAGGGTCACCCTGATATCGGGCACCTCGGGCAGCGCCAAGACGGTCTTCGCCGCGCAGTTCCTGGCCGCCGGATTGTCCCGCGCCGGCGAGAACGGCGTCTTCGTGACGTTCGAAGAATCTCCGGCGGACATGCGCCGCAATATGAAGGGCTTCGGCTGGGACATCGAGACGTGGGAAGCGGAGTCGCGATGGGCGTTCGTCGACGCGTCTCCCCAGCCCGGGGAGCCGCTCTACATCTCCGGCCGATACGACCTCGGGGCGCTCCTGGCGCGGATCGAGCACGCCGTGAAGCGGGTGCAGGCCAAGCGGATCTCGGTCGACTCCCTCGGCGGCATCTTCGCCCAGTTCAGCGACGAGGTGACCATCCGCCAGGAACTCTTCCGACTCACGCTCGCCCTCAAGGCGATGGGATTGACCTCGATCATCACGGCCGAGCGTACCGACGATTATGGGTCGATCGCCCGGTTCGGCGTCGAGGAATTCGTCTCGGACAACGTGATCGTGCTCCGGAACGCCCTGGAGGATGAAGTCCGTCGGCGAACGGTCGAGATCCTCAAATTCCGGGGGACGGGCCATCAGAAGGGGGAATGGCCCTTCACGATCGTCCCCGACGAGGGCATCATCGTGATCTCGCTTTCGGCCGTGGAGCTGAAGCAGAAATCATCCGCGGCGCGGATCACCTCCGGGAACGCCGAGCTGGACAAGATGTGCGGCGGCGGCTTCTTCCGCGATTCGGTGATCCTGGTGTCGGGGCCGACCGGCACGGGCAAGACCTTGATCACGACCGAATACCTGGCCGCCGGCGTCAACGCGGGGAATCGCTGTCTCCTATTCGCCTTCGATGAGAGCCGGGAATCACCTGGTCAAGCCGCTGGACCTCGATGCCCTCGAGGTCCTGCTCGCCCGCTTCGGGACGACGAGGGATTGCGGACCGCCGGAGCATTGACTGCACTCAACTGTTTACCGAAATCGGCCCGGTCTCCGGGACTGGCGGTCGGGGGTGCATATCGGGTCGTCGGAGGTAATCCCGGGTCTGGAATCGCTCGGGCAGGCAAGTCATCTCGTCCCGGGCCGCCGCGTCATCATGGACATATCGATAACCCTGACCATAGCCGATGCCCTTCATCATTGGGGTGACGGCGTTGCGTAGGTGCATCGGCACCGCCTCTCGCGCCGAGGTCGTGGCATCGGCGACCGCTGCCTGATATGCCGTCTTGACCGTGTTGGACTTCGGGGCCTGCGCCAGGTAAATCGTCGCCTGGGCCAGCGGGAAGAGGGCCTCCGGCAAGCCGATGAGATGGACGATCTGAGCCGCGGCGGACGCCTGGACGATGGCTTGCGGATCGGCCAGGCCGACGTCCTCGGATGCCAGGATACAGAGCCGGCGCGCGATGAACATGGGGTCCGCGCCCCCCTCGATCATCCGGGCAAGCCAGTAGAGAGCGGCGTTCGCGTCGGAGTTCCGCAATGACTTGATGAAGGCCGAGATCAGGTTATAAAAATCCTCTCCTTGCTTGTCGAAGGCGAAGCGGGCCCGGCCGAGCGATTCCACCAGAACCGGCCACGTCACCGGCCGCATGCCCTCGTCATCCGGTTCGGTCGCCACGACGGACACCTCGAGCGCGGACAGTGCCACTCGCGCGTCTCCCTCGGCGACCCGCGACAGCCGCTCGAGGCAACCCTCCTCGACACGCGGATGGAGCCCGGCCAGTCCGCGCTCGCCGTCCGCGAGTGCCCGTGTGAGGATCGTCCGGATATCATCCTCCGACAGCGGGTTCAGCATCAGGACGCGCGACCGAGACAGGAGCGCGGCGTTGACCTCGAACGAGGGATTCTCGGTCGTCGCACCGAT
>JBKQHM010000631.1:0-3146 GCA_052148775.1 Isosphaeraceae bacterium | reverse complement strand
CATTGGTCATTGGTCATTGGTCATTGGTCATTGGTCATTGGTCATTGGTCATTGGTCATTGGTCATTGGTCATTGGGAGGGCCATGCGGTCTGCTCTTTATTCATGTCGTCACCGGCCACCGTTCAGAGCGACAGGGCGACCCGGTTCCAGCCTTCGGCGACTCGGGTCCAGCCGAGGGTCTCGCAGATCGAGGCCAGCTTCTTGACGGCCGAACGCAGGGCCGGGTTGCCGGTCGTACCGGGCGGGGGGACGGCGGCCATGGCCTCCTGGTATTCGGCGTCGGCCTGACGTAACTGGGTCCGTGCCTCGCGGAGCTCCTGCCATCGCTTGCGGTGGTCGGCGGACTGCTCGCGGTGGCCCTGGCGGTCCTCGACCATGGCCAGCCGGTAGTGGGCGTTCAGGAGGTTCGGATTGAGTTCGAGGGCCTTGCCGAGATACTCGGCGGCCTTGGCCCAGTCGCCCTGGCGTTCGCTGGCCTGGCCTCGGAACAACCAGATCTCGGGCTCGACCTCGGCGGCGGCGGGGACGCGGGCGAGCGCGGCGTTGAAGGCGTCCATCTCGCCGAGCGACTGGAGCATCGTCAAGTAATCGCGCCAGGCGCGGGGGTCCTCGGGCCGGCGCCGGAGGCACTCCTCCATGTCGCGGATCGCCTCCGCCTTCAGGCCGAGGGCCAGCTCGGTATTGGCCAGGGACCGGAGCGCTTCGAAATCCTCGGGGTCGGCGGCGACATACCGCCTGACCAGCTTGATCGACTCGGCCGGCGCCACCCGCTCCAGCTCGCACTTCATCCGCATCCCCAGCACGAGTTGCTGATCCTGCGGCGTGGAGTGGTCGTAGGCCTTCCAGATCGCGTCGTAGAAGTCGTCCCAGCGATTCTCCGTGGCGTAGATCTTCATCAGTTCCTGGCCGGCGTCGTGGTACAGGCCGGGGTCCGGCAGATGGAGGGGGTCGGCATCCATGAGGGCCAGCAGTGTGGCCTCGGCGTCGCGGGCACGGTCGGCGATCAGGAAGGCCTGGGCCTCGCGGAAGAGGGCCTCGTTCTTCTTCGGCCACCAGGCGGGGAGCCGGTCGAGTTCGCGAGCGCAGGCCAGGTAGTCTCCCCGGGCGGCCAGGACGCGCCCCAGCGTCGTTCTCGCCTCGCCGTCGTGGGGCGCGCGCCGCAGCCGCTCGCGCAAGGCGGCCTCGGCCTGGGTGTATTGCTGCCGGGTGATCATCGCCTCGATGACGGGAAGGTCGGCGACCGGCCGGGTGTCGCGCCAGTACCACCAGAGGTTGAAGGCCACGAGGCCCGCGACCAGGGCGACGGCCAGCATCGCCTTGACCGCGCGAAATCGGCCGCGTCGGGCCGGTGGGGTCCGAGGCGTCGGGCTGGCCGTGGATCCGGCTTCCGCCGTCAAGACCGGGCTCTCGCCTTCGCACGGGGCGGCAACGTCGGATTCGGTGATCATGGTCGATTCATCACTTGGAGGATCGTCTCGGAGCGGGCCAGGCGCGTCGGGCCGTCCGCGACCGGCGTTCGTTCCATGTTACTTCAGCCGGTCGAGCGCTGCCAGGCTGATCGCGTTGTTGGGGTCGTCGCGCAGGACCAGTCGATGCCAGGCGCGTGCCTCGTCGAGGCGGCCCATCCGCTCGCGGAGGTCGGCCAGTCGCTGATAGAGCTCGGTGTGCGGCGCCAGGCCGAGCGTCGGGTCGGCGAGCGCCTCCTGGTAGACCGGCCGTAGTTGTTTGAACGACTCCTCGAAGGACGTGTAGAACCGGTTGACACGCTCGAATTCCTCGTTGTCCCCGAGCATGCGCAGGGCGGCGCGGAGCCGATAATAGAGGATCCCGTTGTACGGCTCGTGCGCCACGGCGCGGCGATAGGCACGGACCGCCCGCGGCCAGTCCCGCGCGTTCTGCGCGACCATCCCCTCGTGCTTGGCGAATCGGACGTCGTCGGCCATGGCCCTGGGGAGTTTCTCGAACTCCTTCGCCAGCCGATCGATCTGGAATGCCCCGTGGAGCGCCGTCAGCCAGGCATCCCAGGCCTCGGGCGAATCGGGGTGCCGATGCAAGACGGATTCGAGGAACGTCACGCCCTGCTCGCCCCGGCTGTCGCGGACCAGGGCCAGGCCCAGCGTCAGGGACAGGGGGAGATTCTCGGGATGCTCCCGGACCAGCGGCTCGAACAACTGGACCTGCGACCCGGGGGAGACCAGGTCGATGTCGAGCCGCGACATCTCCAGGAGGAGCCGGACCCGGTCGCGGGGGTCGGGCTCCTCCTGGTGCAGTCGCATGCCCAGACGATGGGCTTCCTCCCCGCGCCCTTCCTTGTCCAGCAGGTCGATCAGCGCCCAACCTGCCTCGGGAACGATGGGATCCAGGCGGAGGGCCTCCTTCCAGGATGCCTCCGTCAGGTCGTATCGGGACTTCTGGTAATGGGCCTTTCCCTCGAAGAACCGGATCAGGGCGGCCTGCCGTGCATCCCGGGGCCGGGTGAGCGCCAGATGTTCCAGGGCCTGATCCGGCCGGGGGTCGGCGGACTCCGTGGCGAGCTGGGCCATCAGCAGGTGGGCGCGCGAGTCGTCGGGATTAGACCGAAGATAGACCTCCAGGAGCGTCCGGGCCTCGTCGAACTTCTGGGACCGCGCCAGCGCGCGGACGGAGTCCAAACTCGGGATCGGTCCCCCCGCCAGCCGCAGGCCCATCGCGGCGGCGCCGAGGAGCACCGCAGCCAGGATCGCGATGAGGTAAGGGGTCCGGCGCATCGGCGGGCCATCCTTCGATCGCATCGTTCTCTCGAGAGGACCAACGATGAGGTCTGCCTCCGTTAGCTGTCCGCGCCGTGCGCTCTTCCATTGGGAATTCCGGATTCCCGATTGCGGATTCCCGATGGTATGCCCCGCGGTCCGGAATCCGCAATCGGGAATCCGGAATCCGCAATCGCTGCTGATTGCCAAGAAACGGCCTCAGGGAACTCCCGATCAGAGGGCATAGCGGGGCCAGGAACCGTCCTGGTTGCGCCGGACCGTGGCCGTCGGTGTGCGCAGTTCCTTGATCGCCTGCTGCACGCGGTCCGCCTCGGCCGTCTGGCCGAGTTGTTGATAGACCGAGACCAGCTTGAGCAGCACATCAGAACGTCGGGGTGCTAGCTGCCTGACCTGTT
>JBKQHM010000630.1:0-28473 GCA_052148775.1 Isosphaeraceae bacterium | reverse complement strand
TCGCGACGTCGGCCCCACTCCCGAGGCGATGACACGCGATACGGTCTTCGACATGGCCTCGCTCACCAAGCCGGTCGCCACGGCCACGTCGATCATGATCCTCGTCGAGGAAGGGAAGCTCCGGCTGACCGATCGGCTCGGTCGTGCGCTCCCCGCCTTCGACAATCACGGCAAGGGAGCCATCACGATCGACCAGCTCCTACGTCATCGCGCTGGGCTGATCCCCGATAATCCGATCGCGGATTATCAGCAGGGGCCCGAATCGGCCTGGAAGCGCCTCGCCGATCTCGATCTCGTCGGCCCGCCAGGGGAGCGGTTTCGCTATTCCGACGTGGGTTTCGAGATCCTGGGATTGCTGGTCGGGAAAATCGGCGGCCGACATCTCGACGTCTTCGCGAAGGATCGGATCTTCGACGTGCTCGGGATGAAGGACGCCCACTTCCGTCCGCTCGACCAGGCCGGAGCGTGGAACGGCAAAGTCCCACTGGATCGCATCGCGCCGACCGAGCCGGAATCGCGCGGGGGCCGGATGCTCCGGGGAGTCGTCCACGATCCGCGGTCGAGGGCGCTGGGAGGGGTCGCCGGACACGCGGGCCTCTTCGCCTCGGCCGACGACCTGGCGATTTACGCCCAGACGCTCCTCAATGGAGGGATCGGTCCCAACGGCCGTCGCATCCTCTCGCCGCTGACCGTGAGGGCGATGATCGACGCCGATGCGACGCCGAAGGATGAGCGTCGGGGCCTGGGCTGGGACGTTCAAACCAGTCAGAGCGCCACGCGAGGCGCCCTGTTCGGTCCCACCAGCTTCGGGCACACCGGATTCACCGGCACAAGTCTCTGGATCGATCCGGAGACCGAGACGTTCGTCATCATCCTGACCAGCCGGCTTCATCCCGACGGCCGCGGGGCCTCGCCGACGACGCTCCGCTTCGAGGTCGCGACGCTGGCCGCCGCCGCCATCGCCGATGCCTCATACCGGCCGATCCCGGCCGCATCGGAGACCAGCACGAACGATGCCCGATGGAGCCCACTTGCGCCCATACCGTCCACCGGCACCTCCCCGATTCAGCCGGTCCGATGCGGGATCGATATCCTGGTCGAGGAGGGCTTCCGGCCGTTGCTCAACAAGAGAATCGGGCTCGTCACGAATCATACCGGGCGAACGCGCGGCGGAGCCTCGACGATCGACGTCCTCTTCCGCGCGCCCGGAGTCAAACTCGTCAAGCTGTTCAGCCCCGAGCACGGGATTCGCGGCGAAGTCGACGCGGCGATTTCCGACAGCCGTGATGAGACGACCGGTTTGCCGATCATCAGCCTGTACGGCCGGAGTCGCAAGCCCCAGCCCCAGGATCTCGAGGGGGTCGACGTCCTCGTCTACGACATCCAGGACATCGGTGCTCGATTCTACACCTATATCTCGACCCTCGGCCTGGTCCTGGAAGCGGCCAAGGAAGCGGACAAGGCCGTCGTGGTGCTCGACCGCCCCAACCCGATCGGAGGGGTCGAGATTGCCGGTCCCATCCGGGACGAGGAGTTTGCCTCGTTCATCGCCTACCATGCCCTGCCCGTCCGCCATGGCATGACGGTCGGCGAGCTGGCCCGGCTCTACAACGCGGAGCGCAAGATCGGCGCGTCGCTCGAGGTGGTCGCCTGCCGAGGATGGTCGCGGGCCGACTTCTTCGACCGCACGGGGCTGGTCTGGATCAATCCATCCCCCAACATGCGGAGTCTGACCGAAGCGTTCCTCTATCCGGGGGTCGGGCTGCTGGAGGCGACCAACCTGGCGACCGGCCGCGGCACCGACACGCCGTTCGAGCGGCTGGGGGCACCGTGGATCGATCCGGAGCCGTTCGCCTCGGCCCTCAACGGCGCGAAGGTCCCGGGGGTTCGCTTCGTCCCCATCTATTTCACCCCCTCCCAGCGACAGCACGCCGGTGTGCGCTGCGGCGGAGTTCATGTTGTGATCTCGGATTGGTCACGATTCGATCCATTACGACTGGGTATCACCCTTGCGGTTCACCTTCGGCTCCTTTATCCTGACGTGTGGAAGCCCGAGGGACTGCTTCGGCTCCTGGCCGATAAGGCGACGTATCAAGACATCCTAGCCGGTAAGCCGGCCGACGCGATCCTGAGACGATGGGACGAGGAACTCGGCGAGTTCCGGAAGATCCGTGAGCGATACCTGATCTATCGATAAGATCAAGATTCAGTCTACGGTCGTCATCTGCATGCGTGGTTGCTAAGTGTCACTGTAGCGTCGATTGCATGCGTTGATGTCATCTGTCAAGATGTTCTCGACGACCTCGCGGCCGAGGCGACCATCGCGGGCTGGGGCAAGGGTCACGCGGACTCCCGTTCATCGGTCAAAGACATCTTATTGATCGATGAAATCGAAAGCCGCGCGATCGCGGTCGATTGAGCCGGCGAAAATTCTCTGGCCAGCTTGACAGATGCTTTCGATAAACGGAAGAATTTTGATGTCAGACCTTGACACTTCCCGAACCGGAGGTGTATGTTGCACCCACCGATGCAGGTGTCCGTGGCAATCCGTACGGTGTCAGATTCGTTTCGGTAAGAAACGTTTGGGCGTGTGACGGCAGAATTTCGCGCGAAAAAGATGCCGCACGTCGTGCAAATTAAAATTTGACTCCGACCCGTATAGCCTGCATATTTTCACCACTCCTTGAACTTTTTCTGGTATCAGCAGCCAACGTGGATGGCACATTCGGAATCATCACCACAACCGTCGCTGTGCGGAAAAGCAACCAATTGAGTGGGAGATACGGTAATGCGTACGGGAACGTCGGACACCCTCTTTGGGCGCCGCGGCCGGGGGCGTATGGCCGCTCGGCTCGGGAACGGTCGGAAGTCGCGGGTACGCTGGATCGACCTGGAGTCGCTCGAGGCGCGGCGGTTGCTGTCCACGACGATACCGGCCGCGTCCGCCACGGCCGCGCCGATCGATCTTTCCGGACTCTCGAGTGTGGCGACAAATGGCGACGCGAACAGCCCGGCGGTCGTTGTCGACCCCTACGATTCGCAGAAGCTTTTCGCGGTCTGGGGCGTTGATCTCTCGCAGGTGACCGTGCCCGCTCCCGTTACACCGACCACGGCCATTGTCGAGGGGGCCTACTCTACCAACGGCGGTGCGAGTTGGTTCGGCCTCGGCGAACAGGTCTCCTCCCCGCTACTCGATCCCCTCACAATCAATGCGACTCCCCCCACGGCCTACACCCAGGTCACCGACCCGAGCGTCGGCTTCGACGGCAATGGCAATGTCTACGTGGCCAGTCTGCAGACGAGCGGCTCCGCCGACGGCGCCGTGGTGCTGACCCAATTCAATTTCTCGGGCTCGAGTCCGCAACGCCAGTCTCTCCCGAACAATGGCATTATCTACCAGTGGGTTACCGGATCCGATGGTGCGACCAGCCCAGTCGTGGCCGTCGACGCCTCGAATCCGGAGCTCACCGGGGTCGCGGACGCTCACGCGGGCAATGTCTACATCGCGTGGGCCAGCATCGATACGCTACCCGCCGCCGGCCTCGCCGCGGCCTTCAACCCGAACCGGGCGGAGCTGGTCGTCGGCACGCCCGTCGCCGATCCTGCTTCTAACCAACCGAGCCTGGTCTTCAGCCCCGTGCAGACCGTCAACGCGAACGGCAATAACAAACCGCAGGACGATTCGCACCCCCAACTGGTAATCAATCAGAACGATGGCGGGCAGGTCATGGTGGCCTGGGATGACTTCGGCTCGGGCTCCGGGGCTTCGCCGCCTTTCGACGAGCTCATGTCCAACATCGTCCAGCCCGGCGACGCGTTCGGGTTTGCCGGTTCCACCGGGCCGATCGCACCCGGCATTGCACTGACCAACCCGACAGGAACCCAACCGGTGACGACGTCGTTCACCGATGAGGTCAGCCTCACCAACCCGTCTGCGATCGACAACCTTACTGTCACGGTCGACTTGGTCGATCAGGAGAGCGTCCAGAATCTGAATCTCACGCTGTTCGCCCCCAACGGGAACTGGATCACCCTGGTTGATAACCAGAACAATGCCGCCGGCACGGCCGACACCGGTATCGGCCTGCCCAGCGGGAATGCGATCGGTGTATACGGTTTCACCACGGGAACGACAGGAACGCCCGGGACCGATGTCGGGACGATCTTCGACGACAACGCCACCCGAGGCATCTTCGATCCGACCACCACCGGGACCAATGGAAATACTGCGACGGACTATATCGGCTACTTCCGTCCTGACGCCGATTTCACTTCGGAATTCGGCAGCCTGAAGAGTCTGGTCGCTTCCTTGGGATCCAACATCAACGGCACGTGGCAACTGGTGATCACGAATTACACCTCCACGACCCAAACCGGCGTCGCCAACCAGGGCCAGCTCCAGGACTTCAGCCTCCAGTTCAGCACGGGGATGGCTGCCAGCACGCCGAAACTCATCGCCACGACCCTCGTCACGGGCGCGATCGGCAATACCTATGCGCTGAAGCCGCCATCCTCGCCCAGCGTCGGGGTCGGCCCGGGCCTTGTCATCGCCATCGACAACACGCTGGAGGCCTACGATCCCGCCGAGGGGGCGTATTCGGGTACGATCTATGCCGCGTACGTCGGCTACGAGCCGACGCAGGCCCCCAATGGCTACATCAACGCGACCAGCAACACCGACATCTATCTCTCCTACTACAATCCGAGCACCGGGAGGTGGGTTTCCTCGGGCGTGGTCAACGACGACAATGCCGATACCGACGGTTACAGTTCGGCGAGTACCACCTTCGGCCGGACCCAGTTCCAGCCGGCGATCGCGGTCGACCAGGCGACGGGAACCGTCGTGGTCTCCTGGCGCGATGCACGCGACGACGCGGCGAATGCCCGCGTGGCGACCTATATCGGCGCGAGCACCGACGGCGGTAAGACGTTCAGCGCCCAGAGTTATGCCAATCCGGAGCAGACCGCGACCGACGCGATCACGGGCCAGACGGACGGCATCGGCCCGGAAGCGGATAACCAATCCTCCGGAGACTCGCTGGAGGACCCTTCCTTCGGTTATGGCGACCAGATGGGGCTGGCCGTCTTCGACGGGCAGGTCTATCCCGTCTGGGCGGGCAATTTCAACGAGGCCACCGACCCCTCCGGCACGATCATTCCCGATCCTCTCAACATCTGGTACCGGCCGATGGTCATCGCCGCCGGGCCGCGGATTATCAACAGCACGATGGGGCCGATCCCGCTCGCCGAGGCGGAAGGCGAATCGGTCGGGATCTCCGTGACCTTCGACCGGCCGATCACGCCCAGCTCATTCGTGATGGGTGATGTCAGCGTCTTCTACCACAACACAGTCTTCGGCGATGCGTATGTCCCATTGACGGTGCTGGGGATCACGGAGCAAAGCTCGACCCAGTACACGGTCTTCTTCAACCCCCTGCCCCCCGGCGCCACTCTGGCGACCTTCAACTTCACCGGGACCTACAGTTACCTGATCGCGCCGGATTCCGGCGGGACGATCATCAAGTCGCCGGTCTGGGGTTATGTCAATGGTGCCGTCCGGGAATTCGACCCGGATGACCAGAATGCCGATGGTACGTCCAACGAGAACGCCTTGACGACGTCGTTCACGGGCCAGACGCCGGGCGATGTCTACGCGGTGCCCACGCCCGCGGTGCCGACCGGGACGACGGTCACCACGTTCAACGGATCCCAGAGCATTCTCAAGCCGACATTCGGCCTGAATGACAACACGCTGCCGATCATCGTCCCCGGCCCGCAGGTCCTGAGCACGACCGTGCCCGGCGGCGACGCCGAGGACGGCAACCTGATCACCAACGGCACCGTCGGTTCGTTCACCACCACGTTCGATCGGCCGATGCTGGTGAACACCGCGGCGGCCGGACAGGCGGCGACGCCAGGTTCGTTCACGTCGTCGGACGTGCTCTCGATCATGGGCCCGACCGGGCAGATCAACGCGCCCCAGTACTTCTCCTCGAGCACCCAGGGCACGATCTCCGGCACGCAAGACTATACTATCTCCATCCCCAGCTACAGCGGCACGTTCACGATCGCCGACATCACGGTCTCGCTGACCGCCGCGTTCTCGCCCGATTCGGACCTGACCGCAGTCCTGATCGCGCCGAATGGGACGGAGGTCACGCTGTTCTCGGGCGTAGGCAGCACCGGGGCGAACTTCGTCAATACGGTGCTGGACAGCTCGGCCGAGACCCCGATCGCCAATGGGACGGCCCCTTTCACCGGGACATACGCGCCGGCGGGTTCGCTGTCGTCACTCGTCGGTCTCCCGGTCGATTTCATGAATAGCTTCGGACTCTGGGTGCCGGGCGTCTGGACGCTCCAGCTCACCAGCTCTTCGAGCGCGGTGACCGGCACGCTCGACAACTGGGCGCTGAATATCACGCCGCAGATCACGGTCACGCCGGTGGCGGATACGGAGAACGAGCAAGGGACGACCGCGACCGCGTTCACGATCGGGTTCCCGCTCCAGCAACTCAGCGGCACGTACACCGTCCAGCTCGGGCCGGGTATCGAGGACACCTTCGGCGACCAGCTCGATACCAATCAGAATGCCGGCCTGGCCGTCATTCGCGATACGGGCCAGAACAATCCGGTGAGTACCGTCAACTACTCGGCGAGCGACGATCCCCAGGCGATCCCCGCGCCGGCAGCGGGCGGTTCGGTCAGCTCGTCGATCACCGTGCCCGACAATTTCATCATCCAGGGCGACACGACCTCGTCGAATGTGAGCGGACTGCGGGTCCAGATTAACCTCACCTATCCCGACGACCCGGCCCTGAGCGCGACGCTCTACCACTACGACTCCAGCGGTAACCTGCTGGGCTCGATGGCCCTGTTCACGAATGTGGGTGGCGGCCCCAACACGGCCAACTTCACGAACACCCTCTTCGACGACAACGGGACCACTCCGATCCAGGATGGCGCGGCGCCCTATTCGGCCACGTTCTCCCCGCAGGAGTCGCTGGCGACCGCGTTCGCGGGCACCAGCGCCCAGGGCACCTGGACCCTCGTCGTCCAGGTCCTGGCCTCGCCCATCGCCGGCGCCGGTACTTTCAACGGCTGGTCGCTGAGCTTCCAGGACCCGCTGCCGACCACGGGCCTGGGCGAACCGGCCAGTGACAACTTCAATGGCAGTTTCCGCATCTTCACCCTCAGCCAGACGGACGCTCTTTCCAGTCAAGAGTGGACCGCGGTCGGCCCCGCCTCGATCGGCGGAGGATCCAGCGGGAATAGCGGATCGGGTACCGACCCCTCGGGGCGGGTCTCCGGGCTCGCCATCGATCCCTCCGACCCGTCGGGCAACACCGTCTACGCGGCCGGCGCCAGCGGCGGCATCTGGAAGACGACTGACTTTCTGACGACGAGCGCCGCGGGCCCGACCTGGATCCCCCTGACTGACTTCGGCCCCACTTCGGGCGTCAATATCGGTGGGATCGCTGTATTCCCCCGCAATAACAACCCCAATCAATCGATCGTCGTCGCCGCGACCGGAGAGGGCGACACCGGCACGCCGGGCGTTGGCTTCCTGATCTCCATGAACGGCGGCGCGACCTGGACCCTCGACGACAGCACGAACAACGTGGATGCCAGCGGCAACCCGCTGCCGATCGCCTCAGCCAGCCGCAACCGGGAATTCGTCGGCGACACGTCCTTCCAGGTCGTCGTCGATCCCACGCCCACGGCCACTGGCGGGGTGATCATTTACGCGGCGTTGAGCGGCCCGACCGGGGGCATCTGGCGCAGCTTGAACACGGGCGCCACCTGGCAGCAGATGCTCGCCGGGCAGGCTACCTCCGTCGTCCTGGACCCCTCCAGCGGGCAGATCCTCAATCCTTCGACCAATACCTATGTCGAGGGCAATCTCCAGGTCGTCTACGCCGCCATCCGCGGCACGGGCGTCTACATGAGCCCGAACCAGGGACAGGTCTGGAGCCAGATGCTCGGGAACATCGGCAACCCCCTGATCTTCGATGACCTGAATCCGGGCCCCGCGCCCAATATCAACCCGGTCAACGGACCGGGCCCCAACGGCGCCCAGGGGCGGATCGTCCTGGCCGTGCCGAACGCGACCGGCAACGTCGCCGAGGACGCCGTCTACGCGGGCTGGCTCTATGCGATCGTCTCCACCCCCGCCGGCACCCTCGACGGGATCTTCGTCACCAAGGACTACGGACAGAACTGGACCGAGGTCAACATCCCCACCGAGCCGAACGAAGGCTATCAGAGTAACCCGGCCATCCCCACCAACGACGTCGAGCTGGCCAATTATCCGATCATCGGCTCGGCCCTGTTCCCGCAGGGCAATTACAACATCGCCATGGCCGTCGATCCCACCGATCCCAGCGTGATCTACGTGGGCGGTACCTCCGACGGTAACCAGGCCGCCCTGATCCGCATCAACCTGACCGACATCTGGGACGCCCACTCGCTCGTCCCGTACTCCAGCGACGCCCCCGATGGCGGGCTGGTGAACCTGGCCTCCACCGGGCCGGCCGCCGTCGCCGATGTCCAGGATACGCCCGGGACGGCTTACCTGAACTTGATCCGCAGTCCGCAGGATCCGTTTGAGGCCGACGCGAGCGTGTACGTGTACGACTACTCCTCGTTCACCAACAACGGCGCCGGCGTCGAATGGATGCCGTTAAGTTCGGGTGGGACGGATTACCACCGTATGGTCACCATGGTCGATCCGACCACGGGATTACCGCGAATCATCTTCGGCGACGACCAGGGGATCTGGAGCGTGCTGGATAATAACGGCACACCCGAGACCCAGATCGGCGCCTCGGATACCCTGGCGGGCGACAGCCGCAACGGCAACCTCCAGATCACCCAGTTCTATTACGGGGCGGCCCAGCCGAGTAACGCCGCCGCCGAGATCGCCGGCGCCCTGTACTACGGCAGCGCCCAGGACAACGGCGGTCCGATGTCCAGCCCCACCATCCTCACCACTGGGGACATCGTCTGGAACGGGCCCGGCGGCGATGCCGCCGGCGTGGCGACCGATCAGCAAGGCAACGGGACGCTCTACCAATATTGGTGGCCGTGCTGCGGCGGCGCCGACACCGACTTCTTCCAGGTGAACGGCACGGGCCGGACCGACGGGTTGCTCCAGGCCAGCAACGGCCAGCCGACCCCCGACCCGCAGTGGCCCTACAAGGGGGGCGCCAACTTCGCCGTCAACTCGGTCAACGGCCAGGACATCGTAATCAGCTCGGCGGTGGGGCGGATCTTCGCCACCACCAACGAGGGCGTGACCTGGTTCGACATCGGCGACCCGGCCGTCTTCGGCAACCCCAATAGCTTCAGCGTGGCACTGGCCTACGGGGCACCCGACCCGACCGCTCCGGATGGCGTCGGCAGCACCCTGGGCAACTTCATCTACGTCGGTACCCAGACCGGGCAGATCTACGTCACCCAGGACGGCGGCGGCAGCGGCTCGGGTAATAACTGGCTCAACATCTCACTGGGCCTCGACGGCTCGCCCGTGCAGTCGATCATCACCGACCCCACCCGCGGCAGCCACGACGCCTATGCCGTCACCAGCACGGGCGTGTTCTACATCCCCGACTCCATCCTCCTCGGGAACAACCCCGGCAACACCGCTTACGAGTGGGTGAATATCACCGGCAACCTCAAGTCGCTGGCCTACTCCATTTTCGGGCAGAACTACAACCCGGCGACCGACCCCAACGCGGTGACCTACAACGCGGCGGTCTCGTTGTCGGCCATCGTCGCCGACTGGCGATATGACATCCCGGACTCGCCGAAGTACGCCAATGGTCCCTCCTATCACCCCGTGCTGTACGTCAGCGCCGGTAGTTCTGGGGGCACCGGCACGGGCGTCTATCAATCCCTCAACGGCGGCGTGACCTGGACGTACTTCCCCGATACGAGCTACGGCGCCGTGACCGAGGGAGGCTATCTGCCCCACGTCGCCGTCACGTCGCTGAGCCTCTCCCTGGGTGATATCGACCCCAATACGGGCATGCCGACCCTTGACGGCCCGTTCAGCCCGAACGCCAACGACCGGACCACGGAGGCCAATGCCGACCCCGATACGCTGATGGCCGCGACTTACGGCCAGGGCGAATTCGCCATCAACCTGGCGCCGCTGATCGTCGACAACGCGGTCTCACTGGTGCCGGATCCGACGTCCAACGATTCCAACGGCGTGCCGATCGTGGACGGTCCGTTCACGATCAATGGCACGAGCGAGATCACCGGCTTCGGCGATGCGACCTGGATCACCGTCGAGGACGTGACCAACCCGGCCGATCCCGTGATCATCGCGGGATTCAACCCCAACAACCCGGTACCGACGGCGAACTCGAGCAACTCCACCACCGGCCAGGGCAAGTTCGCTGTCCCGATCGACCCGGACAACCTCTACACCACCGACGGCGTCCACACCTACGAGGTCTTCGCCACCGACAACGCGGGCTCCGTCGGCAATATCGTGAAGTACACTTTCGACTTCCAGGAGAAGGCGGATTTCGCGTTCAAGGTCGAGCCGGTTGCGACGGCGATCGCGGGCACGAATTTCGCGGCGTCTCCCGCGGGGGCGAACATCGTCGTCTATGCCGATGATACGGCGGGCAACCTCATCGACACCTACAACGGCGTGGTCTCGATCTCGCTGGCGAACAGCACCAACACGATCTATGGCACCCTGACGGCCCAGGCGGTGAACGGGATCGCGGTGTTCTCGAACCTGGACATCGAACTCACCGGGACGTACCAGCTCGAGGCCAACGGTACCATCCCGACGCCGAGCACCACGGTCCCGGGCATCTCGACGTCCATCACCATCACCCCCGCCGCCCCGGCGCAGGCGATCTGGGCGACCGAGCCCCCGAGCAAGGTCACCCAGGGCTTCGGCTTCGGCGCGGTCCTCAACCTCGAGGACCAGTTCGGGAACCTTGAGGTGGCCGATACCGATAACGTCTCGGTCTCCCTCGACTACAACGGGGAGCCGGACACCACCGACTTGGGCGGGACGGACACGGTCGCCGCGAACGGCACCTCGGCGACCTTCTCCAACATCATCATCAATGCCCTCGGGAGCCCCTACACCCTCATCGCCAGCAGCGACGGCTTCAGCTCGGTACCCTCGACCCCGATCCAGGTGATCGAGCCGCAACTCGTCGTGACCAGCCAGCCAACCAGTCCCGTCACGGCCGGCGTCGGATTCACCCTGAACGTGGCCGCGGAGACGTACACCAGCGCGGTCGACACGCAGGTCTCCGGCACCACGCTCACGCTGACCATCGTGTCGGGTCCGCCGGATGCGACCATCGGCGGTACCTCGACGGCCGTCGTCAGTGCCGGCTTGGCGACGTTCGACGACGTGCAGTTGTACAAGGCCGGCTCCTACGTCCTCCAGGTATCGGGCACCGGCTTGCTCTCCACGGATACCACCTCGATCACCGTGGTCGCCCAGGCCACGGCCGCCGGGCTCTATCTCGAGGAGCAAATCCCGGCGAGCGTGGAAGCCGGGGCCGGCTTCGGCTTCACAGTCGGCGCCGAGGACGAGTACGGCAACCCAACCACCCTGACGGGATCCGTCTCGGTCGAGCTCGACAACAACCCGGGCGGCTCGAACCTGGGCGGCACGACCACCGTGACCGCCGGCGGCAACCTGGCCATCTTCAGCGGCCTGACGCTCAACAAGGTCGGCACCGATTACACGCTGCTGATCTCGAATGGCACGCTCCCGTCCCTGGTCACTCCAGGCTTCGCCGTGACCCCCGCACCGGCGACGCAGCTCGTGATCGGCAACGGTGGCGAGCCCCCTTCGAGCGTGACGGCGGGCCAGCAGTTCGACATGGTCGTCGATGCCATCGATCCCTTCGGCAATCTCGATACGAACTTCGACGGCCCGGTCACGATCGCATTGCCGGGCAGCGTCCCGTCCTCGATCAGCGTCGATGCCGTCGCCGGCGTGGCGAGCTACTCGACCCTGGCGCTCGACACGGTCGGGACATACAAGCTCCAGGCCACCGACTCACCACTGACCCCGGTCACCTCGACCTCGGTCAAGGTTGTCGCCCAATCGCAGCCCGGGCAACTGGTGTGGACGACCGAGCCCCCGGCCCAGGTCCTCCATAATCTGGCCTTCGGGGCGACAGTCGACGTCGAGGACCAGTTCGGCAACCTCGAGACCAATTACAACGGCAGCGTCACGATTCAGCTCGATACCAACCCCTACCCCGGCAGTGCCGTGCTGGGAGGCACCACCACCATCACCGCTTCAGGCGGCGTCGCGACGTTCTCTGGGCTGTCGATCAACGTCGTCAACACCGGGGGCACCTATTACACGCTCCAGGCGAGCAGCGACGGGCTGCATACCCCGGCATCGAGCCAGATCGACGTCATCCCTGTCCCGGCCGCCAGCCTCCAGGTGACGACGCAGCCGACGACGGTCGATGTCTATCAACCGTTCGGCCTGACCATCACGGTCCTCGATCAGTTCGGGAACCGGGACCTGGACTTCAACGGGAGCGTGACCGTCACCCTGGCCCCGACCTCGGCGAGCAACGTCTTCAATGGGACGATGACCGTCAACGCGAGCGGTGGCATCGCGACCTTCTCGGTCCTGACCCTCGACCAGGTCGGCAACGTTACCCTCCAGTTGACGACCGGGAACCTGTCGGTCGACACCGGCACGATCAACGTCACCGCCGCCCCGGCGTCGCAATTGGTCGTGGTCACCCAGCCGCTCCCCAGCGTGACGGCCGGGGCCCCGATCAACTTCGAGGTCGAGGCGGAAGACCCGTATGGAAATCTGGCCACGAGCTTCAACGGTGTCCTGTCGGCGGCCCTCGCGGGCAACGGCGGCAAGGGGACGCTCGGCGGCCCGGCCACCGCCCAGGCCATCGGGGGCATCGACGACTTCAGCAACCTGACTGTGGATCTGGCGGGCCTGGGCTACACGCTGACGATCACCAGCACCAGCCCATCGGCCACCGTGACGACCTCTTCCTTCAGCGTGACCCCCAACTCGCCCGACCAGCTCGTGATCGCGAGCCAGCCGCCGGCGACGGTCACGGCCGGTGCGCCTTTCGATCTCACGGTCGACGTCGAGGACGTGTTCGGGAACGTGGCGACCAGCTTCAATGGGCCGGTCAATATCGGACTGTCCTACAACCAGTCCGCCGCCCCGCTTTACGGGGACCAGGGCCTGACGGCGAGCGATGGCATCGCCGCGTTCTCGGGCCTCTCCGTCGAGACGGCGGGTACCGGTTACACGATCGTGGCCACGAGCAACGGCCTGGCCACGACGATCAGTAATCCCATCGACGTCGTGCCGGGGACCGCGAACCACCTGGCGGTCACCGTCCCGGCGCCGACCACGATGATCGCCGGCTCCTTGTTCGGTCTGGCGGTCGCGGCCGAGGATCAATATGACAACATCGTGAACGATTACACGGGCGACATCACCATCGCCCTGGAGAACAATCCCGGTCATGCGACCCTGCTGGGCGGGCCATTCGTGATGGTCCCGACCGACGGGGTCTCGAACTTCTCGCCTCACCTGATCCTCGACACGGCCGCCTCGGGCTACACGCTCCAGGCGACCAGTCCGGGATTGACCCCGGTGACTTCGAACTCCGTCACCGTCACGGCGGCCCCGGCGACTCAACTGGTCGTGCAGACAGAGCCGCCCTCGACCCCGCTGTCTTCCACCAGCACGTTCCGGTTCGTCGTCGCCGCCGAGGATCCGTACGGCAACGTCAATACGACCTACACCGGCATGGTCCAGGTCATGGCACCGGTCGGATCGGGAGCGAGCCTGTCGGGGAATACCGTCGTCTCGGCCTCCGGGGGCCTGGCGACATTCACGGGACTGACCGTGAGCGGGGAGACGGCACCGGTCTCTCTCCAGGTCACCGGTAACGGATTGACCGGTACCACGACGACTCCGGTGGGCGCGTATGTTCCGGCCCTGGAATTCTCCACCGGAAGCGTGAGCGTGAGCGTGGATGAAAACATCGGGACGGCCTCCTTCGAGATCGTTCGCTCCGGCTTGACCTCGACGGCCGTCACCGTCAACGTCGCGACCTCCGGCGGTACGGCCGTCGCCGGGGTCAATTACTCGCCGATCAACCAGACCGTGACCCTTGCCGCCGGCCAGACCACTCAGGCCGTCACGGTCCCGATCCTGAATCCGGGTGTCCTGTCCCAGGCCGAGACCGTCAACCTCGTCTTGAGCAGCCCGGGCGGCGGTGCCGTCCTGGGGAGTCAGTCCACGGCCTCCCTCGCCATCCTCAATATCGGTCAGCCCGCCAGCCAGGGTTCGGGCGGCTCGGGTGGTTCGGGTGGTTCGGGCGGCCCCCCTTCCCTGGTCACCCTGGAGAACATCGCGGTCGTCAAGAACAAGAAGCACAAGGTGGAGGAAATCACCCTCAGTTTCAGCGGAGGGCTGGACGCCACCGAAGCAGCGAGCCTCGCCGAGTACGAACTGATCCAGGCGGGCAAGAAAGGCTCCTTCACCGTGAAGAGTGCCAGGGCGATCAAGCTGCTGTCCGCCGTGTATAACTCGTCGAACGACAGCGTGACGCTCACGCCGAAGAGGCCCTTCGCGCTGACCAAGGCCGTCGAACTCGTCGTGAATGGAGGATCGCTCGAGGATAGCTCCGGCCGGCTGATCGACGGGAACAAGGACGGCCAGCCGGGCGGCAACGCGGTGGGTGTGCTCACGGGTAAAGGCGTGACTGTCGACGCCTTGTCCGTCAGCGACGCGATCGACGCGCTCCTCCAGCAGGGCGACCTGGCCTCGGTGGCCAAGGCTCGCAAGTCGTGACCTCATCCGGCGAGTGGCGAGTATCGAGAAGAATCAGCGCTGGGCTAGCCCCGTTCAAACTCTTCCCGTACTCGCCATTCGCTGAGCCACCATCCCCTCCTCATCCCCTGACCGTGAGGCACCGGCATGCGGACGATCAGTGTCCGATCCGAAGCGACGAGACCCGCGGCGTTCACATTGATCGAGCTCCTGGTGGTCATCGCCATCATCAGCGTCTTGATCGCACTGCTCTTGCCGGCCGTCCAGGCGGCGCGCGAGGCTGCCCGACGCATCCAGTGTACAAACAATCTCAAGCAGATCGGCCTGGGCCTGCATAACTACGAGGGCATTACCGGATCATTTCCCCCCTCGAACATCGCGGGCTATATCAACAACGCCTTCTTTTATAATGGCTTCAGCGTCCACGCCCGAATCTTGCCCTTCATGGAGCAGGGTGTGGCATTCAACTCGATTAATTTCTCATTCACCCACCGCACCGTTCAGAACTCCACGGTCGTCGGGCTGGCCTTGACGTGCTTCCTCTGCCCGAGCGACCCGAACAATGGCGGCCTGACCGCATTCCCTTCGGGTGTCAACGCCCGGGTGCCTTGCTACGGCTTCAACGAGGGCGACTGGTACATCTGGAACGCCCTGTCGTCCAACGGGACCAACAACGGACCGAACAACCGCGGCGTCTTCGGTCCCAACCAGAGCCTGAGGATCGCGCAGTTCACGGACGGCACGAGCCAGACCCTGTTCGCCTCGGACGTCAAGGCCCTCAACCCTTTTTGCCAGGTCGGCGGCCAGTTCTCCGAGGCCAACCTGAGCTCTCCCACGGCTCCCCTGCCATCCCCGTATGCGAATCCCCTCACGGTCGCCGTCGAGTACACGAGCGTCGCCGCGTGCAACGCCGTCCCACCCGGCCAGGGACACACAGCCTGGGTCGACGGCAACTCGCAGGAGACCGGCATGACGACCGCTTTCCCGCCCAACAAGGCGGCGATCAACCCGACCAGCGGCGGCGACCTCGACATCCTGACCCTCCTCATCAGCAAGAACCAGCCGCTCTACGGGGCGATCACGGCGCGAAGTTACCACCCCGGAGGCGTCAACGCCCTGTTCGCCGACGGCAGCGTACGCTTCGCCAAGTCCACGATCGACGGCGCGACGTGGAGGGCGCTCGGCACCGTCGCCGGAGGGGAAGTCATTAGTAGTGATTCCTACTGATGATCGCCGTGCCGATCGAGCCAGCATCGGGGGTGGCCGGCCCGTCTGGATTCCTTGCGAAAGCCTCGGACCCCCGATAGAATTGGATTCGAAGGACATATGGCGCGATGGTGCATCCTCCTTGGTGTCTCCGACTTTGGATGGCATCGTCCCAGATCGAATGTTTTCGGTACTTCACCGAGGGGTTTTCCAAGTGGAATCACCCGGCGATCTCACGTTTGACGCCCTGCCCGGCCCCGGGCCGAGACGAATGGCCGGCGGTCCATCGCGGTCCGGCTTCACCCTGATCGAGCTCCTGGTCGTGATCGCGATCATCGCGATCCTGGTGGCGCTCTTGTTGCCGGCGGTCCAGGCCGCGCGCGAGCAGGCGCGGCGATCGGCATGCACCAATAATCTCAAGCAGATCGGCCTGGCCATCGCCAACTACACCGACCGCCATGGCACCCTCCCTCCCGGCTACCAGTCGATTTACAGTACATTATTTCAGAATGAGATCGGCCCGGGCTGGGGATGGGCGAGTATGATCTTGCCGGACCTGGAACAGCAGCCGCTCCACGACAGCATCGTCTTCGAGACTGCGATGCTGGATCCCGGTATGGCCACCGTCCGCCTGGTGGACATGAGCGTGTTCCTGTGCCCTTCCGACGACATGCCCCTCCGCTGGACGGCCACCGACAGCGAAACCTGGCTCTACGGCGGCCGGATCTACTCATCGAGTATCGCCCTGTGCGACGTGGCGGGCTCCAATTATGTCGGGGTCTTCGGCATCGCCGAGCCGGGCGTCAACGGAGAAGGCGTCTTCTTCCGGGGGAGTTACATGCCGTTGACCGCGATCACCGACGGGCTGAGCCAGACGATCTGCGTGGGTGAGCGGTCCGAGAACTTGCAACAAGGGCGTGGCATGGCGACCTGGACGGGGGCCGTCCCCGGCGCGAATTTGTGGTCGTGCGCCCCGAACCCTTATGAGCCGGATGCCGGCACCTGCGTTGAGGAGTCCGGCGCGGGCATGATCCTGGGTCATACCGGCGAAGGACATGGCCCCGGCGACCCCTACGGCGACGTCAATCAGTTCATCAGCCGTCACGGCGGGGGGAGCTTCTTCGTTTACTGCGACGGCCACGTTCGTTTCTTGCGAAAAGAGATGAATTACCAGGTCTACAAGGCGCTCAGCACTCGGAATTATGGCGAGGTCATTTCGGATGACTATTGAGCAAATCGGGGAACACGACGGCCCCGCGCGCGGAGCACACAGGCTCGCCCTCCATCGCGTGGCACGGATTTTCGCGGCGACGACGATGGTGGTGGCCGTGAGTCTCAGCGTCCAGGGATGTGGCGACCACGATGAGCTGCCGGATGTCACGAAACAAGCGGTGAAGTTCGAAGACGTACCCGAGAATGTGCGGGCCGCCGCGAGCAAGGCGATTCCGGGCGTCAAGCTTAACGAGGCCTGGAAGAATCTCGAACGCGGTGGAAAGCTTCATTCTTACGAGATCCGCGGCAAGAACCCCAGTGACGGCAAGACCCGCGAGGTCCGCGTCTCGACCACCGGTGAGATCCTGGAGATGGAGTGAAATCCGATCCGATGATGGGTTCTCTCCACCCGCTCCGGGGTCACACAGTGGTCCACCACGCACCGAACGTGCCCTCAGGGCCGGAAGCGGATTGCGCCCACGCCCTCCCGTCCGATCCGATAGCCGGAGAAGGCTCCCACCCAACCTCGTCCTCTCGAGGTTCAAGGCGCTAATTGCTGCTACGCAACCTCTTGACCATAAGCGACTCGATCTTTTCGATGTCGAACAAGGGGATCAGCGTCTCGCGCCCATATTTGGGGACGAGCAATTCCTTGACCTTTGCCGGCGTGAAGTTCGCGAATGGGAACATGTCTTCGCTGCTCAGCAACTCGAGTACCGACTCCCTCCTCGGCTGAAGCTTGAAGCGCGAGGTCCGCTGCGCGCTGCCGAATTCCGTCTGCAAGCGCTGGAGTTGCTGCCGATCCATCTCCGCCGCGATTGCTTCTCGCAGGCGCGCCTTACGATCGCCGAGCTCTCGCTCCTGTTCCAAGACACCGCAGTATTCTCGAATCAAGGTCTTCAGATTCGACATGACTCACAACTCCGTCGGCAGTATGGATGGCGGATTGATCGGCCCCTATCAGGGTATCATAAGCCGTATCGCGAATGATCGGAACAGAATAGGTGTCAGCCGATAGGGCCAGAATGGTTTCGGACCTTTGTCATTGATCGAGCGGTCGGTGCTTTGTACCGTAGTTTGACCAAGATGACTCTGGATTGATCGACCGGCCTCGCGCCCGGTTATATTGTCGTGGAGCCTGCATAGGCCGGCGATGAGAAGCCCGAGGACAAGGAGGATCGTGATGAGGCGACTGGGAAGGGCGTTCCGAATCGCGATGACGGCGGCGCTATTGGTCAATCCGGCCACGTGGCGAGCCTGCCCCGTACGAGGCGACGAGAATGTCGCCCGAACCAAAGGAGCACCTGCCAAGAATGCCGTGGCTGCGGATGCGAAGCCGGCACCCGCCAAACCGAAGATCGCGGTGTTCCGGCTGGCGGGGGATGTGACGGAACTGCCCCCGGACCAGACATTCTCCTTCGGCGCCATCGGCGGCACCTCCCTCCGCGAACTCCTGGAGCGGCTCCAGAAGGCAGCGGCGGATTCAAGCGTGAAGGCCGTCGTGTTGCTCCACGAAGGGGGCACTGTCGGGGCGGCCCAGGCCGAGGAGCTGCTTGGGGCCATGGCAAAGGTTCGGGCGGCCGGGAAGGAGATCTACGCGCACGCCGACTCCCTGTCCATGCGGGAATATGTCCTGCTCTCCGGCGCCTCTCGGCTCAGCGTCGTACCGACCGCCGACCTGTGGATCACCGGGCTATTCGGCGAGTCGCCCTACCTGCGCGGCTTGCTCGACAAGCTCGGCGTCAAGCCGGACTTCTTGACTTGCGGGTCCTACAAGAGCGCTGCGGAGATCTTCCTCCGCGACGGGCCGAGCCCCGAGGCCGAGTCGATGCAGAACTGGCTCCTCGACGGCATCTTCGAGGCTTCGGTCGCGTCGATCGCCCGGGGCCGCCGCGTCGAGCCGAGCCGGGTGCGCCGATGGATCGACGGAGGACCCTACACGGCCGAGAAGGCCCGGGACGCCGGGATGATCGACGAAGTCGAGCATCGGCAAGACTTCGAAAAGATGCTCAAATCGAAATACGGTCAGGACGTCGTGTTCGACAAGAAGTACGGCCGGGAGGCGTCGCCCAGCCTCGACCTTTCCTCGCCGTTCGCCATGTTCAAGATCTGGAGCGACCTGCTCGGCCAGGGCCGGAAGAAGGGGCCGGCCAAGGATGCCATCGGCATCGTCTACGTCGAGGGGGCGATCTCGCTGGGGCATGGGCAGGGTTCCTTGCTCGCCGAGGCCGGGGCGAGTGCCTCGAAGATCCGCAAGGCGCTCGATGAAGCGGCCCGGGACCCCTCCATCAAGGCCGTCGTGCTGCGCGTGAATTCGCCGGGCGGATCGGCTGTCGCCAGCGAGATCATCCTCGACGCGACGCGTCGTGTCAAAGCGAGGAAGCCGTTCGTCGTCTCCATGGGGGACGTCGCCGGGAGCGGCGGTTACTACGTCGCTTGCGCCTCGGAACTCATCTACGCCGACGAGAGCACGATCACCGCTTCGATCGGCGTGGTCGGCGGCAAGCTGGCCACGTCCGATCTGTGGAAGAAAGTCGGGGTGACCTTCAAGACCTATAAACGTGGCGAGAATGCCGGATTGCTGAGCGCCGGCGAGCCATTCAGCGAGCGGGAGCGGCAGCGGATGCAGGCCTGGATGAACGATGTCTACGAGGTGTTCAAAGGTCACGTACGGGCGATCCGGGGCACCCGCCTGAAGAAACCGCTGGATGAGCTGGCCGGGGGCCGGGTCTTCACCGGGCGGCAGGCGCTGGAGCTCGGATTGGTCGACAGGATCGGCGGCCTCGGCGACGCGATCGCCCATGTCGCCGCCGTGGCCAAGCTGAAGGACTTCGATATTCGCACAGTCCCCGCGCCCAAGAATTTCCTCGAGCAACTGGTCGAGGATGCCTCGGGTGCCGCCGACGATTCGCCGGGGATTGCCGTTCGCAAGACGAGTCCGATCGCCGGCGGGCCGGCCTCGCTGATCGACCTCGCGATGCCTTACCTTCGGCACCTCGACCCGATCCGGGTCTCCGCGATTCGGGATGCCCTCGGGCATCTCGAATTGTTGCAACGCGAGGGCGTGTTGCTCATGATGCCGGAGACCGCAATCCCGCGGTGAATGGCACACCGGCTTGGGGGTGTCGGCCGGCGAAGCACGGATGCGGGATAGCCTATGGAGAATCGCGCGCCCCTCGACGAACCTGAACTCTGGCGGAAGTCACTCGCATCGCGCAACGAGGAGCCCTTCACGTGATCCCTGTCAAGAAACGGCCTCTCCTCGGAATCCTGATCCTGGCTTGCGCGTCGACGGCGACGGCCCAGACCGGCGAAGGACGCGACAGGGCGGAATCGTGGCCGTTCCGAGTTGAGCGCGACTCCTTCCGCGCCGATGCGCTCCTGGACCTCCGAGACTTGAACGAGAAGGTCGCGGGCCAAAACGGATTCATCCGGCTCTCGCCCGACAAGTCGGGATTCGTCCGCGGCGACGGAACCCGCGAGCGGTTCTGGGCCGTCACGACCTACGTGCAGAGGGATAGGAGTCCCGCGGACCTGGCCCATCACGCCCGCTTCCTTGCCAAGCGCGGCGTCAACCTGGTCCGGCTGCATGGGCATCTGCAATCACACGCCAAAGACCCCAAGCTGACCGATGCCGATCCCAAGGCCATTGACGACGCCTGGAGGCTCGTCGCGGCGATGAAGAAGGAAGGGATCTATACGTCGATCAGCCCCTACTGGTCGGCCGAGCTGAAAAACGTACCCGTGTCCTGGGGCATCGAGGGCTGGCCGAAGGACCAGAGCCCCTTCGGCCTCCTTTTCTTCAACCCGAAGTTCCAGCAGGGCTTCAAGGCCTGGCTCAAGGCCCTGCTCTCTCCCACCAATACTTATACCGGCATCCCACTCGCCAAGGACCCGGCACTGGCGATGATCCACATCCAGAATGAAGACAGTCTGCTATTCTGGACCGAGCAGAACATCAAGGGGAAGCAACTCGAGCTGCTCGGCAAGCAGTTCGGCGACTGGGCGATGAAGAAATACGGCTCGCTCGCCGCCGCGCGCCGGGCCTGGGGTGGGGAAAGAATGGCCGAGGATAACCCGTCGAGCGGCGTCCTCGGAATCCACATCGTCTGGCAGTTCACCCAGTCGCGAACCGGGGGCCTCAAGAAGCGGCTCGACGACCAGCTCCAGTTCTTCGCCGAGACGATGTACCACTTCAACGCCGAGATTGCGCGCTACCTCCGCGAGGAGCTCGGCTGCCAGCAATTGATCAACGCGGGCAACTGGCGGACGGCCGACTCGATCCGGCTCAACGACGCGGAGCGGTGGTCCTATACCGCCAACGAGGTGCTCGCGGTCAATACCTATTACAGCCCCGTCCATCTGGGCCCCGACCGCGGCTGGCGGATCGACAAGGGCGACCGGTATGAGGACGTCTCGGTCCTGCTCAACCCGCGGGCATTCCCCCTCGACATCAAGCAAGTCGTCGGCCACCCCATGATGATCACCGAGACCCACTGGGTGCCCCCGGTGAGTTATCAATCCGAGGCCCCGTTCCTGGCGGCAGCCTACCAGTCGCTGACCGGCGTGGACGTCCTCTACTGGTTCTCCACCGGCGAGGCCGAATGGTCCAACCAGGACCGCGCCGAGTGGGATGCCGCCTCGCGCGCCAAATGGGCCATCGCCACGCCGATGATGCTCGGCCAGTTCCCGGCCGCGGCCCTCTTGTTCCGTCGGGGAGATGTCGCGCAGGGCGAGCCTGTCGTCGTCGAGCATCGCAGACTCGACCAGATCTGGGGACGAGTCCCGCCGATCATCGCCGAGGAACCCGGGTATGATCCCAATCGCGACCTGGGCGATTCAGCACACCGGTCCGACCTCGCACGAGGCGTGGATCCCCTGGCCTTCCTCGTCGGTCCGGTCGAGGTCGTCTATGACTCCGACCCGTCCAAGTCCAAGGTGGCGGACCTGTCACGCTATATCGACCGCAAGAACAAGGTCGTGAACAGCGATACCGGCCAGCTCTCCTGGGACTATGACCGGGGTCTTTGCGTCCTGCGCTCTCCCTCGGCGCAAGGCGTTACCGGCTTCCTCAACCGAGCCGGGATCGTCGAACTCGGCGACGTGACGATCCGGTCCTGGAACGACTATGCCAGCGTGCTCGTCGTCTCGATGGATGGCCGTCCGCTGAACCGGAGCGACCGCGTGCTCGTCCAGGTGGGCACCCGCGCTAGCCCCTCCGGCTGGGCGGATCACGAAGCGACCTTCACCGCCGATGAGGGGAAGCAGACCGTCCGTGGCCGCCAGATCGACAGCACAGGGACCATGCCCTGGTCCATCGTCTCGGCGAATGTCCGTCTCCGGCTGCGAAACCCCACACTGGCTTCCATGATCCCGCTCGACGCCAATGGCAACGCGAAACGGACCATGCCGGTCCAACGAGTCGGTGATTCGATCAATGTCGAATTCCCCAAGGATGTCCTCTACGCCGTCTTCAAGGCCCGATAGGCCGTGTTGGCCGATATCCTTTCCACCGGCGGAATCGCATTGCAGCGGAGGTCCGCGAGATCTATGTTAAGCAATTGTCGAATCCGCGGAGTCGCGTCAGAGTCGCCCGAGGCGAGTCGCGGGCTCCGAGCGGGATCGTCGCAGGATTCCGAGCCGGACCTGCCTGGTCCCCGCCCAGCACGCCAATTCAACCCGGAGTGAGGCATCATGATCGGTAACACAAGACTTTATCCCCGCGCGCTGATGACGATGCTCGTGGCGATGGCCGCGACGGGATTGGCGATGGCACAGCAGGCCGCCGTGATCGGGACGCTCGATGGGCATACGGAGGCCGTCTACTCGGTATCCTGGAGCCCGGACGGCAAGACCCTGGCGACAGCCGGATTCGACGGCACCGTCCGGTTATGGGAAGTGGCGAGCCGGAAGGAACTCCGCAAGTACGAGGGACATTCCAAGCTGGTCCTGAGCGTCGCCGTGTCGCCGAACGGCAAGCAGATCCTCTCGGGGAGCAATGATAACACGGCGAAGCTCTGGGACATCCCGGCCGTGGAACCCCGTCGATTCGACGCCAGGGAGCCCATCAAGTCGTTAGCCCTGAGCGAGGACGGAACCAAGCTCGCAACTGCGGGCGATGACAAGATCGTACGGATCTGGAATCCGTCCGACGGGAAGTTGACCCGGGAAATCCCGGCGCCCGAGCCGATCGTCGCCATCGCGTTCCGCCAGGATGGATCGCAGCTCGCGATGGCCCTCGCCGGCAAGTCGGTGCGGATCGTCAATGTGGCCGATGGCAAGGAGGTCAAGAAGATCGAGGCATCGCCGTCGCTGATCACCGCGATGGCATTCCGGGACGACGGCTCCCGGCTGGCGATCGCCGGGGAGGACAACACGATCCGGGTCGTCGGAGCCGGCGACGGCAAGACGATCAAGGAGCTGAAGGGCCATTCCGGAAGGATCCGCTCCCTGGTGTTCGCGCCGAAGGACGGGAACCTCCTGTTTTCGGCATCGGCCGACAAGACGGCCCGCCTCTGGGACACGAATCAAGGCAAGGCCATCCAGACCTACTCGGGCCACGCGGACGGCATCCTCAGCCTGGGAATCACCCGCGACGGAGCCCGGCTGGTGACGGGGTCGCTGGACAAGGCGGTGCGGGTCTGGAACTCGAAGGACGGCAAGCCCCTCCAGACAATCCTGTCGCTTCCGGCCGGCGTCGGCGCCGTGACCATCTCGGGCAACAACGCGCTCCTGGCCATCGGCATGACGAACGGAATGATCAAGGTCTTCGACATGACCGCCGGCGATCCCGCGAAAGCTGAGCGCGCGAGCTACCGGGCTTCGGGTGGGCCGGCGACCGCGCTGGCATTCTTGCCGGATTCACGGACAATCATCTCCGGTTCCGGCGACAAGCTCGTATCGATCTGGACGCTCCCCTCCTCGTCCGCCTCGAAGACATTCGCCGGCCATACCGGTCAGATCTACGGGGTTGCCTGGAGTCCCGACGGCAAGACGGCCGGCACCGCGGCCGCCGACAAGACGGCACGACTCTGGGACGTCGCGAAGGCGGCCCAACTTCGATCGATCAACGCGCATGCCAACGTCGTCTACGCACTGGCCTTCAGCCCCAAGGGCGACGTGCTCGCGACCGGCGGCGACGACAAGTTGATCAAGTACTGGAATGTCGCCGACGGCAAGGAGATCCGCAAGAGTCAGGGCCACGGCGGCCCGATTTATGGCCTGTCCTTCCACCCCGATGGGACCAGGCTCGCCTCGGCGTCGGTCGACAAGACGATTCGCATCTGGAACGTCGCCGACGGCAAGGAGCTCCACAAGCTCGACGGACATCCGTATGACATCTACTCGGTCGCCTTCAGCCCGGACGGGAAGCGACTGGCCTCGGTCGATTACGGCGGCAACCTCTTCGTCTGGGACGCCGCCGAGGCCAAGCCCCTGTTCCACCAGCGCGTCGCCCCCGACACGATGACCTATGGCGTCGCCTGGAGCCCGGACGGGGCCCAACTGGCCGTCGCGGGATCGAATAACAAGGTGTATCTGCTGAAACTACCTTGATCGGATGAATGCGCAGTGGATCATTCGGCCGCCGCCTATTCCAGCTCGGGGAGGTCGGCCATCGGGATCATCTCTCCCCAGGCACGGAGTATCCCCACGGGGCCGTCGAATCGCCACTCGCCGTCCTCGAGCACGAACTGGTAAACCGGGCCGACGCGGTTGCTCGTGCAGATCCAGATGTTCGGCCCCTCGTGCCACGCCTTGAAGTTCTTGTTGAGGTTGCGCGGGATGCCGACGATTCCCCCCTCATCGGCCAGGGTCAGCTTGTGCGTCCGGAGATACCGGGCCGAGCACAGCGATCGCGCCGCCTGGAGCCGCTCGTCCTCGTCGAGGTCCGGCCGATTGGCGATTGTGAACAGCTCCGCGCATGTGCGGACGGCGTAGCGAACTGGCTGTGTCGCGATGATCTCGTAGGCCAGTCCGCCGAGTATCGCCATTGTGATGGCACACGCAAGGATCAGCCATCGGGTACGCGTCATGAGGCACGATCCAGATTGCCGGGTGCACGAAGACACTGGATGCGTTGCGGCCTGATCACCTATCATTATGATCGGTCCTGCTCCCTGACGAAAGGATGTCCAGAAAGTCGATCGAGAAACCATCGGGACAATGATGAGTACCAGTTACGACCGCCGAGGGAAGCTTCCTGTCCCAAAGTCAGAGTTGTCTATGTCCGCGGAGACGAGCGACGGAGAGGCTTCGTTCGAATTTGGATATCGCGATGTACTCAAGAAGCTTCCGAACGGCCCATGTCGCCTGGTAAGAGTTCCATTAACCTTGGACGATGTGCTCCATCCTCGGGAAGGAGACGTCCATGAACATACTGCTTCGCATGACGACGATCTACTCTATCTCAGGAGTGTCCTGAAGTCTCGGTTCTCGGACGACCGATCGGTGATGGTCTTCTCCAATTGCGGCATCTACTGGGATATCCCCGGGTTGAAACACCATAGCCCCGACCTCTCGGTGATCTTCGGCGTCAAGCGACGCAAGGACTGGCAGACGTTCCACGTCAAGACGGAGAAGGTCTGGCCCTCCCTCATCATCGAGGTCACCTCGCCCAGCACGCGGATCCTGGATATCAAGACGAAGGTCACGCAATATGCAAGGGCCAAGGTGCCCCATTACGTGATCGCTGATGCCCAGGAAGGGGAAGGCGAGCGACGAAAGATCACCTTGATTCGATACCAATTGCATGGCAAGGCTTACAAGGCCGTGCCGTTGGATTCGCATGGCCAGGCCTGGCTGGACCCGGTGGGCTTATGGCTGGGCGTGAAGGTGAACCCTCAGACCAGCGGCGATCGTCTGGTGCTGATCGACCCCGCTTCGAATGAGGAAATCGGCGACTATACGGCGATCGCCCAGGCTTGTGTCCGGGCCGAAGCCCGCGCCCGGGAGGAAACCAGGAGGGCGGAGGCCGAAGCCCAGGCTCGGGTCGAGGCCCAGGCCCGCGCTGAGTCCGCCGAGGCCCGCATCCGCGAGCTCGAGCAGGCCATGAAACGGCGTAAACCTCGAGAGTGAGCCTCGAGACGGCCGAGGAATCGGTCAGGTCTTCAGTCGTTTCTTGAGGTCTTCCCGCAGTCGGTCGATGACCGAGTCGGACTTGGCCTCGACGAGGATCTGCTGGATGACGGTCTTGATCCCGCGCGGGCCCCACTGGCAACCCTGACGGAGGTAGGTCTTGGCGCCCTGGCCCAGGACGTAAGAGGTCGTGGCGCCGGTCGCCGCCTGGGTCAGTCCGATGGCGCCGTAGCCCAGCGCGGTCAAGGGGGTAGCCAGCCCGCCGCTCATGATCGTCAACCCGGCCATCGATGTCTTGATCCCGCTGGCCAGCAGCTTGCTGGCAACTCCGACGAGCCCCATGGCCCCCAGGGCCAGCATCATGTCGCGGACCAGGCTCGCCGCGGTGCGGCGCGTCAGCGGGATGCCGTAGAGCTTGCTGAGCGTGACGATCATCCCCACGTCGACGGCCAGGCCGCCGGCCATGTCCGCGACCGGGATCGGGTTGAGCGCGACGGCCGCCCCTTTCGCGAGCGAGAAGTTCCAGATCAGGCGGTTAGCCGCGTCATCGCGGATCTGGACCTTCCGCGAGACGATCTCGGTATGGAGGTCGCCTGCCATCAGCAGCGTATTCAGGGCGACGAGCGCCTTCCCCTCGCGGTTGAGGACGTCGAGGATCCGGACCTTGAGCGGTTCGATCAGCGGAGCCGGCCGCTCCCACTGTGTCTGGGTCGTCCCATCGGGGAGCTGGACCTTGACCTTGAACGGCTCGGGCCGGGCCGCGGTCATCACGACGTCGTCCGGACGCACTAGGTTCTTGACCCGATCGTCCTTGATCTTGGCATAGATCTGTTCGCGGTCGAGGTCCGGATAGCGGTCGATCTGGTTGAAGACGAGGATGATCGGCTTCTGGGCCTCGCGCAGCGCGGTGAGGGCCTCGATCTCCACGCGTTGCATGTCGCCGGAGACCACGAAGAGGATCAGGTCGGCATGCCGGGCGACGTCGCGAGCCAGGGCTTCCCGGCCTTCGCCCCCGACCTCGTCGATGCCGGGCGTATCGACGACGACGAGTCGGGTGCCCTCGAGACCGGGACGGCCGACGGCGCTCTGCTCCCAACGCTGGGCGGCGCGGGCGACGGTGGTGCCATGCGTCGCGCCGACCTTGAAGACCTCCTGACCGATCAGGGCATTGAGTACCGACGACTTCCCCCGGCTCACCATCCCGAACGCGGCGATCTCGATCGTCGTCTCGTCGAGCTTCCGGGTCAGGTCGCGGAGCTGGCCCAACTCCTCGGCCAGGATGTGCTCCTCCTCGGGCGTGAGCCTCAGGCCCTTCAGGGTCTCCTCGAGGCTCTCGCGTGCCCGCTCGACGGTCTCGTCGGCCGCATCGGTCTGTCGGTCCAGCTCGTCGAGCAATTCGTTCAACTCCTCATCGCCGGCCATGGTCCCAGTCCTCTATTGCCGCCAGGTTCGGATGACTTGTTCGCACCACGCAACGGCTTTCAGAAGCGATTGGTCCCGCATGAACCAGCCGGTCAACTGCATGGCAACCGGGAGGCCGTCGGGTGCGAGACCGATGGGAAATGAGACGGTGGGCAGCCCGGTATAACTCCAGGGTGCGTTGAATGACGGATCCCCCGTCGTCGATCGATCGGGGGCCGTGCTGGGAGCTGCTGGCGTGATCCAACACTGTTGATCCTTACCGCGAGAGACTTCCAGCAACGCGATCGTCGTCGGGAACATGCGATCCTGGGCGCGGAAGTATTCCATCGCGATCAGGGCTCGGCCTTCCAGGATGATGTCGCGGATGAGAGGTGGATAATCGTCGGGGAATTCATCGAGCCAATCGGAATGCACCCTCGCGGCCTCCGCGCTCAGTACGGTGCGATGATCCTGGAGTACCCTCTCGAAGTCGATCGGGTCATCCGCCTCGATGATTTCTGCCCCTTGCTCCGAGAGTGCATGAGCCGCTTCATCCAGCATGGAGCGGACGGCAGGCGTGGCCCGCCTATCAAAGAAGCCGCGCAGACGACCAAGCTTCACCGGACCTTCGCGCGGTGGGTGGCGATATGCCTCGCGTTTTAATCGGTCCTTATCGCAGATCGCCTCAAACAAGAGTCGCAGGTCATCGACCGTTCGCCCGAAGGGACCGATGTGATCCAGGCTGGGCGCGAAGG
>JBKQHM010000629.1:0-7762 GCA_052148775.1 Isosphaeraceae bacterium | reverse complement strand
GACGTCATGCTGGCACCCGAGCCGAGCGTGGTGTAAAGTTGAGAACTAACGTCGAAACGAAGTATCGCATTGTTATGTGGCTGGCCAATTTGTTAGCCGGTTTCCCCTCCATGGGAATCCAGGCTAGAGAAGGGCGGATCTCCCGACATCAAGCTTCTCACGGGTTCCCGTTCGACGGCTCCAGGAGCCTCTTCACCGGGGCTGGAAAGAACTCATTCCAGGTTGTCCGATACGTCTCGTCGAGTGGTGCCGAAACGTAGAAGTCGGGCTTCAGGAAAATCGGCATGTCGGGCAAGGTGTCTCCGACCGCAACCGGCTCGACGTAGGCGGTCGGTGGCGGCCCTGCGTCGTATGCTGCGAGAGTCAGTCGCTTGTCGCCCGGCAGCACAAAGTCCTCTTCAACGAACTGATCCCAGATCGCCTTGTGGATGCCCTGGGGATCGCGCTTGCTGGGCGGGAACAGGTCGACCACCAGCAGGTGAACGCCCTGCGCGATCAAGTTCGAGGTCTTCTCGACGAAGGTGCGCAACTCGTTCGTGCTGGCCTTGTTCCCGGGCGAGACGATCTCGACCACGGCGACGATCTGGCCGTGTCGATGGCGGACGGTGATCCGATCCGCCTTGCGCACGTAGATGCGATCCTCGCTCAGATCTTCCGGAATCAGACCCTCGCACGCACGCTCGATGAGGGCGTAGTAGTCGGGCGACAATCTTCCCGTGTTCAGAGCACGAGACAGGACGCTGATCCAGCTCTGATGAACGGCATGGAACAAACCCGCATCGACGCGAGTCCAGTTGTGAATCGGTATGGCTTTTCGCTCCGAACCGGAAGAGAATCACCTTGATGCCGATTATACCTCCCCGTGGGCTCAGGTTTCGATGGTCCTTTCGACGCCTGTGCCAAACAGGTCAGCGGGCTGGTTTTCGCCATGCCGGGCCGGTCATGCCTTAGACTTGTGGACCTCTCCACGCGGATGAGGTCGCATTCCAGTCGCTCATCCCGCGGCGTGCGTGAACCGTGTCATCGCCGAGGATCTCCTGATCGGCGCGTACCCGAGCAGAGCAGAGTGAAGAAGCCCGTGCCGAGCTGGATCACGCTCGACTGCCGTGGTCAAGTGGGCCATTCCCTGGATTCCCCGGAAGTCGATGAAATGCTGAGTCCCTGCTGTGAGGGTAATCGGGGCGAATGCTGCCTGCGCCTCATGGTTAGTCTCCGTGCTGAATCACCTGCGGTGCATCCAAAAGGACTCCAGTGGACCTTCGCAGCCGCTTGCGGCGACCATATTCAAATAACGCCAGTGAGCCGCCCACGGCTGCCAGGACGAAGCTGCTGGGTTCGGGCACCGAACTTACGACGGGTATGGCCAGGAACCCGTGATACGCGCCACGAGCGTCGATGTAATAGCCAACGATATCTCCTGCATCGTTGTTGCCGTAGGCCACGGTTCCCTGGCCGAAGCCAGTGCCGGCGTTCGGGTCGTCGATTGTCGTATAGACGCCATTGGTCAACTCAAAGGCATGATTGACCCCCTGGGGATCGACATAGGATCCGACGACTTGGCCCGTGTTATTGATGCCCACAGCCGATGTACCCTGTCCAATCCCACTACCCGCGTTCGGATCATCCAGCGTGGTGTAGGTGCCGCCGCTCAAGAGGTAACCATGCGCCGTGGTGTCGTAGTTGTACGTCCCTACAATTGCGCCGGCGTCGTTGATTCCCAAGGCCTCTGTCCGGTCGGGCTGGGCATTCGGATCAGCGATGGTTGTAAAGTTGCCACCGCTTAACAAGTAACCGTCGAGTCCGGCGCCCGCTCCATAATTCCCTACGGTCTGCCCGGTATTGTTGATACCCGCCGCGATTGTTGACCCGCCTCCGGGGCCGTTAATCGTGGTGTATTGACTGCCGCTCAACAGGAAGCCGTGCGAGTTGCCGATGAACGTGCTGAAAGAATAGTACCCGGTAATCTGGCCGGCGTTATTGATCCCAAACGCGACGTCGCTCTGGGATCCCGTAGGGCCGTTAATCGTGGTGTATTGACCGCCATTCAACAGGAAGCTGTGCAGAACGCCGGCGCTGTCGTAATACGCACCGACGATTTGACCGGAGGCATTGATCCCGTCGGCGAACGTACCCTGGCCCGACCCGGTGCCAGCATTCGGGGCGTCCAGCGTGACAAAGGTGTACTGGCCTGCCCAGGCCGGAGCTGCCAGCCAGGTCGACGCAAGCAGCCATCCCGCAACCGCCAGGACCAGCTCCCATCGCATCATCCACTCCATAAGTACCCTCCGAATGAGAGACATAAAGATGACTCCTTGATGGAACCAGAATGAACCCGAGTCGGCCCGGTAGGGGTTTGATCGACGGGAGCGTCCGATCGAGCCGCGGGTCCAGTGAGGAGACGCACACCGGCCGCGTTGGCCGCTAACTGGTAACTCCACAAGCATCCCAAACACCGGCCAACTAACTTACGACAAGAACGATCTGTACGTAGGCCAGGCTTTCTGGCCTGACACGATTTGGACGTCGGGCTGGAAAGCCCGGCCCGCGGGCGTGCGTGCAAGCGCGGCCTGTTGAGAAAACGCCTCACGGCTCAGGGATTCCCCAAGCGGGTTCTACCTCATGCTTGAAATCATCCGAGCCATCGCGGAGAATGCCCATCTTGTTAGATCGTGGATAATCAGAGCGCTTGCGCTCGACGCCGACGAGTCCAGGCAGACATGTGGTCCGACGACGGCTTCGACGAGCTGATGCGGCAGGTGCGTGCTGGCGATGAAGCAGCCGAGACGGCCTTGTTTCGGCGGTACGTCCGCCGGCTGATCGCGCTGACGGTTCGTCAGTTCGACGAAAGCCTGCGAGACCGGGCGGACGTCGAGCTCGTCGTGCTCTCGGCCTGTAAGAGTTTTTTTCTCCGGAATCGTCATGGCGAGTTTCAGGTGGAGGACGGGGACGAGCTCTGGTCGGTGCTGGCCATGATCACCTTGCGTAAGTGCGCCGATCGGCTCAAGTATCTCCGCGCGGCGCGGCGCGATGCCGGGCGCGACGTCGAATGGCCCAGCGATCACGACGATGACTTGTATCTTCTCGACCAGTCCCCTGCGCCGGACGATGAAGCCATGCTCACCGACCTCATCGAGCAACTGCGCCAGGCCATGTCGCCGGACGACCGGCCCATCGTCGAGCACCTCCTGATCGGCTACACGGCCGAAGAGATCGCCGAGCGGCTCGATTGCTCGGAGCGGACCGTTCGGCGGGTGCGGCAGCGGGCCAAGGTCCGCCTCCAGCGCCTGCTCGGGCTCGAAGGGCTCGACGTCACGGGGAGGTGACGAGATGCCGAGAGGTGACTCGACGACCTCTGAGCCCCGCCGATTCCCCGACCTGGAGAGCTCGGTCTGGGAGGAGATCCAGGTCGTTGTCCGCGCGTTCCGCCAGGCCCTCCGGCAGGGCGAGCATCCTGCGATTGAGGAGCACGCCCACGAGGGGAGCCCGCATCGGACGTTCGTGCTGACCGAGCTGATCCACGAGGAGATGGAGTTCCTTATCAAGGCGGACGAATCACCCGATCTGGCCGGTTACCTGGCCCGCTTCTCGGAAATCGCCGACAACCCGCTGGCGTTGCGTGAGCTGGTTGTGGCCGAGTCGGTATTACGCCGGCGGGTCAAGAGGCAGATTCGAGACACGTCGGTCCCGATGAAGCATACCGAAGCCGGATCAGGCTCGACTGGCTGCATCGGCCGCTACGACCTGCATGAGATGATCGGCGAGGGCGCCTTCGGCCTGGTCTATCGGGCGTGGGATACGACGCTCAATCGAGCCGTGGCCTTGAAACATCCCCGGGCAGGTGCATTAGCCGGACGCGAGGCCGTCGAGAGGTTCCTCCGGGAGGCCAGGAGTGTCGCGTCGCTTCGCCATCCGCACATCGTCCCGGTCCACGACGCCGGCCAGGTCGATGGTGTGGCCTATCTGGTCAGCGACTTGGTCGAAGGCCGCAACCTCGCCGACGAGATCGCGAATTACCGCCCCAGGTTCCGCGATGCCGCCGAATGGATCGCGACGCTGGCCGACGCCTTGCAGCACGCCCATTCGCTCGGCGTGATCCACCGCGATGTCAAACCGTCGAACGTCCTGGTCGACGCTGAGAGACGCGTCTATCTGACCGATTTCGGCCTGGCCAAGAGCGATTCGGGCGAGGCGACGCTGACGGCCGACGGTCAGTTGATCGGCACGCCGGCCTACATGGCCCCCGAACAGGCGCGCGGCGAGAGAGCGAAGCTCGACGCACGGACGGACGTCTATAGCCTGGGCGTCATCCTCTACGAACTATTGACCGGGACGCGCCCTCATCAGGGCAAGGGGCCATTGCTCTTGACCCAGATCGAGCAAGAAGAACCGCACGCTCCGCGCCGGCTCGACGCGATGATTCCCGCCGACCTCGAGACCATCTGTCTCAAGGCGATGGCCAAGGAGCCTGGTCGTCGCTACGCCAGCGCGGCCGACTTTGCGGCCGACCTGAGACGCTACCTCCAGGGCGAGCCGGTCCTTGCGCGCCCGGAAGGGCGGTTCCGCATGATGGTGAGGAGGTGCCGGAGCCGGCCGTTGCTCACCGGCCTGACCGCCGCACTGGTCGTGGTCATCTTCTCCGGAATCGCGGGGGTGGCCTGGCAATGGCGCCGCGCCGAGGCGAACCTCGTCCGCGTGGAGGAGCAGCGCCGCAAGGCCGTCCAGGCCCTGACCGCCGGCAATCGCACCATCATACGGCTTGCCGAGCAGGCCAACGACCGGCTCTTCGGCAAGTCCGATCGCGGATCCGGCGCGTTGAGTTCCTTGCTCTTCGAGGAATACCGGGGATTGGTCGGGGCATTGCACGCTGACCCGGCTTTCCTCCCGGAACTCGCCCGAGCCTCGAAACGAATCGCGCGCGGCCTCGACGAGGCCGCTCCCCCTGAAGTGTGGCGCGCCGCCTGGCTCGAAACCCTGGCCCTCCACGATGAGCTCGTACGACGGAATCCGACGGTCGCGGATTATGGGCTGGATCTGGGAGAATGTCATTACCGATTGGGGGCGAACCTACGCGAGAATGGCTGTTCCGCGGAAGGAGACGACCATGTGCGACGCGCTCAACAGATCTGGCAGAAGACGCGCGCGATGCTCATGGATCAGCTTCACAACGCTTGCGATGACCGTTCTGTCGCACGACGGCTCTGCCAGTGCGAGGTTCTCCTCGCACAGCCCGGAGTCCTGCCGAAGATGACTGCCGAAGCCGTTGCCGAACTGCGCCACGCGCTCGCGATCGCCCGAGATCTGTGTCAAAAGGAGCCAGAAGAGCAGGATCATTCTCGGCTCACGGGCGAGCTTTCTTACCTTCTGGCAATCCTGTTGCGGGATGACCGTCCGGACGAAGCCCTGACGTTGGCGCGCTCGGCCGTCAACCGGTTCGACGACATCTATCAGGCTGATCCTTCCAGTTACGACCATCTACACCGATTGGCCATCGCCGTCGACTGCCTGGCGGTGCACGAAGACCATCTCGAACAAGCCGAGGCTGCGCTGCGCGACTTCCGCCGGGCCGCCGAGCTCTACCAACGCCTCCTCCAGGATCGTCCCTTCAATGTCGAACACCGTAGCGGCCTGGCGACAGTTTTTCATCAGATCGGCCGGATCCTGGTCGAGACCGGCCGATCGGCAGAAGCAATCGAGCCTTACCGGCAGGCGATCCAGGTTCGCGAGGCGCTCCTGAGCCTGACTCCCGATAACATCCACCGCCGTTCGGATTGTGCCGGGACGTCCCATCGCCTGGGAGAAGCTCTGGAGAATCAGGGCCGGCTCGCCGATGCCGTCGCGGCGTACCGAAACTGCCTGGCCTATCAGCGACAGGTCTGCGCCCGCGCGACAGGGGATGCCGCCCATCGCAGGTTCCTGGACGCGCAGCTCCGCCATGTTTCCTGGCTCCTGCTGATCCTCGGGCGATCCGCCGAAGCCGCCGAGCTGGTTCGCGAGCGGAAGACGCTCCGGCCAGAGGATCCGGCCGTCCCCCTCGACGCGGCTGTCCAGCAAGTCGCGGCGATCCTGGTCCGCCTCGACGATCGGAACCCGCTCGACCTGATCGACCCGGAGTGTCGGCGCCACGTCGTGACCGCACTCGCCTCCGCGAATGATGCCGCACGCCTGCTCACGCGGAAGGCTCAGCTCGCCAAGGCCCAACCCTGATCTGCCAGGCGGAGCTCCGCATCGTGTGGGGTGAGCGATTGAGACTCGTCCCGCGAGGATCCGGTCACTTTCGGATTGATCCACTCTCGGACCCAGGCGAGGAACCTCTCGCGGTCCAACTCACCGGCTGCCAATTGGAGGAAAGTCGATTCATGCTCGGCCAGCGAGCCACCGATCTTGTGACCGTTGCGACTCAGGAATCTCATCATGGCTCCGTATCCCGTCCGCTTGTTACCGTCAGCGAACGGGTGGTTCATCACCAGCGAGAAGGCCAGCGCCACCGCCTTCTCTTCGAGACTCGGATAGAGATCTTTCCCGCCGAAGCGCGAGCGCGGCTGGGCCACCGCCGAATCGAGCAGGCCCGGGTCCCGAATCGTGGGATCGCCCCCGAACTGTTCGATCGAACGTGCGTGGATCGCGAGTACCTGCTTGACACTGAGGTACCTCATTCCGCAAGCCGCCGAAAGACCTGGGCGTACTCGGTGAACATGGCATCGAGCTCGGCCTCGAAGGTGGCGTCGTCTTCGTCGTCACCTTCATCCTCCAGGGGGACATCGGCGCCGCTGTGATACCGGATCAGTGGGTCGAATTCCGCACTGTGCTCCTGGGCGTAGGCAAATGCCAGCTCGAGCCCTTCCGGCGTCAGACCGGGAGAAACGGCGATCTGCGCGGCGGGGCTGGAGCCGCCTCGGCGGGCCATCTCCAGCCGCCAGATGGGGACGCTGCACCCCTCCACATAGGCCTCGCCATCGCGAAAGACCAACCTGGGGCCATCTTCGCGGTTCTCAGCCTTCCCCACCACATCCGAGTTCTTCACGCGGGATACTCCCTCGGGGGCGAACGCCGGGGCAAGCTCGGCCGGCTTGTCGGTCGGAACAGGGAATGTCTCGGATGGCTTGTTCATCTTGGGGTCCTCGATCGCGATGGCCTTCCGGCATCCTCGCCTCCATGGTGATCTTATGACCCGGCCGGGATTCCGGCAAGTGCAGCGGCCTGCTACCCGCCATCCATCAAGCCACGCTACAGGATGAACCGGCTGAGGTCTTCGTCCTTGGAGAGCGCCTCGAGCCGCTCGCGGACGAGGGCTTCGTCGATGACGACGTGCTTCTCCTCGCGATCGGGCGCATTGAAGCTGAGATCCTCCACGACGCGCTCCAGCAGCGTGTGCAGCCGGCGCGCCCCGATGTTCTGGGTCGATCGATTCACCTGGAAGGCCAGGTCGGCCATGACCTCGATGGCGGCGTCGGCGAATTCGAGCGTGATGCCCTCGGTGGAGAGGAGGGCCTGGTATTGCCGGATGAGCGAGACGCGGGGCTCGCGGAGGATCCGAGCGAAGTCGTCGCGGGTGAGGTCGTGCATCTCGACTCGGATCGGGAACCGGCCCTGGAGCTCGGGCATCAGGTCCGACGGCTTCGAACGATGGAAGGCACCGGCCGCCACGAAGAGGATGTGGTCAGTCTTGACCGGGCCGTGCTTGGTGTTGACCGTCGTTCCCTCGACGATCGGCAACAGGTCGCGCTGTACGCCCTGGCGCGAAACGTCCGGGCCACGGCTCGAG
>JBKQHM010000628.1:0-9050 GCA_052148775.1 Isosphaeraceae bacterium | reverse complement strand
AGGATCATCTGGGGGATGGTCTCGACCAGCGAATGGTAGAAGACCTCGGTCTGGAGGAGGGCACGCTCGTCCCGACGCCGCTCGGCCGCCGGGGCCCGCAGGCGCGCGAACCGCTTGACCCTCTTGTTGCGCCATTGCCAGATCCGGACGGAGGCCAGTCCCGCGAGGGCCACGCCGAGTGCCAGTGCGCCTGCCACGAAAGGCCCCATGGCCTCGCCGGGCCAGGGGACCGCGGAGAAGAGTCGGATCGTCAATGGCGGCTGAGGGAAGAGGATCAAGGTGGGCCTACCCGTTATAATCGCGCATGTCCGCCACGCCCTGTCCACGCCCCGCGGCCAGGACCGCCTCGCAGAGGGCGATCGTCTTGAGGTTATCCCGGCCCGAGATGTCCGGCTTTCCGCCCGTTTCCAGCGCGTGGAGCAAGCCGCCCATCGTACCGGCAAACGCGTCGGGGAACCAGGTCTCCGGACCACGCGGGCGATGCCAGGCCCCGTCGTCCCGGATGGTCGAGTAATCGATCGTGCTGGGCACCCGGGCCGGCCAGCCGGGCCAGCCGATCTCGCCGAGCGCTAGACCCTCGGTCCCCTCGAAACGCCAGCGTACGGTCAGGCTCGCCCCGGCCCCTTCGCGCGAGGGCCCCGCCCAGACGTCGTCCCAGCCGGATGCCCTCGCACCGTCCTCGTATTCGAGGATGTACAGATTGATCCCATCATGGTGAGGAAACGGTGTCCTCGGGTCGGGACGCGTGCTCGCTAGTACCCGCGTCGGGTCGCCCAGCCAGTATCGGAAGGTATCCAGGTGGTGGATGCTCATGACGAACGTCGACAGCGATCGGCCCTCACTCGCCCAGGGCATCCAGTGGGGGATCGCCCTCATCTCGATCGTCGCCAGGACCGGTTCGCCGAGTCGGCCTTCGTCGAGCAGCGTCTTCAGGGCACGCACCGACGGATCATACCGCATGTTATGATTGACCTGGAGGAGCACCCCGGCCCGCTCGCAAGCCTCGACTAGCGGAGCGGCCTCCGCATACGACATCGCCAGCGGCTTTTGAGCCAGGATGCCCCGAACGCGACGGGGATGCTCGAGCACGCGGCGGATCACGCCCGGCTGCTCATCGGGCGGCACGGCGATATCGACTACCTCGACCGCTGGGTCGTCGAGCATCGCCTCCAAGGTCCGATACACCTGAGGGATTCCTCGCGATGCGGCCACTTCCTGGGCTTTTGCTATGGTCCGCGATGTGATCCCGACCACTTGGAACCCGGCCTCGGCGTAAGACACCAGGTGGCAGTCTCGGACGATGAAGCCCGCGCCGACGATGCCGATCCCGGCGTCCCGCCATCGAGGGAGTTGTGGAGAATGATCCAGGGTGTCAGAGGGGCTCGCTGGCATCCGCCTCGGTCCGGATCCGCCGGTGTCGGTCGAGGGAATCGAACTCAACTTCTCCGTTCGTTGATACAGTTGCGAACGACCGATGTCCAGGGGCATCCGCGACAATCGGCCGAGCAGCCTCCGCGGTATCGAACGCTCGGAACCATCGTGAGAACTCGTCTTCGACCGATCCGCGTCGCACCGCGCGGGCCATCCGGCCGATTGCGAGCAGCGGGACCATGAGCGCGAGGACGAGTACTCCACCTTGCCAGAGAATCAGCCAGTTCGCGGGTGCAACCACCGCCAGCGCCGCCATCGCGGTTAGCCCCAGCAAGACGATATGGGGCTCACAAGACTTGTAGGCCGGCCAGGTGATCGCGCCGAGACCTCGACGAGGCCAGGACGAGGGTGGTTTGGGACGCCCTCCGGCCCCGCCGTCGATGCGGTAACTCCCCGTCGCGGCCTTGAGCCTCTGGAAGAACGCTTTATAGCGGCAGTCATTGTGCAGGTTCAACATTGTCCAGCCGGCGCCGATCGCGAAGCCGGCGATCGTCCACCGAATGTCGCCCGAGCGGGCCGCCAGGCCATATCCCAGCCCGAAGCCCAACGCCAGGTTCGCCGCGTGGTGCATCAGGTAATCCAGGTAGACCCCATCCAGGCTCGCCGTCCCGCGCCAGCGCGCGACTTGGCCGTCGACATGGTCGAGCCAGAAGGCGAGGTGCGCCAGCGCGACGCCCAGTACGAACATCCATCGCGTGCCAATACCGATGGCCACCGCCGCCGCCATCGATGCGATCCACGCCGCAGCAGTCACCTGGTGCGCCGAGAGACCCAGCCGGACCGCCAGCCAGCATCCGTAGACCGCGCTCGGGCGGCCGACCCGGCGCGCCAGCCAGTTGCCGATCTCCCGGTGCCGACCCTTCTGGACCCGGGACCTCAATTCCTCGAGCCCGGGCCAGTCGCGGCGGTCGTTCATCGTCATCGTCGGGGGCCTTCCCTGGGTCGCGACGCCAACCGATCGGACGACAACTCGTAGATGGCATAGCGACGGAGGACCCCGTCGCTGTCGGTCAGGTCCTCATGATAGATCGGGGTCCGGACGGCCAGCCAGGGGGCCAGGAGCCGTCCCAGGGTCGGGTCGAACTCGACGGCCGTCTCGGGCACGGGCGGGCAGAGCATCATGTGCGTGAAGCCCGATTCGCAGAGCCGCGCGACGATCTCCTCGGGTGACTCGCCGCGACGGCCCAGCCCGGTCCGGCGACGGTGGGCCAGCTCCATTGTGTACGGGCGAGGGATGTAGAAGCCCCGATGGTCCTGGCCGATCAGTCTCGCCGACGCGGGCAGGTTCTGGCCGGCCCATCGACCCACAAGATAGGTCGGCTCCCGCCGTGCCAGCAATGCTTCGGCCGACTCCCGCCCCGTCACCACTCCGATCACGTGCCGGCTCCGCGCGACGGCCCAGGCCGCCTCCACTCCCAGGGCCGCCAGCAGGACCGACACCATCACCCGCGCGGGTAGCGTCGTCCGATCGCACCAGATCGAGGCACCATAGGCGATCGCGATCGCCATTGGCCCCAGCCCGATCAGCACGAACCGCATGCTCTGCCGCTGGGTCAGGCAGATCATCAGGAAGAGGTACCCGAGCGCGGCCAGGCCGATCACGCGACGGGGCGGTCGCGTCAGCAAGGCGGCCGGGAGGAACAGCAGGAAGGTCGGACCGAACTGGTGGGAGAAGCTATCGAAGCGATCCGGCTGGAGCGTGAGCGGGATCAGGGAGAGGAGCAGGTTCCAGGGGGTGACCGCCATCGGACGCTTGATCGGGTCGAGCACCTCATCCAGCCCGGCCCCGCCGAACGCGTGGCGGAAGAAGGGATACACCGGATTCCCCGTGTGAAGATACGCACGCAAATACCACCACCCGCCGATGAGGAGTGTTGCAGCGATATACATGGCCGCCATCGCGAGCCAGGATCTATCCGGCCGTGCGACGTCCCTTGATGAACGCCCGAGACTCCGGAACGCCGTCCCGGCTGTCAGCATTGCGAAGAGAACCAGCGCCGGGTATTTCACGCCGATCGCCAGCCCGGCATACACCCCGGCCAGCGCCGCCGAGGCGAAGCTCGGCCGGTCGAGCATCCGCGTCCAGGCGTAGATCGCGGCCGTCCCGAATGCGGCGAGCGCCACGTCGTTGAGCGGGGCGGACATCCCGTTGGAGATCGCTGGCGTCAGCATCATGATCGTCCCGGCCCACCATGCCCGTCGGCCGAGGCTCGGGCGTGCCAGCGCCGTCACGTTGGCGAACAGGACCAGGCCCAGCACCCACTGAATCCACCGGCACGCTCCGGGCCCGCGGAACTCCAGGGCCGGCAGGTAGATCAATTCAGTCACCAGGGGGTAGACCGTCTCGTGGAGGTCGGGGTCGAATCCCAGCGACCCGTGCATCAGGAACGTCTTGGGCACCTGGAGGTGGTAGCACAGGGCGTCGCCATCGGTCACCGGCCCGACCGCGACCAGTCCCGTTCCCAGCAAGGCCACGCCCAGGCAGGAGGCCATGACCATGGACGATTTCGAAGGATCCGGGTCTCGGCCCTGGCGCCCCAGTTCCCTGAGGAGCCGCACGGCGGGGAACAGGCCCAATTCCATCAACAGGGCCAGCAGCACCGAGAGACCGAGTCGGTTCAGCCAGCCCAACCCTCCGAGTGCGAGCGTGCCCAGTGCCATCACGCCCATGCCCAGCGGCAGTGCCAGCGCGGTTGCGTCGAACGGATGTTCCGGCGCCTGACCGAATCGGTCCAGGATTCGTTTCCCGGTCCCAAGGCCGATCAGTGCCAGGAAGCCGGTGAAAAGCAGGTCGGTCATGAGTCAGAAACCCGGTTCGTCATTGGTCATAGGTCTTCAGTCATTGGTCAAAGAGGAATGCTTGCACGACCACCGCGCGGCGTCCGATGATCCTCACTAGCCAATGACCAATGACTCATGACCAACCAGTGCCACGCAAAACTGCGAGGTCTGGGGATCGGGGTCCATCGGGATCGGCTGCAACTCGGCCAGGGCGATGCCGCGATCGCGGTACCAGGAGGCGGTATCGTAGCCATAGCGGTTGTAGCTAGAACTGGTCTCCTCGTTGTGTGCCGCGAACCGCCTGGCCACGCGGAGGATCTCCCGTCGCATGCGCTCGGCGGCCGGGGGCGGATTGTGCAGGATCACCGCGGAGGTCACGACCATGTCGATGGACTGATCCGGGAAGGGGAGGTGTTCTCCGCTGCCGAGGAACAGGCCGACTCCGGCGACGTGGCCGAGATAATCACGGGCTTGCAGCAACTGGGTAGGGCTGAAATCGATTCCCAGCAGGGGGACGTCCACGCGCCTGCGGATCTCGTGGAGGAGCTTGCCGTATCCGCAGCCGACCTCCAGGATCGACCGCGGCTGATAGGCGGCCAATCGTTCGGCGATCCACTCGGCACGGTGAGTCCTTGCCGCCTGGCCTTCCTGTTCCCGAAAATAATCGTCGCCCCCGCGAAGTGTCCAGTAGCGGCGGGGATCGGCGTATAACCATCGGCGTTTCCATTCGGGCCAGTGGCCGAGGCTCCGCCGGAGCAGTTTGTGCCAGGTGTATTCGAGCCCGCGAGTCCGCCAGGTCCTCCAGACGCGTGAGGGTAGGGGGGGATGGGGATGCGAGCGAACGATCAAATCCATGGCAATTTCCCTGGTAATTCGATATCGCCGCGCGCACCACGATCGGTTCGAGGCGAGATGATGAGAGACGGGAGTTGGCGTTTCGGATGCCCCACCGTGGAATGGCAGGCGATGAGTCGTCGCGTCGAGGAGTTTACGGGCCTCCCAGCTCGCGGTCAAGCCAGGCTCTTCGACGGGATCCGCGGCGTTGAGACGATGCCTCGATGATCACAGCCTCCTGGAGATTTACCGGGGATAGCTGATCCACGCCCTTATCCTATGCAGCGGGATGGATTACGGCCGATCGACTTCGACGGCATCGGATCGACTTACGCCGTGGCCCTGGGCATCGTAGAATGAGAGTGGCAGCGCTTGGTCAGGGGATCGCGGGTTAGCTGAATTCGGCCGGGGTGGGGATTGCTCGTGGATCGGTAGTTGGGCACTAGACGGAAAGGACTTGTGGGAACATGGGTGTGAGTTTCGGGCGATTGCGCGTGGCCGACCTCTCCTTCCAGGTGTTTCATCGTTCCCTGCATCCCGAATGGTTCGCCACAAGGATCTTCCGTCGCGTCGAGCGACAAGGCTGGGACGCCGACCTCCGGATCATCGAGGGCGGACATGCCTTCCTCTTCCGCTCGGGATCGATTTGCCTCGCCGAGATCCTGTCGGGTCCCGAAACGGCCCTGCCTGAATCCGGGCGACTCTTCCACTCCCACCTTCGTCAGGAACGGTCGACTCACTTGCGCCCCGGGGGCCTGATCGAATACCAGAGTTGCCTGGAGGTCGAGCGAGTCGACCCCGAGATCTTCCGCCACCTCTGCGAGGAAATGAGCCTCGATACCTCCCGCGATGCCCTCCTCCACCGCTTCCACTCCTCCAACCGCCTGGCCCCGCCGCCGATCAGTCACATCCACCTCGATGTACGAGCTAGTGGCCTTGCGATCCAGGCGTTTCACACGTTTCCCGACGAGCGCGCGATCGTCCGGACCCAGTCGCTTTTCGAGCCGAATTGCTCGCTCTCGAAGCGGTGAGGCGTCGATGGCCCCGGAAGCCCCGGTCGCTGGTCGACCGGTGCCATGTTCCCATCGAGGGAGAAGCCGGTAGGATGTCTGCACCGAAAAACGGCGCGAGTCGTCTCTTCGTAGCGGTCCACACGGTTGGACGAACTCTGAGATTGGACCGGTTCGATTCGGCCTGCCGAAATTGGGAAACGGCCACACGGCGCGTCGATAATCCCTTCGTCGCGCCGGGCAACTGCGGTGCGTTGCAGGATCCTGCCTGGCGAGCGAGAAGACCGGGCGGGAGCGGCCGACCGGCGGGTGGAATCCGTTGGGTCTGTTCAGACGGATATCAAGAGAGCTTCGAGAGATTGGCTCATGACGCGTTCGGGTCTGGTCTGGGAAAAAAATCATGAAGGAAACAAAAAAATTATGTGGGGTTAGCGGCGATCCTAAGTGATGGCAGGATCACGCGCCGGTAGTGCCATACCGGCGTCGTGAATGGTCGATTGTCGGGTCGGAAGACAGATTTCGATTGGCGTGGTCCGACCCGGCGGTTATCTTTCGGTTCGTTTGGCTGAGTCGAAGTCGCCCCCGGGAATCCGGGAGTGCGATTTGGCATCCGAGGAGCACTGCCACGATGCCCCATCTGTCTCGAGTTGATCGTGTTCGAGGGTGCTTGCTGGGCTTAGCCGTGGGAGACGCCCTGGGCGCTCCCCTGGAGGGCCTGAGCTTCCAGCAAATCAAATCGCACTACGGTCGGGTCCAAAACTATGTCGATGGAGTCCAGGCGTGGAAGCGGAAACCCTATCGCTGGCGGTTGCGCGGGCTCTATTCCGACGACACCCAGCAGGCCCTGGCACTATGTGACGTCCTGATCCATCATCAGCGAGTGGATCAAGACCGGCTGGCCGATCTCTACATCGGCCTGGCGACGCCGAAGGGGGCGTTCGTCGGCGCCCACCGGGGTATCGGCCGGAGTTTTCGCCAGGTGCTCGCCGCTCTGGAGCGTGGGGTGCCTCCGCGACTGTCCGGCCAGACGACCGCCGGCATCGGCGCGGCCATGCGGATCGCACCGGTCCCGCTCTTCTTCGGCGGCGAGTTAGAACCCCTGTTCGACTCGGTGATGGCCGCCAGCCTGATGACCCATCGCGACATCCGCAGCCTGGGCGGTGCCCTGGCCGTTTCCCACGCGATCCGTCGCCTCGCGGACGGTGAACCGCGCGACCCCAGTCTGATGCTCTGGATCGCTTCGGACCTCGTCAAGGACGAGAAACGCATCGTCTCGGAGTACGGTGACCTCGTGGTCGGCCTCGACCATCACGCACGAAGCCTGTCGAAGGCGATCGCACACGTCGAGTCCCTGCTTGAATCGCCCCGAGATCGTGCACTCTCGGCCCTGGTCGATGAGGCCAACCGGCACGGCGCCGAGCCCGCATGCAAGGGCCCGACCCAAGGCTTTCCACCGGCATGCATCCCGACCTGCCTGTATCTCCTGCTGACGACGGACAGCTTCGAAGAAGCCGTGTCGGATGTGGTCAATCTCGGCGGTGACGCCGATACCGCCGGTGCGATCCTCGGCGCCATGGCCGGTGCCTACTATGGTGCCGAGGCCATCCCCAACCGATGGCTCGAGGGACTTCAGAATCGCGATGGGATCGAGGCGCGAGCCCTGGCACTGGCCAATCGCTCGGATGCTGGGCTGCATATCCCCGACCTGATCGCCACCGAGCACGAGTTGACTCGCAAGGAAGGCATCATCCTCGGACAGACCATGACCTTCGTTCGCAACGGAGGCGACCGCGGCGCCAACCATGTGATTTGACGCGGGCGATAATGACCCCGCGTGACATGGCGGCGGCTCATCGCGGCCGCTTCGGCGGGCGCTGGTCGGAGTGATTCGGCATCCGGAGCGCACTCTTTTCGCGAGGCGGTTCTTGAGATAAACTGAAGAAAAGGTCCGTCATTGTTCGCGCCGTGCGGTCGGTCCGGCGGCGGTCCAGGCACCGCACCCGTCGTACTCCGGGGTGGCATTCGGTGCGTTCCCACCGGCCCGATCGGCCCGAGGCGCCGGCCTTCTGGGAGACCGCTCGCCGATGAGTCGGATCAGTCGCGACCAGGTCCGGAGGCTGCTCGACGAAGCCGAAGGCTACTTGATGATTGACCTCCCCCGGCGATCGCTCCAGATCCTCGACAGCCGGTCGGATTGGTCGATGATGCCGTTCGAGGCCAGTTTACTCCGCGGCGAGGCATTACGAAGCCTGGACCGACATCGCGAGGCGCTCAAGCCGCTCGAGATCGCCGCGAGCTTGCGACCGGGCGATTTGAGAGTGGCCCTCGCGCTAGGATGGTGCTACAAGCGTACCAATCGGCTCGCCCAGGCCATCGACGCACTCCAACGCGCTTTGGGCGCTCATGCGGACGAACCCTTGCTGCACTACAACCTGGCGTGCTACTGGAGTCTGGCCGGCAACACCGCCAAGGCCGTCGATGCCCTCAGTTCCGCCTTGGAGCTCGATCCGGATCTGCGACCCCGCATCGCCGAAGAGTCGGACTTCGACCAACTCCGCGGCAATCCGGAGTTCGATCGTCTCGTCCTGGGCCCCGCGCCCTTGACCTGAACAGTCCACGATCCTCTCAGCAGTGACTCAAGAAGAGGTGGGTTCCGCTCCGGGGGCCGGGCAGTCGTAGCACTCGCACTTCCCACCGATCATACGCCCTTCGCCGGTAGGCGATGCCGATCCTGCCTCGACCCTTCTCACATTGGGCCGCCAGGATGGGGGTGAGTGTAGCGTCAACGTGGACCGCTCTAACAGTCTGTCCCAAGAGCCTTTAAAGCCTCATGGGGAGATGGGAGCGAGAACCAACCTGGACAAGATCTCAGAGGTTGTGAAACTTTAGTCATTTGTCCACAAGGTGCGTTCTGGGCTGGTGACGCAACTCATTATATGAATAGCACTTCGGCGATCATGAGTTGGTTGCCGTCCAGTGGTTATGCGGTGAATC
>JBKQHM010000627.1:0-7651 GCA_052148775.1 Isosphaeraceae bacterium | reverse complement strand
ACTACCTGAGCGAGACCGAACCGATGGAGAAGTTCTGGCAAGGGAGGGAAGCGGCGGCGACCGGGAGGAAGCGCTACCGCCGGGCGGTCTAGCTGCGAGGAAATCGCAATCCCGGTCGTGCGCCCGGAGCGAGGAACGCTCGGTCGGGTTGGGACCCTTCACCGGCTGCGATCGAGCGAGACGGAAGACGCGGCAATCCGCGACCGCTCATCGCAGGCGGAGTACGTTCAGGTTTTCCGACCGGATCCGTTCCAGCCGAGTCTCGAGGATCGTGGGAGTCATCGGCGCGGCGACCACCCGGCCATTCAACTCGGCCGGGCGATTCTCGATCAACCAGACGACCATCTCGGCGGCGACCGACGGATCGACTTCCTTACCTTCGGCGAACGCTTCATTGAACTGGGGCAGCCAACGTCGACCTTCCTGCGTGTCGATCAATCCGCGCACGATACCGGTCGGGACCAGGCCGGGATTGACGGCATAGATCGCGACATCCTCCGCCCTCAATTCCCCACCGAGCGATTCGACAAGGCGGACCAGAGCCGCCTGGGCGCATCCATACCCGGATGCGAACGGGAGCGAGCCCTGGTGGCCGGGTCCGACCAGGACCAAGATCGACGCCCGAGGAGATTTCCGGAGCGATGGAAGGCTCGAGCGGATCGCATTCTGCACCCCTCGGACGGCGGTCTCGACGTCTTCCCACCATCTGTCCGGGTCCTGGATGACCATCGGACCGATCCCGCGAAGTTGTCCGGCCGCGCAGACCAGGACATCGAGTCCGCCCATGGTATTCGCGATCCTGGTCACGGTCGTCTCGAGGCGATTGCGATCGCGAACGTCGCATGTCAGTGCACAAGCACGCCCCCCTGCCCCTTCGATCGCCGAGACGGTGGCGTGCAGATCCTCGGGAGACCTGGCGATGAGGCCCACCGACGCCCCTCGGGCCGCCAACCATTCGGCCATCGCCCGCCCCAACCCCCGGCTGCCACCCGTGATCAAAACGCGAATCGCGCTGGGACGCATTGCAGGAGCCTCCAGGTACACCGGCGAGGAAGGGATGAACGGGTCATCTCCCCATGTCCGGGGTTTCTAACAGAATTATCATAGACAGCCGACCGTCGCGGCAAGTCGATGCCCGCAGGATTGGTCGTGCCGATCTTGCAATCGGACGCTTGCGAAACTCGCTTCTTGCGGTCGCAATTCGGGCGATTCCGGTAATTTGACAGATGATTTGGCGACCGGCGGCCGAATAGAAGGAGATGATGGGTTCGAATATTGAAACCCACCTCGGCGTCTGCACAGAATGAGAAGCTGTAACGGCGGTGTGTGGGAAGAGGAACGGATTATCTCCCCAAGAATTGTCGGAGACTCGGGCCTGGGAGGGAACGGCGGGATGGATCGGCCCTCCGGCATCGGCCCCGTCCAGAAAGGCACAAGCGCGATGCTGTGGCGACACCTTTGCCTGGCCCGGGCCTGCTCGGCCGCGGGTCTGGTCAGTGCAACCCTGTTCCTCGGCGGCTCGATATCGACCGCCCAGACACCGACCGCCGTCCCGGTCCGTTCCGAGCCGTCCGCGCCGCCCGTCGAGGTGGCGACAGAGACCGTCGACCTGCTCAAGGCGAGCAAGTCGGGCGACTTGTCGGTCGTGGCGCACGGCCAGGGGCAGGATCGTGTGCGGATGACCATCCAGAATACGACGAATCGACGACTGAATGTGATCATCCCACCCGGTATGATCGCGGCGAGCAAGACGGCTCAGGGGGGCGGAGCCGGCGGCGGCCGCGGCATGCAGAGCATCGGGCTCGGCTCAGTCACCAATCGGGAGGGCGCTTTCGGAGAGTTCCAGGGCGAGGCCGGGATCGGCGGGTTGCGGTCCGTGCAGCCGACCTTCGATGCGACCACGCACTCCGTCGGCGTCCCTGCAAAAGAGACGGTCGATGTCTCCGTGCCGGGCGTCTGCCTGAACTACGGGCTTCCGGCCCCGACGGGCCGGGATACCCTCACCCTCGTCGACGTAGACTCCTACACGACCGACCCTCGCATCCGCAAAGCCCTCCGCTCTCTTGCCACTCTAGGGACCAGCCATGGTGTGGCCCAGGCGGTCATGTGGCGGATCTGCAATGACCTGCCCTTCGAGCAGATGATCGAGCAGTCGGCCGGTAAGACGATGAACGTCCACGAGATCGCGCTCGCCGCTCGGTTCGTCGAGGCGCTCGAAGAGTGCAAAGGCGCGGACCTGGTCGAACGGTCGGCTCTGACGGAGTCTCGCATCTTCGTCCAGTTGGAGGGTGTGGGCGCGCTGGGCCGCGATGCACGGCGGCTCCAGGGTCAGCTCGAGGGATTGCACGTCATGGGGATGCCACTGAAGGTGGTCGAAACCGAGGCGATTCCCGCCTCGTCGGCCCCGGCGATGGCCCTCAAGGTGATCCTGACCGAATCCAAGACCGGCGAGACCCGGGGACGGATCGTCGTCAGTGCCTGCTCCGAGCCGAACGCCTGGACGGCCTTCGGTAAAGTCGCCTTCCGCGAGAATTCTTCGATCTCCGTCCTCGACGGGCCGACTCTCGCCAGGTCGATCGATCGAACCATGGCCGGCGCCTTCGTCTCGGTCAAACCCGCACGGCGGTCGGTGGGGAGCACGACCCTGAACCTGGAGAATCGCCTTCCGTTCACCATCTCCAATGTGGTGGTTCGTGCCGGAAACTCCTCTGGCGCACCTTCCGTGCCATTCCAGGGGGTTGGAGTCGGTCCGGCCCGGTCCGCTCACCTGCCGATTCAAGCGGCCACTGCCTCGCTGGTCGAGCACGTCGAGCTGAATGGCCTTTGAGTCGGGCCGATTCCGACCGCGATTCCCGCCATAGAGTTGCACTGGCGGCCTGCCAAACTCGGCCATTTTTCTCCCGGAGATCGGAGCTCCTCGTCGTATCTGACGGGAGCTCCGACTTTTCCGCTTTCAGGGGCTGGTTCGGATGGCTTTCACGCTCGAATGACGCTTTTACAAGACCTGTTAATCCTGACAGTCTGAGCAAATCGGCACGGGATTCCCTCGGAGGAGTCTTCGTACGGGCCGTCCCGCGTAAGGCGATCGGACCGGGCTCCACCTTCCCGACCGGTTTCCGAACCCTTTTGCTTGCCTTAACGTATAGTCGAAGACTCGACCGCTTGCTTCCCGCGAGCCTCAGCCGCTAGGATAGAGTGGTCGTCCTTAAGACTTAAGCGTGAGTGATCTTGGGATCGGTCGGCCCCCTGCTTCCTCCGGACAGAGTGGCATGCATCGGGAGCGTCGTCGCCTCTACTATTCAGGCCAGGTTCAGGGGGTTGGCTTCCGTTTCACCTGCCAGTCTCTGGCGCGCGGATTCGATATCGCCGGTTACGTCCGCAACCTCCCCTGCGGCCGTGTCGAACTGGTGGTCGAGGGTGACCCGCAAGAACTGGACAGCTTCTCCAACGCCATTCACCAAAGAATGGGCCATTTTATCAGAGATGTCGCGATCGAGTGCACTCCGCATCCAATCGACTCACTATCCGGCTTCTCGATCCGACATTAGCCGTGTGATCCCATCAGCCCGAGTCCCGAGACATCGACTCGTGCTGATCGCATCCGAGCCTGCCATCGTTCTTTCTTTCTCGATTTAATCATCAAGGGCGCTTCGACCACAATAGCCATGAAATCACTCACCATTGCTCTCGCGACTGCCAAGGAAGCGATCCGGCAGCCGGCATTCTTCGTGATGGCGTTCTTTGCCGGTGCCTTGCTGGTCGTGACGATCTTCATCTCGTACTTCACCTTCGGTGAAGACATCAAGATGTACAAGGACACGGGCCTGACGACGATCTCGTTCTTCTGCATGCTGCTGGCCCTGCTGACGGCCAGCTCGACGGTTGCCGACGAGATCGAGGGAAAGACCGCGATCACCTTGTTGTCGAAGCCGATCAATCGACGGCAATTCATCATCGGCAAGTTCCTGGGAATCGAGCTGGGCGTCCTGGCGCTCTACGCGATCCTGGGCGCGTTGTTCGCCGCGGGTGTTTGGTACAAGTATGCGTACGATCTGCGCGAATCAGCCGGCGGAACCCCGGAATCGGCGAAGCAGTGGGCGCAGGTGATCCAGGTCTTGCCGGGGCTGGCGCTGGGCTTCTTCGAGGTTACGGTGCTGACGGCCATCAGCGTGGCGATCTCGACGCGATTGCCGATGCTGGCCAACCTCGTCGTCTGCATCATGATCTTCTTCCTCGGCCACCTGAGCCCGGTCCTGGTGGAATCTGCCGAGCAGGGTCAACTCAACGAGCTCGTCGGCTTCATGGCCAAATTCTTCGCGTTCGCGCTGCCCTCGCTGGAGTTCTTCAACGCCGGCCCCTCGATCTCGACCGGTGCGGTGATTCCGTGGATTGGGTACGTGCTTCCGGTATTCGGCTATTGCATGTTGTACAGTGGAGCAGCGTTGTTGTTCGCGTTCCTCTTGTTCGAAGACCGCGACCTGGCCTGACCCGGCCGCGGAGCCCAACCGCCTGACTGCGCGGGCTCACGCCGGAAGCCGCTCAACGCTGACCGGGGGCTGCCTCATCCCATCCGTCACGCTCGGCCTGACGGGCACCGTGTTCGAGGGTCGAGGCGTGGGCCTGGACCCGGACGGGTGGGCAGCCCAGGACCGACAGCTTGGCGCCCAAGTCAAGGGATCTCACGCATGCAGGCCGTTGCGTATCGTCGCGCGCGAAAGCTCCTGAGCTCCCAACGCGATCCGATGACCGCCCGAATCCTGGGAATTCTCCAATCGCTCCTGATCGTGGCGATGCTCGGGGTACTGGCCCTGCTCGTCGCCCTGATGGCCTCGAGAGGCGAGGCACGGTTCCCGAAAGATCGCATCGAGCGGCTGCCGGAATGGCTGAAACCACATCTCGTCGGACAGGAAAAAGAATTCCTCCTGTACGATGACACGGGGATCTTCCCCCTGATCCCCGACAGTTACTTGAGCGACAACCTGATCCATCGCGCTGGCTCGAGGACCTTGATCGTTTTGACCCGGTTCCTTCCGTCCTTGCGTAATAACATTGGCGCCCTGGGTACGCTGCTGGCATCGGGGCTGATCTGCCTCGTACTGATTGCGATCATCTCGCAATGGCGCCGGCAGATCACCGCACGTGCGGCCACCGAGGTCGCGACGACGCTCCGCCGCCAGATCCATCGTCAGATGTACCGACTGGGCCAGTCCTCGTTGCCGACCGAAGGGGTCGGCCCAGTCATCAATCTCTGGACCCGCGAGGTCAACGACATTCGCGATGGCCTCTTCGCCGACCTGGACGTCACGCCGCGAGTCCAGGTGATGGCCGCGGGTCTTCTCGTGCTGGCGCTGCTGGTCTCGCCGATCCTGACCATCTTCTTAGCCTCGCTCGGCATCCTGGTCTGGTTGACTGCCCGCGTCATGGAGCGCGATGCCCATCGGGCTTCCGACGCGGCCATGCGCGATGCCTCGGTTCAGTTATGCCTGCTCCACGAGGACCTGGGCCTACTTCGAACCGTCCGGGTATACAGCGTCGAGGAGTATGATCGTCAGCGATTCGACGAGCATCTCGATCGGTTCCGACGCGACGACGCGCGCCGGTTAGTAACCAGCAGCCGCCCGAATCCCAGCACCCTCCTGCTCTTCGGAGCTGCTCTCACACTCGCTATAGGGTTGCTGGGATACAACGTGGTCGTCAGTAAGCAGATCTCGATCGCCACCATGGTGATCTTGTTCGTTTCGCTGACCGGGCTCGCCTACCCGATCTCCGAATGGCTGCGGCTCCAGAAAGTGCTCCGCCAGGCCAACCGCTCGGCGGCCGGAATCCTGGAATTCCTCGAGCGTAAGCCGGAATTGCACCAGAATGTGGGTGCTCATTTCCTCAATCCGCTCAAGCAGCAGATCACGCTCGAGCACGTTAGCCTCGACAGCCGATCGGGCCGCGTCCTACTCGACGATGTCTCTGTCCACATCCCGGCGGGTGTTCGGACATCCCTGATGGGACTCGACGACGATTCCAAGCTGGCCCTGGCTTGCCTAATCCCCCGGCTGACCGACCCCAAGTCGGGCCGAGTGCTGATCGATGACCGCGATCTCCGCGATGCGACCCTGGACTCGATCCGCGCGCAGGTGGCCACCGTGATTCAGGCCGACCTGGTCTTCACCGACTCCGTGATGGTGAACATCGGCCTCGGCGACCCGATGAATACCTTGCCCCGCGTCATCGAGGCGGCCAAGGTCACCCATGCCCACCACTTCATCCAGGATCTGCCTCACGGCTACGACACCATCATCGGCCAGCTAGGCCACTACCTCAAGCCCGACGAACAGTTTCGGATCGCCCTGGCTCGGGCCTATCTCCATGACCCCTCGATCCTCATCGTGGAGGAGCCCATCACGCCGATCGACCAGGACACCAAGCATTTCATCGACGACACCCTCGCCCGTCTCTCAATCGGCCGGACACTCATCGTGATCCCCCACCGGCTGTCGAGCGTACGGGCCAGCGACCACGTGATCGTCCTACACAATGGCCGCGTCGAAGAGACGGGTACTCCGCTCCATCTCCAGAACGAGAGCAAGCTCTTCCGTCATCTGATCTACGATGAGTACAACGAGTACGTAACCGGCGAAGCCGACAGTGCCCCTGTGAATCACGCAGAGGGGCTCCGCAAGACTGCAGTGGGATAAGCCATGTTGAATGGTTCGCAAGCAGCAAGTGCTAGGTGGCGAGACGAGGGAAATGCATTTGCACTCTCCCGCCGCTTGCCACTCGCCACTCTGCAACCGCTCAGCAGAAGTCGTCGACCGTGGGCTTGATGACCAGCTCGGGGACATGGGCTCGGGGGTGGAGCTCGACCAGGAATTTCACTGCGGCAGCGATGTCTTCGGGCTGGAGGATGGCCTCGCGACGCTCGGCGCCTACGGGTATCGGCCTCGCATCGAGGATCGGTGTATTCACTTCGCCCGGATAGATGACCGACGAGCGAATGCCTCGGGGCCCTTCCTCGCGTCCCAGGCAGATCCCCAAGGCGGACTGTCCGAATTTCGAGGCCGAATAGCCGGCGCCACCCAGCGTGCTCGCACGCAGACCCGACACGGAACAGATCTGGACGATCAGCCCGTTCTTCTTCTGCCGCATCGACGGCAGGACCGCATGAACGAGATTGTAAGACCCCGTGAGGTTGGTGGCGATCATCCGGTCCCAATCCGTGGGATCGAGGGATTCGAGGCTCCGATTCTTCACGTTCGTTCCGGCGTTGCAGACCAGTACATCGATGCCGTCGAACGCGCTCAGGATCTGGTCGACGACCGCCTTGACGGCGAACCGATCGCCGATGTCGCAAGGGGCGACGAAGGCCGAGTCCCGCCCGACGGTTAGCCCCGCCCTGGCCCGCTCGAGTTTCTCACGGTCCCGGCCGAGGAGTGCCACGCGAAGACCCATCTCGGCGAGGCTCACCGTGATGCTCCGACCGATTCCGCTCCCCGCCCCCGTCACCAATGCCGTTTTCAAAGTCGAGGCCAAGGCTCTATCCTCCCAGTCAAGCGTCGATTCCCCGAAACGCGTCCGATCGGGAGTGGCCGACGCAAGAGTGCGACCGCCACCCGAGACCATTCTACGGCAACGGTCTACTCGGAGCGAGGCTCTCAGA
>JBKQHM010000626.1:0-8161 GCA_052148775.1 Isosphaeraceae bacterium | reverse complement strand
GGCCCCCCCTTCGTAAGGGGGGGAAAGGAGACGGTGTCTTGCTCCCCCGCTTACGAAGGGGGGGCCAGGGGGGGTCGGTCGCCCCGGCTCTCGCGTGTGTGCCGTCCGAGCATGAGTTGTTTTCGCGAGCATTTTTCCGCTCCACAGGGACTGCCTCGGTCGGCAGGAGTTGATCGAAGTTGGCGATAACCTGCCTGGCACACGGACGATGGCTGGAACAACGCTGACCAGTGACCAATGACTAACGCGTAAAAATGGTCTGGGGGATCACATTGACGACATTGGGGGCGATCAGGGCCGCGTTCAGATACGCCGGCTGGCCGGTGGACACCGACAGGACCGTCCGGGAGATCAGCGACTGGCTGACGTAGACCGTCATGGAACGATGTCCCTGGACGTTCGGGTCGGTCGTGGGGGGCACGACCTTCTGGATCTGGTACCAGTAGCAGCGCTGGGCGGGCAGGTTGTCCCACTCCAGATTATTGGCCCAGTTCTGGAGCCCGCCGGCCTGGAAGTTGGGATTATTCTGGGGGTAGTTCAGGAACCGGGCCTGGGCGACCTGGAACTGGCGTTCGTAGGTGACGTCGGCGATCCAGTCGCCGACGCGGACGACCGGGTCGGGGACCTGGTCGTTCCATCGCAGGAGCACGGTGCGGTCGGCGGCGGAGCCATATCCAAAGTTGATCCCCGTGGCGCCGGGGCCGCCGGGCGGGATGACGGCGTCGCTGTAGCCGAATACGGCCTCGACGACCGTCTCGCCGTCGACCTGGTAGGCCTGGTACGGGGCCGCCGGCGGGTATGGCACGTTGGGCGGGGTCTGGATGCCGAACGGGCGTTTCTCGAAGATCACGATGTTGCCGTCGAAGCAGGACCCGTTGCCGTTGCTGGTCTCCTGGCCGGTGAACATCCAGGAATAGTTCCAGTCGAGCGAGGGGACGCCGCCGCCGGTATTGAGGTCGGGGACCACCGGGCTCGGGCCGAAGATGGACAGGGCCGAGGTGCCATTGAGCGTATAGGTGTTCACCTTCGGGTCCTGCCAGACCATGTCTTCCTGCGAGACGAACACATTGGGCACGAAGAGCGACTGAGGCATGATCGGGAAGGCCACGGTGCCGCTGATCACCGAGGGGCGGTTGAAGTTGGTGAGCCGTTGCAGGCCATGGGCGCTGGGATAGCCGTTGCCGTCCGGATCGGTCCGGATGAAGCCGATGCCGGAGCCGAAGCGGGCCTCGAGGGCATTGGGGTCGCCCATGTAGTAGCCGGTCGTGTTGTCATAGGTGCCGGTGACGGTATTCCCCGAGTTGTTGGTGTAATAGCGCCAGAGGGGGTCGTAGGCGAACGGCAGCCCCGGTCCGCTCCGGGGGACGAGGGTCGTCCCCGTGGTGTTGGCCCCCAGGTACGTGGGGGGGGTGTTGGAATTGTTGATCCAGTCGCCGTAGTAGGACGGGGTGTCCTGGGTGAGCGGATTGTAGGGGCCCGCGTTCGGGGTGGTGAACCACGGGCTGGGGCAGTATTGGCTGAGCTGGTAGTTGAGCCCGTCGGCGTAGGTGAACGACTGGGACGTGAGCAGTCCCCGCGCCGAGGCGTCGGAGGCGGCGGTTTGCAGCAAGATCGCCGACCGGCTGTAGCGCGTGGCGTCGCGGAGCCGCAGCAGGCCGATCGGGAACAAGGTCGCCAGCGAGACCAAGCCGACGCCCATGATCATGATGGCGATCAGGATCTCGGTCAGCGTGATTCCCGACCGCCGGCATGGCCGCGGCCGTATTCCTGCGCGTGCACTGACCATGATCAAGGTCCCCCACTGATGCCCTGTTGCGCCGCGATGTACGGCAAGTTTGTGTTGTAGCTCGTCGTGCCGACGTTGCCGACGTCGAACGGCATGTTGTCGATCGTCGAAGACTGGCCGGTGCGGTTGAAGATCGTGAGCAGGCGATATTCCCCCTTCAGCTCGATGCCGCCGACGAATCGAGTCGGTGCAATCCCCACCGGGAGGGGCAGATACGGCGCACTCTTCTGGGTGGTGTCCGGTGCGTACAGGTCGCTCCGCTCGGCGAGCCAGAGGTGGATGAACGCCGAGCCGAGCCCGAACGTCGCGGGGTTCGAATAGATCGTCGTCGGCACGACGGACCCGTCGGGATTGACCACGATATCCACGTAGCCCGTGTAGTGGTTGAACGCGCCGGTCGGCATCCGCGAACGCTCGAGCGTCGAACCCCAGCTCGTCAGGTCGATGACCACGTTCGTCGGCAGGGCGATCTCGCGGGAGCTGCTCGACGGGGCGGGGCGCCGCTGGATCGTGTAGGGCATGTTGGTCGTTTCGCTGGGGCCGGCGGCACCCTGCCAGACCTCGGTTTCCCATTCACTCCCGTAGTTCCCGAAGACCTCGTCGACCTGGCCGTCGCCGTTGTTGTCGACCCCGTCCCATCCCTCGTCGATCCAGCCGTTCTTGTTGTCGTCGCGGCCGTCTACCAGGAAGAGGAAATCGGGTTGATAGGTCGTACTCGTACCGCTGGCCGTATACGGGCGAACCAGCGGCGAGGCGATGCCGGGGGGGCCGGTGTTGACGAACATCTCGGGGTTGGCGTAGAAGGTCCCATTGATCGTCGCGCCTTGCGGCGGGATCGCCATCGGGCCGACGACGGTGTACCACGGCCCGGCGTTGTTGATCTGGATCTTGTCGCCGACGCGGATGTTCCAGAACCACGACGTGGGCGGGTTCGGTTGGAGCGTGCCCGTCGCGTAGAAGCTTTCCTCGACCATCAAGACGCTCTGGAGCGGATAGCTCTGATTCGCCCCGACCGGATAGGCGAATTGCTGGAGGAGGGACATCCCGCCCTGGGCGACGAAGTTTCCGTTCGTGGAGGCTTGCAAAGGCGTCCCGATGATCGAGACATTTCCCTCCGAGTACTCCGGCGCCGGGTCGATCGGGATGATCCGGTTGCACGCGAGGATCTGCGACGAGTCGAGCAGCCCGGTCGAGGGATTGAGGCCGTTGAAGTTCGGATCGGGGAGCAGGCGGATGCCGCTCGGCTGATTGTTGTGGATGGCGTTGTCGTGGGCGCCGACGAAGGCCCCCTGGAGGATCCGCGCGGCCTCGCTCACCTGTCGGTGGGAGAAGGCCGGCAGGACGACCGGCAGGGCCACGGCGCTGACGATCAGGATGATCAGGATGACCACCAGGAGCTCGATGAGGGTGAAGGCCCTCCTGGCCCTCGGGTCTTCGAATGAGGCACGCCCGGGGAACCCCCCCTGGCCCCCCCTTCGTAAGGGGGGGAGAAGCAGACCGGCCAACTTCCTCCCGTTATGAAAGGGGTGGTTGAGGGGGGCCGGTCGCTCTTGTTTGCGCGTTTGCGCGATCCGCGAATGAATTGCTCCGGTGTAAATCATCCCGAGCCTCCGATCCCCACGGTGATCTGGATGTTTTGATTGCTGATGTCGTCCTGGGCCGACTGGATCAGGTCGGAGCTGGACGGGGTGGTTGGGTCGAGCGAGGGGTTGTACGAGATCGAGGTGGACTGGACGGTCGGGCTACTCGTGAAGTTGGCCACGCCATCGAAGATGGAGAACGGCAGGGCGTTGTTCTCGTTGGCGATCAGGGCCGTCGCCGCGTTCGCCCCGAGGCCATTCAACTGGGTGTCGGGATAGAGGAAGACCCCGAGCTGCTGATCCAGGCCCCCGGAGACGATCAGGAACTTGGAGTAGAACGCCCGTCGTCCGCCGTAGGTCGAGCCCCGATCCCAGAAGAATCCTCCGCCGTTGCCCCCGATCGGTTCGGTCAACCGGTGGAAGAAGGACTCGAAGGCCTGCACGCCCGGGCTCGCCCCCAGCGCGCTCGACGGACCTGATATGCCGAGGATCGATACGTTGTTGTAACCACCCCACCACGCGGGTGCCATCAATTGCTGGTTGAGGTCGAGCGGGTCCTGCTCGCGCTGGATGAGCATCGAACTCGACGCCGAAGCCGAAGTCGTCGTCGGGATAGAGTACGGTGGGACGAGCGTCCAGGTATTCTCGCCGGTCGACACGATCATCTGACCGCGCTGGAGGTCGGAGTGATACAGGAGCGGCCATCGGAAGAACTGGAGGGGCTGGCCCCAGGCGTCGACGAACTCGGGCAGGCCGTCCTGGTCGGTGTCCTTCACCTCGTTGTCGGTGAAATCGTCGCGATTGAAGATCGAGCCCAGCGGCCCCCGGCCCTCGACCAGGAGGGCGTAGAGCATCTCCGAACGCGCCGTGATGTGCGTGTGGTTCGCCAGGTTCGCCTGGACCGTCTGAACGATTGTTGCATCCGCCTGCCAGTTGTTGGACGGTCGGCCAACGCCCTCCTTCCAGTCATCGACGTAGCCGTTACCGTCGTTGTCGACCCCGTCGTAGCCCGTGGGGAGATAGCCGATGTTCTTGTAGAGGCCGGCCGCGGCGGGATAGGAGGCCCCGAAGATGCCGGTGCCGGCCTGGTTGAAGACGTTGCCGCTGCCCAGGGGCGCCGCGACGGAATTGCCCAGGGGGAGGACGAAGTTCCCCAGGCCGAGGCTCCCACTATCGATCGGGGTCCCCGGGTAGGGGTAGGCGGCGAAATTGAACGGATACGGGCCGCTGTTACTCTGGATGTAGAAGACGTCGGGCATCTCGCTCTTCACATAATCATACCAGGCGATGACCGAGGCCCGCAGATTGCCCGCGATGGGCGCCGGGGCATTCTGGTTGGCGATGGCCGCCATGGCCAGGTGGGCGTTGTTGTAGTCGGGGCGGGTCAGGAGGAGTGCCTCGAGGCGGTCGCTGAGCCCGACGTCGAGCTTGGTGATCAGGGCCTGGGTGGCACGCTCCTGGGCGCGGTGCTGGGCGTCGATCCCGGCGTTGACGATGAACACGAGGATGATCGAGATGATCACCATCACGACCAGCAGCTCGATCAGGGTGAACCCGTCCGGGATTGCGGATCGCGGATTGCGGATTGCGGATCGAATTTGCATGGCGCTTTTCATCCTCGATTGGGGATCTCGGATTCCGGATGGGTCTGGTTCACAATCCAAAATCGGCAGTCCACGTTCATGGTTCGGTTATCCGATCGGGGCCGTCGCCCGCCGCCCGGTCCGGGCGGCCCTGGGCGGGCCGGAAGCCGTGATCTCGAATCGGTCAGGCGGACGGTGCCGGGGAAGCCGGCAGATCAGAACCTTACGTCGGTCAGACTTTCCAGCCTGACCGACATTCGGGACCGGCGTTACTGGAGTGTCCCCGATTTAAAATTGGTCAGGTTATCGTACTCGCGCTGCCGGACGGTCCCATCGGCCTCGGCCGAGCTGGTCCCCTCGTTGTAGCTGTTGGTTCCGTCGAACGGCAGCCGCACGGAGGCGGATGTCGCGGCCGACGAGTACTGGCCGCCGACGCCATAGAATCCGTCGATCCCCGGCGAGATGATCTGGAACGACTGCGGCTTCTGGTAGGTGACCGTGCCACTCGAGGTCCCCGCGGTCAGCGTGCTGGTGTAGGGATTCGGCGAGGGGGAGAGCGCCGTGTAGGGCGTCGTCGTCGAGCTCCCCGAGATGAAGAAACCGACGTTGTAGTACAGCGCGATGGGGCCGGCGGGGACGGCGTCCTCCTCGGGGAAATTGACGTCGTTCGGGTCGTAGTTCCCGCTGCCGTTGGCGCTGAAGTAGGCGAAGAAATTGAGCGGCGACGCGTTGGCCTGCATGCTGGTGGGGGCCATCACCCCGGCGAGCTGCGGCGGCCCGCTGCCGACCGAGTCGTAGTAGCCGGGGATGCCCGGTGTCGTCGCATTGGTGGGGTCGAGGAACAGCCGGCCGGGGTTGAACTTGAAGAAGGGCGGCTGCCGGTCGGCGTTGTACATCGCGTTGTTCACGACGCTGTTGCTGAACGGGTTGCTCGGGTTCTTGCCGAAGCCCGTCATGCCGAAACCTTGCGTGCTATGGTCGATCAAGGGGACGCCCCCCAGGAAAAAGACCAGGCACTCGTGGCCGTGGAGGATATAGCCGGCGTTCTGGTTGTCGACCCCGTCGCCATTGAAGTCGTACCAGCTCTGATTATGGACGTAGTACGGCACGGCGCCGCTGGGGCTCACCTGGAGCCTCGGCCAGAATTTGCGGAGGGCCGACAGGCTCCGGGTCGCGAGCTGGCCGATCGTGATGTCGCCCGAGCCCGGCGAGTTGGTGTCGCCGTTGCCGCTGATGGTGCCGCTGCCCATGTAGGCCGAGTAGTTCCCGCTCTCGACCAGCAGGACGCGGCTCGGGGGATAGTCGCCGTACTTGGACTTGAAGTTCTCCAGCGCCTGGGCGAGCTGGTTGATCTCGGCCGAGACGGCCGCGTTCTTCGCCGTCCGGATCGCCGAGTTGATCGCCGGCAGCAGCAAGGCGGCCAGGATCGCCAGCACGACGATGACGACCAAGAGCTCCACCAGGGTGAAGCCCTTCGGCATCCGGGTCGGGACCGCCCGTCGTCGGCGTGCGGCGGCCCGTGTTGTCAGGGGACGGGTCATGGGTCTTCCTCGGCTCGGTGTGTAGGGTGCTCTGCCAGCACCATCTGGCCTTCCGTCGTGTTCTACCCGGATGACTCACCACAGAGTCACAGAGGGCACAGAGGAGTCGGAAATACTTGCCAATCCGGTTTCCTGGTCCGCCGTGTCGGGGCGAGAGATCGGTAAATCGTTGATCCAATCATGAAACATGACGTTTTCTCTGTACCCTCTGTGACTCTGTGGTGAATCTATTCTTGTTCGATGGGGTGTCGCGAGGTGTCGGGTGCTCGTGGGGAGCACCCGCCTCGGGGAACTCAGCCGGACAGCTTGGAGATCAGCGTGATCAGCGGGAGGAAGAGGGCGATGACGATGAAGCCGATGATGCCGCCGAGCACGACGATCATGATCGGCTCGAGCAGGCTCACGAGGCTTTCGACCGCGGTCTCGACCTCTTCATCGTAGTTGTCGGCGATCTTGTTGAGCATGGTATCGAGGTCGCCGGTCTCCTCGCCGACGTCGATCATGTTGACGACGATGTCGTCGACGATCCGGGCTTCCTTGAGGGGCTGGGCGATGGTCTCGCCCTCGCGGATGCTCTCGTAGATCCGGGTGAAGGCCCGCTCGAAGACGGCGTTGCCGGCGGTGTCGCGGACGATGTTGAGCGACTCCAGGATCGGCACGCCCGACTGCACCAGGGTGCCGAGCGTCCGCATCGTGCGGGCGACCGTGGATTTCTCGACGATCATGCCCATGACCGGGATCATCAGGAGGATCCGGTCGCCGATGTAGGCCCCGGTCTTGTTGCGGTAGACCAGCTTGAGGAAGATCCAGATAAAGAGCGGCGTCAGGAAGACGATGTAGAAATACTTGATGATGAAGTGGCTGGCCTCGATCAGGAAGATCGTCATGCCCGGCAGGGGCACGCCGAAGTCCTTGAAGATGGCCTCGAACTTGGGGATGATGAAGTAGAGGATGAAGCCGACGATCACGCAGGCGACGAAGATGACCACGACCGGGTAGACCATGGCCGACTTGACGCGACGCTTGAGCGACTGGGCTTTTTCCTTGAAGTCGGCCAGGCGCTGGAGGATCGCTTCGAGGGCACCGCCGGCCTCGCCCGCCTTGATCATGTTGCAATACAGGCGGTCGAACGCCTTGGGGTGCTTGGCACACGCCTCGGAGAGGGTCTGGCCGCTCTCGATGTCCTCGACGATGTCGCCGAGCGAGTTCTTGAGCACGCCCGGCTTGCACTGGCCCTCGAGGATCTTCAGGCTGCGGAGGATCGGCAGGCCGGCGTCCTGCAGGGTCGACAATTGCCGCGTGAAGGTGCAGAGCTGCTTGGTCGAGATCCGGCCGATCGTGAACGCCTTCTTCTTCCGCCGCCCGCCCTTCTTCGCCGACGCCCACGTCTTCTGCTTCTTGGCCTTCTCGGCGATCTTCGTGACGAAAAAGCCCTTCTGGCGGATGAGCTGCTGCGCCTCTTCCTGGGTGGACGCGTCGATCGAGTCCTTGACCTCGCGCCCCGTGTGGTCCATCGCCTCGTATTGGTAGGTCGGCATTGAGTCTACGCTCCCTTCGGTCGCTCTCGCGTAGTGGGCAGTGGGGAGTGGGGAGTGAAGAAAAGTCTTCGCTCCCTCCGCTCGCTCTCGTGCAGTTGGCAGTGGACAGTTAAGCAAATCAGAAGGAACACAC
>JBKQHM010000625.1:0-7086 GCA_052148775.1 Isosphaeraceae bacterium | reverse complement strand
CTTCATACTTAACGACGAAGTTGATTCCTCGCAACCGTGAAGCCAATAATGACACATCGTGCGAGGATTTACGTGCTCAGGTCACCTGAAGCATGCGCTCCAGTGCGATCCGTGCCCAGTGAGCCGTCTCGGCGGGGACCTTGATGCGATTGACGGGCGTTCCGCGGACGAAGTTTTCGAGGCACCAGGCCAGATGCGGTGGGTCGATGCGGTACATGGTCGCGCACATGCAGACCATCGGCGAAAGGAAATGGATGCGTTGATCGGGATGTTCCTGGGCCAGCCGGTTGACGAGATGGAGCTCGGTCCCGACGCCCCAGGTCGAACCGGTGGGGGCTTGTTCGATGGTCTTGATGATGAATTCGGTCGAGCCGACGAGGTCGGCAGCGTCGACGACCTTCATCATGCATTCCGGATGGACGAGGATCCGGCCGTCGGGGAATTTGCGGCGGAAGAGCTCGACATGATCGGGCTTGAACATCTGATGGACGGAACAATGACCTCGCCAGAGCAGGACCCGGCTAGAGGTGATTTGCTCGGGAGTGTTCCCGCCGAGGGACTCGCGCGGATTCCAGACCGGCATTTGCTCGAGCGGGACGCCCATGGTCCTCGCCGTATTCCGGCCGAGGTGTTGGTCCGGGAAGAAGAGTACGCGACGGCGCCGGGCAAACGCCCATTCCAGCACGGCACGCGCATTGGAACTGGTGCAGACGATGCCGCCATGCCGGCCGCAGAACGCCTTGAGGTCGGCGGCCGAATTGATGTAGGTGACCGGCATCACGTCGTCGGTATCGATGAATTCCGAGAGATCTTCCCAGGCGGCCTCGACCGATTCCAGGTCGGCCATGTCAGCCATGCTGCAACCGGCGCTCAGGTCCGGGAGATAGACCGAGACCTCATCGCGCGAGAGAATGTCGGCCGTCTCGGCCATGAAATGGACGCCGCAGAATACGATGGCGCGACAGGTTCGGCTCTCCGCCGCGAGCTGGCTCAGCTTGTAGCTATCGCCGCGGAGATCGGCATACCGGATCACCTCGTCCTGCTGGTAATGGTGGCCCAGGATCAGTAACTGGTCGCCGAGTTGCTGTTTGACGGCGAGGATTCGTTCACCGAGTTCGGCCTCCGAGCGGTCGCGATACGGTTCGAATTCCAAGGGAACGGCGCCGGTGATACTCGGGGCAAGGCACGTTGTGGTCATCGCGGTGTTGGACCTACCCGACATATTGGGTTTGGACTTTCCGGGAGTTTGCATCAGCCGACGATTCGGGACAATCGCCGGCGGGCAAATCCCATCATACTCGACTGTTCTAGGCAACGCTCACTCCGGCAGGTCAGAAACCGGGTCTCGGGTGCCACAGGAAGGTGATCGTTCAGGACTGTCCCTGTTTACGATTTCCATCGTATTATACCGTTGGGTCGAGATGCGAGCCGTCTCTCGTTCTTGCCGGTGCGAAACTCCGCCGCCGATACCCCAATCACAGAGCGAGAAGCCGTCCGCATGGATGAATTAATGGTGGTCCCGGAAGAGGGGAAAGCCAGACCGCGGAGTGTACGACGATGAGTGCTGCCATCTTGATCGTCGATGATAACTCGGCGGATCGCGCCCTCTTGCGGACGATTCTCGCCCGAGCGGGTTATTCGGTTTACGAGGTGGCCAAGGGTCGCGACGCGATCCAGCAGGCCCGGGAGATCCGCCCGCATGTCATCATACTCGACGTCAACCTCCCGGACATGTCCGGACTCGAGGTCTGTCGGGCCGTGCGGGGGGATCGGGAGATCGCCGCCATCCCCGTCCTGATGCTCACGGTGCGGCACGATGACACGGATGTGCTCGCCGGTATCGAAGCCGGCGCCGATGACTATGTCGCCAAGGATTCCGCCGGGGCCCTCATCCTGGGGCGGGTCCGTCGCTTGATCGAGTTCCGCCAGATGTCCGGCCTGGCGATGCTGAACGAGCAACTCGCCCAGGTGGGCCGGTTGTTGACCGGCATCGTCCACGAGATCCGCGGACCTCTGTCCGTGATCCGCGGCAGCGCCGAACTCCTGCGCATGAACGCGAGACCGGGGGATGACGACGAGAAATGGATCGAGTCGATCATCCGGAGTACGCGGCTCCTCCAAGTCCGCCTCGAGCACTTGATGGCGGCCGTACGGAACGGTTCCGGGGAGGTCCAGGTCATCGACCTGCCTCCGCTGATCCAGGAGGCGGTCGACCTCTTCGTGAAAGGGCTGCCGCCGGTGGATCAGCCCGTGCAGATCACGGCCAACTGCGACGGGCCGGTCTCGAAGGTCCGCGTCGACCCCGGGCGGCTCATCCAGGTCTTCCTCAACCTGCTGAGCAACGCGCGCGACGCCATCACGCGGGCGAATCGAAGGGGCCGGATCGTCCTGACGACGCGCACGGCTTGGGCGGAGGGTCACTCCTGGGTCACCACGGACGTCACCGACGATGGTCCCGGCGTCCCCAAGACTTATATTAATCGTATCTTCGAGCCGTTCTTCACGACCCGTGAAGAGGGAACCGGCTATGGCCTGTACCTGGCATCCGAGATCCTGAAGGAACAGTCGGGCCGCATCACGGTCTGCAATAATCCGGATCACGGTGCGACATTCACCATCTGGCTACCGGCGGCGGAAGCGAACGACGGGGCGGCTGGCGAGGCAGGGATTCGGGTTAAAGAGGCGGAGATCTCCGGCTAGACTGATCCTGGTGAGTCCTCGGGCCTACGTTCGGGAGAAAGGGCGAGGGATTCCGTCGGGAGGGCGCGTGCCTGACACTCCGCGACATCGGACGAACGACAGCGGATCCAGACGGAGACATCTTCGCCGGCCCGGCGGATGGAAGGCGGCCTCCTGGATTTGCCTTGCCTGGCTGCTGGTCATCTCCCTGGCGGTCACGAGGCTGCGACAGCCGGACTCCATGTTCGTGGCCGCCGCGGGTTTCGCGGCGTCGGCGATCACATTTGTCATATCGACCAGGTCCAATGGGGCAAATTGGACCCGCTCGCTCCGATCGTTGCGGGAATTCTTGCGGACGGCTCGAAATGGGGGGCCGACTCGGCTCCCGGCCGATATCCGGGAGGAACTGGTACCGCTGGCACATGAGTATCTCGAACTCCTGAGGGCGTCTCGACGATCCAGATCCGGACTTCGCCCCTCGCCATCATCGACCCCGGCCGAACCGCAATCCCCGTCACCGGGTTCCTTGTTGACGCGCAGCGGGCTTTCCGATTCACCGCCGGTGATCCTTTCCGGGCCCTTCGACCCGCAGATGTCGGGAAACTACTCGACCATCGACATGGTCAACCGGCTCGAGCCGGTCGGCTGGCACTGGATCGAGTCCAGCCCGGCGGAACAGGGATTCCTCGGATGGACACTCGCCGAATTGAGGAAGAAGTCGTTCATCGACATCGTCCATCCCGACGATCGCCGCCAGGCTCAGGAGACCTTCCGTCAGGCCCTGGAACGGGGGGAGGCGCTCGGCTTGATCGTTCGAATCCGGACGGCGCACGGGAGGTCTCGGGCGATCGAGGTCAATGCCGGGGCGCGGTACGGCACCAACCAGCAGGTGGTGCATCTCCGTTGCCATCTCACCGACGTGACCGACAAGGTCCGAGCCGAGCGCCAGTTGCGCCTCAGGACTTTCGAGTTGACGCGCGTCAACGAACAGTTGCGAAGCATCAACCGAGAACTCGAGGACCTCAAGAACCGCTACACGGACCTGTACGAGAACGCACCCGCGATGTATTTCAGCCTCGACGATCAAGGTTGCGTCGCCGAGTGCAACCAGACAATGTTGTCGACACTCGACTACCAACGTTCGCAGGTCATCGGTCGACCTTACAAAGATCTGCTCCACGAGTCGTCGTGGGAAAAGTTCCAATCCCAATTCCTCGATTTCCTCCGAGACGGCTCGATCGAAGAAGAGCGGCGTTGGGTCCGGTCCGATGGAGCGGTGATCGACGTCTGGATCCTGGGCCGGGTGGTCCGAGAGCCGAAGGACTCCGTCAGCCACGCCCGCTTCGTGGCCCAGGATATGTCGACCAAGAGACGGCTGGAGGCCGAGCTTCGCGAGAAGAACCGGAGGCTGGCCCGGACCAACGATGAGCTCTCGCGCAAGAACAAGGAGCTCGATGAATTCGTCTACGTGGTCTCGCACGACCTCCAGGAACCGCTGCGCACGCTGATTGCGTTTTCCGACTTCCTTCTGAGAGACTACGGCGACCGACTCGAGGCCGAAGGGCAGGAGTTCGTCCAGTACCTGGTCGGGGCCTCACGCCGGATGAGGGCCATGATCCATGGCATGTTGAATCTTTCTCGGGCGGGGAAAGTGGTCGCTGATTTCCAGGAGGTGGATCTGGAGGAACAGATTGCCATCATCAAGACCGACCTGGGCGAACTGATCCGGAGTCGGGGCGCGGAAGTCCGTCTCTCCGGCCCGCTCCCTGCGATCTGGGGCGACCGTGATCGGATCCGACAACTTCTGGCAAACCTGATCATCAACGGACTAAAATACAACCAGAGCCAAAACCCCTGGGTCGAGATCAGGACGATGGCGACGGCCGCCGATGAATCGGAGGCGGATGGAATCCCGATCGAACGCGGCGCGGACGCCACGATCAGCGTGAAAGATAACGGGATCGGCATCGAGCCCCAGTTTCACAAAACCATATTCCAGCTCTTTCGACGGCTGCATACGCAGGAAGAGTACGAGGGCACGGGGGCGGGGCTTGCCATCTGCAGTAAGATCGTCCAGGCACATGAGGGCCGGATCTGGGTCGAGAGCCTCCCCGGCGAAGGTGCGACATTCTTCATCCGGCTCCGCCGTCCTCCGGCTCCTGACCCGGCGACTTCGTCGTCGCCACACGACTCCGAGACCGCGACCACGAGTTCCGAGGTTGTCTTGGATGAATACGACGCCGTCTGAATTCCACATCCTGCTCATCGAGGACAGCCGCGCTGATGCCAAGATCATCGACCGTGCCTTGCGTGAGGGCGAGATCGCGTACCGCCTGACGGTCATCCCGGACGGCCGCCATGCCCTGGATTACTTGTTCGCCCTCCGCGACGATCCCACGCCTGGCGACCGAGAGCCCGACCTGATCCTCCTCGACTTGAACCTGCCCGGCCTCGACGGCTGCCAGGTCCTCACCCAGATCAAGAGCGATTCTTACTTGCGCATCATCCCGGTTATCGTGTTGACGACTTCGCACCGCGAGGAAGACATCCTCCAGACCTATCAGGCCGGGGCCAACACCTACATTCCCAAGCCCTCGGAGTATTCTCGATATTGCGAGATGGTCGCGACCCTCCGCGATTACTGGGTCGGGACGGCCTTGAAGATCCCGCATTCGCTTCACCGCCGACAAGTTGGGGCGTCCGCCGGCGGATGAAGTGATCCGAGTTCGAGACCAGGCCGCTCTGGCTTCGCAACTCGCTCTTCACAGATCCTGATCAATGAAGCGTTACTGCTTGGGAGCAGACGTGGTCCTGAGGTTCAGGCCGACGAAGTCGCGGACTTGCTGGGCGATGGCCACTTCGGTCGGGAGTCGTTCCATCGAGCTGGCCCCGTAGAAGCCGTCAATGGCCGGTACGCCGTCGAGAATAAACTGAGCATCCTCCGGGGATGCGATGGGACCGCCGTGGCAGAGTACGAGCACGTCTTCGCGGGCGGATTTGGCCGCATCCGCGATCGCGGCCACCTCTTGGAGGCAATCGTCCAGCGATCTGGCCGTCTTGGCCCCGATCGAACCCTTGGTGGTGAGTCCCATGTGGGCCACGACGATGTCCGCGCCAGCCTCAGCGAGCAGCCGCGCCTGCTCGGGATCGAAGGCGTAGGGCGTCGTGAGCAGGTCGAGGTAGTGCGCCGCCGCGATGCAATCGATCTCCAGGCCGAAGCCCATGCCCGTTTCTTCGAGGTTCGCCCGGAAGAGGCCGTCGATCAGGCCGACTGTCGGGAAGTTCTGGATGCCGGCGAACCCCATCTCCTTGAGCTCTCGGAGGAAGAGGTCCCGGATCATGAAGGGATCGGAGGCGCAGACTCCAGCGAGCACGGGAGTGTGACGGACCGCCGTCAACACCTCGAAGGCCATCTCCTTGACGATCGCGTTGGCGTTGCCGTACGGCATCAAGCCGGCCATCGAGCCGCGACCGGCCATCCGGTATCGGCCCGAGTTGTAGATGACGATCAAGTCGATCCCGCCGGACTCCTCGCACTTGGCGCTGATTCCCGTCCCCGCGCCTCCGCCGATGACCGGCAAACCCGCGGCCACCTTCTTGCGAAGCCGCTCCATGATCGTTGCACGCGATTCAGCCATCTCGATCAATCCTCGATTGGGGTCCACTCTTGAGCGAGCATGCGAATCAGCATAAGTCCGACGGCGCGGGCGTTGCGGCACGATGCAGGCCGAGGAACTCATCGACCAGAGCCCGCGCGAAGACCGGGTCGTTGATGTGATGCGGCAGGCGACGGATCGATCGGCCGGGTGCGGGTATAATCGCCGACTCGAGTTCGTCGAAGAGTGCGGCATCGGCCTGGGGGTCGTGGAATGGCTGGCCCGGTGCATCGATCGCGGAGACGCCTCCCTCGGGGATGAGGATCCGGAATGGTGCTTCCGCGCGATTGAGCTTGGACGCGATCCATCGTGCACATCGGCGGTTCTCCTCGATGGTCGTCCGCATGAGCGTCACCTGGGTGTTGTGGGCGTGGAGCCGTCGGCTCCGGAACGGCTCGGGAACGCTCTCCATCGCGCCGAAATTGACCATGTCAAGGGCACCCAGGCTGAGCACGAAGGGGATCTTCGCGCAAAGGGTCGCCTCGAATCGATGCGGGCCGGCTGGCAAGATGCCTCCGACCACTTCGTCAGCGACCTCGGTCGTCGTGATGTCCAGGACGCCGCAGATCAGGCCAGCCTCGACGAGGTTCTCCATCGATCGTCCGCCGGTCCCGGTCGCGTGGAAGACAAGGCAATCGAAGCCGTGCGCCTCGAGGGCCTCGCGCACTGCGTTCACGCAGGGCGTCGTGACGCCGAACATTGTCATGCCCAGCGTGGGCTTGTCGCCGGCCGTCGGGATCGGGAACCGGAC
>JBKQHM010000624.1:0-6638 GCA_052148775.1 Isosphaeraceae bacterium | reverse complement strand
TGAATCGCATCGCCATGATGGGCCGATGCCGGGAACTGCCCGTAATTTCAAAGATTTGTTGTTACCACCCCAGGCGATGAGAGGTCATCTATCGATGAGCGAAGTGCTGTCCCGACTCAATCAGGTGTTCCAGGATGTTTTCGATGACGATGAGCTCACCATCACGACCGAAACGGCAGCCCAGGACGTGGAGGGCTGGGATTCCTTGATGCACGTCACACTCCTGGTCAATGTTGAGAAAGCCTTCGGTGTCCGTTTCACGAGCTCAGAAGTCGCCGCCCTCAAGGACGTGGGAGAGTTGGTCGATCTCATCGCGCGGCACCAAGGGGGAAAAGGCTCGCTCGTCCACGGTTAGAGCGATGGTCTCTCCTTCCTTGGTGTTCACCGGATTATTTGATGGAAGTTTTCGAGTCCTCGGGATCGGAGATCGGCGAGCGATGATGGAGGATCCGGCGAATCTCTTCAGGACGGTGTCGGGCCTCGTCAAGGAAGGACGGAGCGAGGAGGGGCTGGTCCTCCTGCGCAGCCTGTTGCGGCACCGCCGCCCCAGTCCCGAGGAGATGGACCGAGCGGGTCGGCTGATCCGAAAGGCGCTCGAGGGCGCCGGGGATGCCGTCCGGCCGCTGCGCGTGGCCCTGTTGGGTCAATTCACGACCTCGTGGCTGGCGACGACCCTCACGGCAGTGGCGTGGGGCCGCGACGCCGCAGTTACGGTGTCCGAGGGGGGTTACGACACGGTCCTGCAGGACCTGGCCCGGCTCGGGGCGGCGGCCGAGCGCCCGGACGTCGTGGTCTTGCTGCCCTAGAACCGGCGTCTCTTCGGCGGAGATTCGCCCGCACAGCGGGTCGACGACGAATTGGCGGTGTGGACTCAGGCCTGGAAGATGGTCCATGAGAACTTGGGCGCGCGGCTGCTCCAGGTCGGCTACGACTGGATCGTCCCCGGCGCCTCGGGATCCCATCTGGACAGCGGCCCGTCGGGCCGGATTCATGCGGTCCGGGCGCTCAATGAGAAGATCCGAGGCCAATTGCCCGTCGGGGCCTACTTCCTCGACCTGGAGCAGGTCTTCGGCGCCATGGGTCGCGACACCTTCTACAACATGAGGCGCTATTACTGGACCAAGCAGCCCTTCGGCGAGGAGGGCACGCATCACCTCGCCATCCACCTCTGGGCGGGGATCCGGGCCCTGACGACCGGTCCCAAGAAGGTCCTGGTCGTCGACCTGGATAATACGCTCTGGGGCGGGGTCGTCGGCGAGACTGGCCCGCTGGGCGTCGCGCTGGGGGACAGTCCCGACGGCGAGGGCTTTCGCAACTTCCAGGCCCATCTCAAGGATTTGACGCGACGGGGGATCGTCCTGGCCGTCGCCTCCAAGAACAACCCCAATGACGCACGGGAGGTCTTCGAGAAGAACCCCGACATGATCCTCCGGCTCGACGACTTCGCCGCCTTCGAGGCCTGCTGGGACCCCAAAGCTGTCAGCATCGCGCGGATCGCCGAGACGCTCAGCCTCGGGCTCGACAGCTTCGTCTTCTTCTATGACAACCCGGCCGAGGGAGAGCTGATCCGCCAGGCCCTGCCCGACGTCGAGGTGGTCGACGTCCCGCTGGATCCCGCCGAGTACGTCCGGGCCCTCCAGGCCGGGGGCTGGTTCGAGATTACGGGGCTGACGCGCGACGACGCGACGCGGGCCGCCCAGTATGCAGTCGAGCGCGAGCGGCGCGAGCTCCAGCAGTCCTTCACGTCCCTCGACGATTATCTCCGCTCGCTCGAGATGTGGGCCGACGTCCGGGATGTCAACGAGGCCGACCTGATGCGAGTCGTTCAGCTCCTGGCCAAGACCAACCAGTTCAGCCTGACGACTCGGCGCCACACCCGCGACGACGTTCTCGAGTTGATCGGCACGCCCGGCTCCGTCGCCATGACGTTACGGGTCGATGACCGCTTCGGCAACTACGGGCTGGTCTCGGTCCTGCTCGGCGTGCCGACCGACGAACCGGGCACCATTCGGATCGATACCTGGTTGATGAGCTGCCGGGTGATCGGCCGGACCGTCGAGCAGTTCTTCTTCGGCGCCTTTCTGGCCCGGAGCCAGGATCTGGGCTATCACCGCATCCTCGGCGAGTACATCCCGACCAAGAAGAATGCCCTGGTCAGCGAGCTGTACGACAATCTGGGCTTCACCCGGCTGCCCGGCCCCGATGGCGCGACCGTGCACTACGAGTTGCTCCTGGACGGGGCGGTCCCCCCCTCGTGCTTCGTGGCACCCCGCGAGTCGGCTGTCGAGACCGGAGAGCTGGTTGAGCTCTGACCGCGATCGGGCCGCGAGGGTCCCGCAGGCCAGGCCGCTCGGCGCGCCTCCTCCAGGCTCACCGCGGATCTTTGTCTCCCCTGGGAATCGCATCGGATGGAAAACGCAGCAACCATCGACCTGTTCGGCGCCCCCTTCTGGTGTGCCGTCGCGCTGGCCTGCGTCCTCATGATCCCGCTGGTTGGGGGATCGGCCCGGCGGCTAGCATTCGCCCTGATCAACCTGGGATTCCTGTGGTTCTACCTGCGTGCGGATCTGGTGGCGGTACTCGTCGGCCTACTGCTGACTTACCTGGTGCTACGGTTGGTCGAGGCGGCGAAGTTTCCGAGTGTCTGGCTGGGGCTGGGTGGGGCGGCCGTCCTGACACTGTTCATCGCACACAAGCTGCCGAAGTCGAGCGAAGAGACGGGGTTCCGCCACTGGAATCCCGTGCTGATCACCATCGGCTACTCCTATGTGGCCCTGCGGCTGGTGGAAGTCGGCCGGGCCGTCGCCGAACATCGTCAACGGGCGCCGGACCTCACCGCGCTGATCAACTACCTCCTCCCGTTCCACATGCTTGCGGCGGGCCCGATCCAGTCATACGACGACTTCGTTGCGCAGCCCGCGTCCCCGCCGGCGCCGGGTCCCTCCGCATCCTTGCGAGGCATCGAACGCATCGCCTCGGGGATGTTCAAGAAGTATGTCCTGGCCAACGCGCTAGAGGCCGCATTCCTGACCTCCTTCCTGGCGCGGGGACCCTATTTCTTTCTGGAAGTCCAGATCAATTACCTCTGGCTTTTCCTCGATTTCAGCGCCTACAGCGACATCGCCGTCGGGATCGGCTGCCTGGTCGGAGTGGCGACGCCCGAGAATTTCAAACGCCCTTACCTGGCGCGAAGCATCATTGACTTCTGGGAACGGTGGCACATCTCGCTGTCCCAGTTCATCCGCCGCAACCTCTTCTTCCCCATCCAGCTCGCGCTGGTGCGCCGGACCGGAGGGCGGTACCCGCTCCTGATCGCCAGCTTCGCTTTCGCCGTCTCCTTCTTGCTCTGTGGGCTCTGGCACGGCATCGGCCTGAACTGGCTGGCCTGGGGAGCCTACCAGGCCGTCGGCCTGATCGTCTGCAACCTCTACAGGGACTGTCTGTTCCGGACCCTGGGGCGCAAGGGCCTCAATCGATATCTGGCCAATCCCGCAATTCGCGCCCTGGCGACCGTGGTGACGTTCGAGTACCTGGCATTTTCCTTCGTCTTGCAGATCTACCCCCGGAGCCTTATTGAGCTTCTCGGGGCGAGTTGGTGAGCAACCGACCGCGTCGGTCTCGGGTGGTCCTGGTTCGGGCCATTCGTCCGAGATCTGAGGTGCAGGACGGCCGATTCCGACGGCTCGTCGGGCCGGGATCCCTCGCGAATTGGAGGTCGACCGATGAGGCTTGTGGAACGATTCTCAACCCCCCTGGACGGGATCCCTGCCTGGTCATTCGCCCTCCGAGTGCTTTGGGTGGCCGCCCAATTGATCGCGGTCATCTGCCTGGGACAGAAGGGTGTCCTATTCTTCTACCAGACCTTTTGAGGAAGTCGGATGTTCCGCCTGTCGCGATATCGCGGCGTCGCCCTGGTCGTCGCTGCCATCCTTCTCGCATTGGGCCTACTCGACCTGTCGCTTACAGCGGCGGTGGGCTTCACAGGGCGGTTCCTCCCCAACCGCGAGGAACCCCAGGACGAATCAGCCTTCACGCTCGCGGGGGGTCGGATCTCTGAGGTCCTCTCCCTGCCGGCGAGGCCGGGGATCGGCACCGAGACCCCCCTGGGAGTCGTGCTGGGCCTGTCCTCCATGCGCTACGCCGTCGACTTCGGGATTCTCGCAGAGAATGACGGCCTGCCGCTGCGGTGGCTCAACCTCGGCGGCTGGGGTCGTAGCATCAACCGGATCTGCGCTATCTCCGAACTGCTCTTCTTGAGCGATCTGAGGCCGAACACTGTCGTGATTTGCATGAATCCCTATATGTTGGTTGGGCACGACTTTGGAATTGAGCGCGCGGAAACCCTCAAGAGGACCGGCAACGTCATCAAGCCGTGGATCTGGGTCTACGACAATCGCCTCGTCGTGAATCATCTCTTCCGCCTCGCCTGGCATCGCGCCAAGGTTGCGCTGTTCCGGTGGTTTGAGTTCGGCTTCCCGGCGCTCTACCCGGCGCAGCGCGCCCCCTTCGAGCCGGAGCAGTTGTCCTGGCGGCGGTCGGCGGTCTCGGAAAAGGAGCTTCCCCAGGCCGTAGACTACTTTCTGAGGCGGGGGTGGTTCGATGCCGGCCGATACACGCCGGATTCCTCCAACGGCCGCTCCCTGGTGGAGTTGGTCCGGGAGAACCGCGCCCGGGGGGCGAAAGTCTGTATCATCCTCATGCCCGAACACTCGCTCCTACGCGGGAACACGCCTCTCCAAGCGCTCCGTTGCCTGGAGGCCATCAATCGGGCGAACTTCCTCGGCGATCCGGTCCCGGTTTACGACCTGCGCGATCGAATCCCGGATCCATGGTTCGGGGACTTGGACCATGTGGGTTTCGATGCCCGGAGGCCGATCTCAATCCAGGTCGGGGAGTGCCTGCGGGACTTCCTCTCGGGGCATTCCGCGCCGGATCGATTTCGGGCCGGCGCCGGCGGAAAGGCCGTGGGGAGCACCGAGATGCCAGCCGCGCCCTGACCCGCGTGGCGAGCACCGGCACCCCCAGGACACGAGCCGAGCATCGGCCAGGTTCCCTTACATGCTGAACTACCATGGATTTACATCTTCACCACATAGGCATAGCTGTCTTGGATATTTCGCGTGCGGTGGAGGATTACCAGCGACGTCTTGGCTGCGAGCTGAGAGGCGACGTCGTTCATGATCCCGTCCAGACTGCATTCATCCAGTTCCTCCGATTCCGTGGGGACTCGGTCTTGATCGAGCTGGTGGCGCCCGACGGCCCGGAGAGCCGGCTTGGGAATGCTGTCACCAAGGGCGGAGGCATCAATCATCTCTGTTACTCGACGGACGACATCGAATCGGCCTGCCAGTCCCTCCGTGAGGAGGGAATGATGATCATTCACGAGCCCACCCCGGCCGTCGCCTTCGGCGGTCGTCGGATCGCTTGGCTCATGGGTCCCGATCGAGTCCTCACCGAGCTCGTCGAACACGAAGCCCACGCCGGGTCGCACTCGGAGAGCGACTCTGGGAACCGTATTCTGTAACTCCGACTCGAGACCGATCGTTCGGCTCTTCGACAATTTCCACACGGCGACACCATGGGCCAGCCACTCCCCCTCCGGCATAAGACCCGCCGGCTGGGTGAACATACTGTGCGTTGCATAAAGATCTAAAGTTCCTGGATCCGATCGGGAGACTGAGCCCCTCCTAATAGGCTGGATTTGCAGGAGTCGGTTCCGTCCGACGATCCCTGGCTCGAGGCATGAGGTTTATGCCGCAAGGATTCAAGGCATCGGACTTCGTAAAGCTTATTACACCGGCAGGGAAGAAGGTAACATACCAACCCGAGGCGCCCCGAGCACATTGTCGCGGATCCCTCGCTAGCGCGTCCGGTAAGCTCTTCAGTCCGCCTGTGGCGGCCATGGTTCGCCAAGGAACTTGTGTATAGTGTATTCTTTGGAGGTTCGTATGCATCAGCGTTCGGATCTTCCTTGCCGAGGGCATATAACCGAGCGCAAAGTGTCGGCGGCGAGTTACGCCCTAACCGTTTACATGGGAGGAAATTGCCGTGCTGCAATTTGTCCAGTTGCCGGTCCTGGCGGCACGCGTTACGTCAGACAGCGAGAGTTTTCGTGACGCGAAACCTTTCCGACATATCATTCTTACGGATCTCCTCGTCCCTGAGAAGGCGGAGGCTTTGTTGGAGGCCTTTCCGAGTGTCGAGTGGCCCGGCTGGGATCGGGGTTTTGGAGACAACGATCCGCATCAACCCAAGAAACTCACGTGCTGCAACATTGGAGTCATTCCCTCGCCCTTGGATCTCTTCATACACGAGCTGAACTCGGGGCCTTTTCTCACCTGGTTGGAGAAACTGACAGGCATCGATCGCCTGCTCCCGGATCCCCACTTGTATGGCGGAGATCTGCATTCGTCCGGCCCCGGTGGACGCCTTATTCCTCACACGGACTTTCATAAGGGCCAGAATGAGCGAACGTATCGCCGCCTCAATTTATTGGTCTATTTCAATAAGAGTAGGAGCTCACGGGTTGGTGTCGCTGGAATCAAGCGACTTTGATCGCCGGCTCCATCGCCCGCAGAAGCGAGGGGATCGATTGGCCGCGCCGATCGGCTTCAAAGCACGAGGTCAGGTACTCCAGC
>JBKQHM010000623.1:0-3908 GCA_052148775.1 Isosphaeraceae bacterium | reverse complement strand
CTCCTGCTCGGCCCGCTTCGCTTCCTCGGTTGCCGTTTTTCGGGCCTGCTCGGGTTTCTCCCGCGGAGCTTCGCCGAGGGGCTTCCCGCTCGCTTCGTTGATCGAGGACTGCATAGCGGAGGGGGTCACATAGCGGAGGGGGTCAGGTCTTGACTTTGAACTGGGGAGCGGAGGGGGTCAGGTCTTGACTTTGAACTGGCTACCGGAGCGAGTGAGGTCCATAAAACACGCTACTCACCCACTGCGGGTCACGTAACCACGGTTGGCTGCGCGCAAATTCCAATTTTTTTCGGATTTTTTATCTGCTTTCGTGGCCACAGGTTCGGGAGAAAAACAGTCCCAATCCGCGATAGGTGCATTAAAGAAATTTCAAAATGGCGCCATTCTAAAGGTATGCCGCTGATGCACAATCGATTCCCGACGAGGTGGGGACCATGACAGGCTGTCCGTACGGATATCAATCGGGCGAGGCGGATCATCAACGGCCGCGAGCCACGACGACAGGGGTCTTGCCGCCCGCGCCCCGACTCGTCCGGACCGTTCAAGGACGCAGCGCCAACTCCCGACCGTCCCTGGAGATCGGGAAGGGCGACCCGTCGAAATGTTGCACAGGAGTGCAAACCAGCGCAATGCCCGCGATGCGATTTCCTCTCAAATCGCGGGCCCACCATGATCGATTCCAGATCAAACATTCCAGATTCCAGATAGATATTAAGCCCCGCTCCCGCTTGCGAGTGTCGATCCGTCGCGAGCGAAGGCGAGGGACATCACCGGGTTCTGGTGGCCGGTCAGCGCCGGCTGCTCCTTTCCGGACGAAGGATCCGAGATCCGGACTTGTTTCTTCCCCCCGGGAGTCCCGCCCGCTCCCACATCCTACAGTATCATGGGACGGGAAGGCGGACTCGTTCCGTCGATCCGGGAGAAAACGCGTCCGGGGAGATCGGTCGGGCTCTCATTTCTTGAACTCGACCCGCCTGGTCTCGCCCGAGCCGACAGTCACCTCCAGCGACGCCAATGTCTGGGCCGCGAGCTCATCCGGTCTTCCGGGGACGCGCTCATTCGGGCTCATCAGATTCACGCGAAATTCGCCCGGGGCCAGATCGTCGAGGACGATTTCCGTTTGCCCAGGTTTCAGCTCCCGATCGAAATCGTCGATGAAGTCCCCCATCACCTGGATCTGGCCCGCACCGGCGAACGCCTTCCGATCGATGGTCACGATGATCCGGGCCGGGGCGGGGACCGTCACCTCGATCGACGCATTATCTTCCATACGCTCCAGGTGATCCGACCGACCGGAGACGATGCCCTTGCCCCACCAGGCGAGCTCCACCTCGTCCCCGCTCGGCACGTGCGTGAACTCGAAGCGGCCCTGCGCGTCGGTCGCCGCTTGCAGGAAGCGGGTGACCTTGGACTCGGAGGCCAACTGGCCCGTTCGGATCATAGTCCAGTTGAAGGGAAAGCTCCGGCGCTCATCCGGATCGCGGCCCCGGGCGGCGAACAGCCGCAGTTGCGCCGAGGCGATCGGGTTTCCCCGGGCGTCGATCAATCGCCCGCGGTACGTCCGGATCGCGGCCATATCGACCGGGTTGAGGCGGAATACCTCGACCCGTCCGCGTTCCGGTCTCGCGACGACCACGCGCTCCTCGACGTGCCGCTCGTACCCCTGGGCCGAGATCATGACCTGGAGCGGCATGCCGACGACAAGGTACCCGAGCTGGAAACGGCCGTCGTACGACTGGAACATCTGGCCCGGGTCGGTAAGCCTGGCGAGCAGGACGGTCGATGGTTCACCGGGCTGCCGCCTGGGAGAGAACGTGATCTGAACGTTGAACGCGCGGATCGGCTTGCCTGTCCGGGCATCGAGCACCCTTCCGTCGATGACGCCGGCAGGGGCCATTACGACGGTGATGAGCTCATCGGTGTCGAGGGGTAAGTGCCGATCCGCGATCTGTGAATAACCTTTCTTGGCGAACGCGAATGGGGCGTCGGCAGGCATCGAGTCGAACGCGAAGAGGCCGCGATCGTCGGTCTCCGACCACTCGCCATCGCTGTACGGATTCATTCCCCGGGCGAAGTCAACGAGGACCCCCTTGAGCGGACGGCCCTGCTCGTCGGCAACCCGGCCCTTGATCCGGTGCCCGACCTCCAGGCGGATCGTGACCTCGGCGGGTCGATCGGGTGGCCCCGGTTCGACCTTGACCCGCTTCGGCGCGGCGCCCTTGGCCCGAACGAGAACGCTCTTGCCGACGGTGTCCTCGAAGACATCGTCGAGCCGGAACCTGCCGTCCGGCCCGGATTTCGCCTTGCGGACCAGGCCCGACGACCGACCCATGTTGATCAGCTCGGCGCCGGCGATCGGTCGTCCCCGGTGATCCAGGACCACGCCCGCGATCGAGCCGCCGTTGGGGCGGGGCTGAATCGTGAGATCGAGCGTCTGTTTCACGCCCGCCATTTGGGTCGTGGCCTCTTGCCGCAGGAAGTCATCCTTCGATACGTCGAGGCTGATCTCGAATCCGACCGGGAGATGCGAAAACCGATATCGGCCATCGATGCCCGTCTCGACGAAGTCGAACTGTTCCCGGACATCTTCGGCGGATGCACTGATCGTGGCGCCGGCCACCGGCTTTCCCGACAGATCGCGGATGACGCCCTCGAGTTCGCCGCCGGGGCCGAGCCGGAATTCCTCGTCGAGATCCGACCCGTTCTCGAGATTGACCGAGCGCGAGACCTTCGCGTAACCGTCCGCCCAGATTTCGAGGTCCCATTGCCTGGCCGTGAGCGGCTGGATCCGGACCATGCCGTCACGGTCCGTCTTGAGGTCGTCGCGGAAGTCGCTCCAGTCGAGATGTACGGTCGCATTCGGGATCGGCCGGCCGGTTGCTCTGTCCGTCGCCCGGACGGTCACCACGACGCCGTCGACCAGCCGCAACTCGACCGATTTCGGCGCCTCGCCCGATCCGGGGAGCATGACAACCTCGGCACGCCCATCCCGGTTCCGCGACGTGAGCCTCCCGTGGTTGGCCCAGACGCGATAGCGGCCGGGTGCCAGGCCGTCGAAGGCGAAAGTCCCCGCAGCATTCGCGGCGGCCCGGAGAAGTGGATACTTGCCAATATCGTGATCTTGTCCCTTCGGGGGCGGCAGCAGCACGATGACCTCGGCACCTTCGGCCGGGCCCCCACCAGCGCCGAGGACCACGCGGCCGGCGATCCGGCTGTGGGATTTCGGCGTGGGCGCGGCCGCTTTGGCGTCCGCCTCCGGCCTGACCTGAGCGAGGACCTGGGGGCCGTCGCCCCGGCCGGGGACGGCGGTCCAGGCCATGGCCAGAGTGACACAGACAGCACCGATCGTCGCGAGCTTCAGAGCGGCGGCGCGGGTCGTGGCCCCGATCACGGCCGCGGCCAGTCGACCGGCTGCGGACGTCGCCGGCTGACCCGTCACGATCGCGGCGCGGACGGCCGATTCGATCCAACCGGCCGGCACGGGATCCATCCTCGAGGGCGAGCCGGCCTTCGCGTTGATCGCGCCCGGAACGCCCGAGCGTTGCAGCCGCGTCCTCAAACGCTCGCGGGCCCCGGCTAGCCGTCGTCGAAGCGTCGCCTCGCCGCAACCCAGCTCCCGCGCGGCCTCCACCTGCGTCATCCCCTCGAGGTCGCACAGGACCACCGCCCGCCGCAGGGCCTCGGGCAGTCGGGCGATCTCCTCGTGCAGTTCCGAATTCCCTCGCTCCCTCGTCGTGCCATCGCGGCTCGCGATCGCATCCATGTGCACCTCCCCAAGCTCTCGCGACCGGCGTCGTGTGGCATCGATATTGGCCCGGATGGCGATCCGGTAGGCCACTCGGTGCAGCCATCCCCCCAGCGATCCCTCGACCCGCGGCGAGTGGGCCTGGCGCGCCAGGACGAGGAAA
>JBKQHM010000622.1:0-9294 GCA_052148775.1 Isosphaeraceae bacterium | reverse complement strand
GTGGTCGCGGAGTCTTGGCGGGAGGTGATTTGAGCCCCGGGCGCCGCTCGGCGCGGATAGGCCGAGATCGTGCGATTGGAAATCGCCAGGAGCCACTGATCGGTCAGGACCAGGTCGCCCCCCACGGCGCCGAGGTCTTTGCCGCGGAAGATCCTCCGGACCTGGCCCGATTTCGGATCGATCTCGAAGATGCCGCGGGGCGTCAGTTGCCAGACGCCGTCGGGCCGCACCAGGATGCGTGCGCTGAGACTGTCGTTGGGCAACCGCGTCGCCCACAGGAGCCTCCGCGTCTGGAGGTCCAGGGCGCTGATCTCGGCACCGCCGAGGAAGGCCGTCTGGTCGACCACGCCGAGCAGTCGCGTCGCCTTCTCGATCGGCCGTTCCCAGAGGACCTTCATCCGGTTGGGCTCGATCGCATAGAGTCGGTCCGACTGCGAACCCTTGATGAGGAAGGCTTCGCCGGACTCGACGGGCGGGCTCCCGGCAGGCATCGGCTCCTGAGGCTGATAATAGTAGAAGAACCGCGACTGCGACTGGGAGGGCGCCGTCTTGTAGCCGTAGCCCCAGTCGAGGAGTCCGGTGTCGGCGTCGAGTCGTCCCAGGACGCCGATGTGGGTATCGACGTAGAGCCGGCCCGCCCGGTAGAGGAGCTGCGGCTGGGGGGATGATTGCTGGCTGTTGTATCGGAAGAAGAACATTTGCTGCTGGCCCTGGCGGAACAAGCCGACCTCGGTCTTCCAGAGCAGCTTGCCGTCGTGGGGCTGGATTGCCAGGACGAACTGCTGGGGCTGGCCCTGTCGCGGCATCTGGGGGTTCGCCCCGGACTTGGCCGTGATGAAGAGCTTGCCGTCGGCCAGGATCGGTCGGCCGACGAGGTCGAACGTGGCGTAATCGGCCAGGTCCCCCGATTTCCAGACGACCTCGCCCGTGTCCGCCCGACGGCAGATCAGGTGGAACGGGGCCATGAAATTCTGGTCCCTCATGTCCCGTTCCAGACACCAGAGGTGTTCGCCCGAGGCGAGGATCGCGAATCGGCTCGTATCGACGAATCGGGCCTGCTGCTGCATGCCCAGGACATCGAGGTTATGGAAGAACGCCGTGCGCCAGAGCATCTTCCCGCTCTTGAGGTCCAGGGCGAAGTCGAATCCCAGGTAGTTGGCGAATAGCGTCGAGCCTTCGATCGTCACGGCCGGTACGGCGATGCTGAGGGGATTGGTCTCCCACTGGGTCAATTCCTGGGGCGTCATGCCCGCCTCGACCGACTCGGCGAAGCGCATCTGCCACTCGGGGTCGACCGTCCCGCCGAGCTCCGGTCCCATCTCCTCGGCGTGCGATGCCGATCGGTCCGCGTCGGAAGCCTTCGCATCGTCGAGGAGGCCCTGGAGGAGTGCGCCGGCCGGTGCCGTGCGACCGCCGATGGTCAGTTTCTCGTCGGCGTAGCGATTGACCAGCTCGGCGCGGACCTGCTCGAACTCCGACTGCCTGCCGGCGCGGAACAGGGCGACGGCGGCCTTCACGGTGATCAGGGCGGGGGAGAGGTCCGTGTCGGGGCGTTCGCGCAAGATGGCCAGCCAGCAGTCGGCGGCGCGGTCGAATCGACCGGCTTCGAAGTAGAGATCTCCCAACCGGTCGGCGGCATTGTCGCCGACGGACGTGATGAAATACGCCGAGTAGATCCGCTCGAGATTCTTCAGCTCCGATGGGCCGTCGGCTTCGTCGAGCAGTTTCTTCGCCTCGGCGTCGTAGAACAGCCGGCAGGCGGCCTGGCCGTTCGGCGGCAACGCCGAGAGGATCATGCGTCGCTTCCGTTCGATCGGGATGATGAAACCGTTCTCCCCGTCGATGAACCGGAGCGCCTGGTTATCGGGGATGGTGTAGAGCGACTTCAAGGCCCGCTCCCACGCCCCCCGGCGCTGGAAGCGATCGAAATCGTCGATTGCCTCCTTGACCTCGGTGGAGGCCGGCGGCATCTGCAACGGGCGGGCCGGATCATCGTTGGAGACCTTGTCTTCCTTCTCCCTGGCGTCCTTCGTCTGGCCGAAGGCGAGCGCCGGCAGGAGCGGGAGCAACAGCAACAAGGTCACCTTTGCCGATCGCGACAGAATCATGTCACCCGGTCCCGAAGACTGTTGGCAAACTTACGGGGATCCATCGCCGCGGTCACCGGCGCGCGGGGTATTGAAGGACGAAACCCGCCTCATCGGGACGTTTTCCTCAACGTTCTATCCGAACCCGGACAAGCATCGGATAAGACACTTGTAGTCGATCTCGAATGCCGGGTGCAAGTGAAATTATTAAAAGTCTGCCCGGAACGCGGAGATTCCTTCTCGGGCGTTCGAGATTCATGGTATAAGGTGTGCGTGTATGGCCGTTTAGGCATGCCTCTTGCACATCTCGGTATAAGACGCGATGGCTTTCCGGAGGGAGAGGGCGGGTCGGAACTCCCTCTCGCGTGGAAGGTTTCGTCGTGGCAAGATGGAGACCCTGTCCGGGTTCCTCGAAGAGTCATACATTGGGCGATCTCATGGTCGAATTTCCCGAGCACGAACCGATTCCCGCGAATGGCCACCCTTGCCTCGACCTGTTCATGACGGTGATCCGGGTCTCAACCTGGGAGACGACGGTCCGATGGTACATCGACACGCTGGGCCTTTCACCGGTCGTGCTGGATGCCCAGCATGAGTTCGCGCTGCTCTTGGCCGGGAGCGGTCGCCTGGGCGTGCAGGGGACCAAGGAGGCCCGATTCGCCACGGGGACGGGCAAGGTCCGCCTGGTCTTCCAGGTGAATGACCTGGATGGTGAGCGCCGGCGTCTGATCGAGCAAGGTGTCGCCGTCGGAGACCTGGTCGAGAACCACGAGGAAGGCTATCGCGAGGCGCGACTCCAGGATCCGGAAGGGCATAGCCTGCGACTGTTCGCCTGGGTCGCCCCGGCGAGCGGAGAGTCCTTTGCGCGACGAGGTCATTGAGGGCGGGGAGTCATCACGTCGGTCAAGGCAAGTCGTTGTCGTTGTCGTTGCCGAGAGGACGCCGAAGCCCGGACGGGGTTCTCGATAGCAATATTAAGAAGGCTGGACAGGGATCACGTCGCGGTCTGTCCGGTTCAAGGTTTTGCAAGCAGACAGCGTCGGTCGGTCGATGCGGACCGCCCGTCGGCTGTCCCGGTCTCTCCTGGAACTATCTGGACACCAGAATCCGGTACGCGTCCAATACACGTTTGGGGAGCCCGGGCGAGGTTGCGAACGACGAGAGTACGTCTGGTGCGAGGCGTCCGGCCAGTCGATCCCGGCGAGGGATTCCGCGATTGCGCGGCGACCTGGTATTTCGGGCACGTTGCGGGGCAGGCTCCATTCGAAAGACATAGGCTCCGATGGCGATTGCTCCGTGGGCGAGCAAGTTCCGCGAGGCGATTCCCACTCAGGAATTCGACAGGAAGCGAGGGCTTCATGCGTCGTTCCGCCCGGTTCGCCTACTCGGTGATGTTGCTGGCCGTCACGGCCACGGCCCTGGTGATCGCATTGCGAACGTCCCGGGCCGACGCGTCTCAGGTGCCCGCGGCTACCGCCACGCGACAGGAGCGGCTCAAGGAACGCGACAAGTTCGAGAAGCAAGCCAAGGACCTTCGCGCCAAGGGAAAACGCGCGGAAGCGATTCAGGCCGCCCTGGCGGTGCTGGCCATCGAGCGCGAGGTGCTCGGCGAGACCAGCGACGACGCCATCTCCACGATCAATTGGATCGCCGATTTGCACCAGGAGGCAAGTGAATGGGCAGACGCCCTCAAGGCACTCTCCGAAGTGGAAGCGATCCTGAGCCGGAAGCTGGGCAAGGACCACTGGCGGGCGATTGACGCGCACTGGGCGATCGACAAGGTTTCGACTGTGGCTCGGCTCGATGACCGAGGGCGCCGCAAATTGGCTGAGGCCGATAGACTCTACACGCAGGGCGGGCGTCTGATGTCGCAAGGAAGATCCGCCGACGCGCTCAAAGCCCTGCGACAAGGGATGGCGATTCGCAAGGAGTTGCAGGGAGAGGGACACCCGGATTACGCGATGTGTCTGAACAACCTGGCATACGTGTTACAAGCACTCGATCAGGAGGACGAGGCGCTCGCGAATTTCAAGCTCGCGCTGGAGAAGCGAAAGGCGCTGTATCCCCGGTCGCATCCCGACCTGGCGACGACCCTGACCGACCTGGGGACATGGTATACACGTCACGGCGACTACGTGCAGGCGATACGCTATTTCGAGCAGGCGCTCGCAACGAACGAGTCGCTATATCCCAGGGAGAAGTTCCCCCAGGGCCATTTCCGGGTGGCCCAGAGCCTCACCAACCTGGCGTATGCGCTGCGACGTCAGGGCCCGACCGAGGAGGTTCGCCGGTATCTCGAGCGGGCGACGGCGATGAACGAGGCGCTCTATCCCGAGGCACGATTTCCCAAGGGTCATCCCGACCTGGCGACGAGCCTGAACGATCTGGGAAACCTGCTGGGTGATCAGGGCGACTTCGTCGGGGCGCGGCCGTATCTCGAGCGGTCGCTGGCGATGCGGCGAGTGCAGTATCCCAGGGAGACGTTCCCCCAAGGCCATCCCGAACTGGCGACTGCCCTGGCTAACCTGGGAACTCTTCTGGGTGAAGCGGGCAAACACACCGAGTCGCGGACGTATCTGGAGCAATCGCTGGCGATGAGGCAGGCGCTCTATCCCAAGATGAGGTATCCGTTCGGCCATCCGGACCTGGCGACCAGCCTGGCTAACCTGGGAAGTCTTCTGGGACAAGCGGGCCGGTATGCCGAGGCGCGGCGGTATCACGAACGGGCGCTCGAAATGAGGCAAGCCCTCTATCCCAAGGCGACGTATCCGTCCGGCCATCGGGAACTATCGAGCAGCCTCATCGACCTGGGAACCCTGCTGGGCAGGCAGGGCAACTACGCCGAGGCCCGGCCGTATATGGAGCGATCGCTGGCGATGCTCCGAGCGCTCTATCCCAAGGCGACGTTTCCCCAGGGCCACCCGGAATTGGCGACCGGTCTCAGTAATCTGGGCACCCTGCTGGGACACGAGGGCAAGTATACCGAGTCGCGGACGTATCTCGAGCAATCGCTGGCGATGAGACGGGCGCTCTATCCCGAGGCGAGGTATCCGTCCGGCCATCCGGAAGTGGCGGCCAGCCTGGACAACCTCGGATCTCTGCTGGCCGTGCAGTCCAGGTACGCCGAAGCGCGGCCGTATCTCGAGCAATCGCTGGCGGTGAGGCAGGCGCTCTATCCCAAGGAGAAGTATCCGTCCGGCCATCGGGAACTGGCGGCCAGCTTGAACAACCTCGGATTCGTCCTCGCGGAGCAGGGCGAATACGATCTTGCGCGCGCGTCTTACCGGCGGTCATCGGAAATGTGCCAGCTCTGGTATCCCAAGGAGGCATATCCTCAGGGCCATTACGCCCTGGCCATGTCCCTGGCCAACCTGGGGTCTCTGCTGGAGCGCAAAGCGGAGTATGTGGAGGCCTGGCGGTACCTCGACCGGGCCTCGACGATGTTCGGCGATCTGGCCGAGATCTTCATGACGGGCAGCTCCGAGGCCGAGGCGCTGGACTTCCTGGCACGAATTCCATCGATAAGTGGGTCCGTGATCACGTGCTCGTCGCACCTGCCGGAAGGTGGCGATGCGGCCTATGCCCACGTCTGGCGCGGCAAGGCGGCGGTCGCCCGCACGCTGCTGCGACGCCAAGCCTCCCTATCCCGGCGGGCCGGCACCGATCCGGCTACCCGCCAGCTCGTGTCGTCATGGAACGATCGCCGCCAGGAGCTCGCCCGCCTGATGATGGCCCCGTTCGACGGCCACAATGGCCTCGACCGGCTGCGTCGGCTTGAAAAGCTGACCCTGGAGAAAGAGCAACTCGAACGGCAACTGGCCGTTGAGGTGCCCGATTTCGCCCGCGACCAGCGTCTCGGACGAAGCTCGCACGGCGAACTACTCAAGGTGCTGCCGGAGCGGACGGTTGTCGTCGACCTCGTGCAATACGCCCGCCATGAGCAAGACCCGCGTAAGAAAGGGAACGCCGGCCTTCGGATTGCTCCGAGCTATGTTGGCTTTGTGCTCGCTCGAGATCGTCCGGTCCGTCGCGTGGACTTCGGGGCGGCCACGACGATCGATGACGCCGTCAGGCAATGGCGCTCGGAGATCGTCGCGAAGCAGCCCGGTCCGTCCGCCGAGATCTTGCGCCGACGGATCTGGGAGCCATTATCGCGAGAGTTCCCTCCCGGCACGACGACCGTCTTGCTCGCCCCCGACGGATTGCTGACGGCGATCCCCTGGTCGGCACTTCCCGGCGAGCGGCCGGGTACGGTCCTGCTGGATCAGTATGCCCTGGCCACCGTACCGCATGCCCCGATTGTTCTCGACCTGATCACCGCACCGCCGCTTGAGGTCGAGGGCCCTGGCATCTTCCTCGGTGTCGGCGGACTCGGCGAGAACGCAACGGCGGGGGTCAAGGAGCTGGAGATCGTGAGCCGCCTGGCCGGGCCGAGGCGCGTCGTACGCCTCGAAGGGGCCACCGCCAGCACGACGGCGGTCATCCGCGAGTTGCCCCGGGCGAGCTGGGCCCACTTCGCCACCCACGGCTTCTTCGCTGATCCGAGCGTCCGCTCGGTGCTGTCGCCCGATGCCAACCCTTTCAACCAGCTTCGACGTGAGGGCGCGGCCACGATCTCGAGGAACCCGCTGGTCTTGTCGGGGCTTGTACTGGCCGGGACCGGTCGCCCCTCTGCTGATGTCGGAGAAGGTTCTCCCGGAGACCACGGAATTCTCACCGCTGAGGCGATCGCGGGTCTGCCTTTGCAGGATCTGGATCTGGCCGTCCTCGCGGCCTGCGAGACCGGGCTGGGGACGGTGGCCGGCGGCGAAGGGGTCTTCGGCCTCCAGCGTGCGTTTCACCTGGCCGGAACGCGCGCGGTCGTCGCCAGCCTCTGGAGTGTCGAGGACCGGGCCACACACGCTTTGATGGTCGAATTCTACAAGAACTTGTGGGAGAAAAAGCTGCCCCGGCTCGAGGCATTGCGATTGGCGCAACTCACTCTGATGAGACAGTACGGTTGGCAGACGCGCGAGGGGCTGATCCGCCTGGACGAGAAGCCGGCTCGGCCCTCGCCGGGTGGACAGGACGACCGGTTGCCGCCATTTTACTGGGCGGCGTTCGTCCTTTCGGGCGATTGGCGGTAGGTATCGGTCGCGCGATCGCTTGCAAGCCGTTCCCGCACGACGCTCTCAATAGATTCCGTGGAGCGGGCCGCCGGGAGCGGCCAGGGCGTCGCCCCGTCGCTCGATCTCGGGGTCGTCGACGAGCGGCGGTGCGTGGTGCGGCTTGATGCGGGCGTCGATGACCAACGGACCAGTACAGCCCCAGTGCTTCTGATCGGTGAACGATCCGATCCCGTCGATATCCGCCGCCGGGTTGGAGCGGGTGAACACGACCCAGAGGAAGTTGGCCTCGCTTCGCGCCGTGAATTCGCTGTCGTCCACGATCACGATCAACGGGAAGGCGCGGATCGGGTCATCTGGGCCGAAAGAGTGGCAGAACGTCGCGATGTCGTTCGCGTCGGGCCGGTAGGGAGGTCCCTGGATCGCCAGGATGCCGGGGAGGACCACGCGGGGGTCGCGGAATCCATCGGGAAGGCGGATAGCAGAGGGCAACGCGACGGGCAGCGACCGTCGTGCGGGACCGGCGGCGGCGATCACGACCTTGGAGCCCTGATTGAGCCCGTGCCCCGAGTAATCGAGGGTGTCGATCGTGGTCCGGGTCTGGAAGTGCAGGTCGTTGGTCCAATCGACGCGCCGGAGCAGGTGAGCCAGGAACGCCGGGATGTCGTGGATGTCCAGTTCCGGGTCGTCCTCGTGGGCGACGATCAACATGTATTTCGCCAGCGAAAGCTGGCCCTGGCCGAGGATGGCGTTGGCGACGGTCAGGATCTCCTGCGGCCGTCGGACGTCGGAATCGGGCACGTAACGCTCGCTGGCGATGGCCAGCAGCAGGGGATGGACGCCGGACGCGTCTACGGCGTGGACGGCGCGGAGGCCCGGGAGCACGGTCGGGATGATGGGGCCGGTCAGCTCGTGGATCAACGCGCCGAACGAGGTGTCTTCCTGGGGCGGACGGCCGACCGATGTGAACGGCCAGATGGCGCCCTCGCGATGGTAGACGCGTTCCACCTTCAAGACCGGGAAATCATGGGTGAGGCTGTAATAGCCGAGGTGGTCGCCGAAGGGGCCTTCGGGCTTGCGGCGATGGGGGTCGATGGTGCCGCGGATGACGAAGTCGGCCTCGGCCGGCATGGGGAGTCCGCCGTCGGGTGCGACCAGCCGGACTGGCCGGCCCCCGAGGGCCCCGGCGAACGCCAGTTCGGGCAGTCCTTCCGGGAGCGGCATGACCGCGGCGACCGTCATGGCGGGCGGGCCGCCGACGAAGACGTTCACGCGCAACGGTTCGCCGCGACGGATCGCCGCGGCATGATGGACTCCGATGCCGCGGTGGATCTGGTAGTGGAGTCCGATCTCCCGGTTCGGCTCGTAGTCGTTGCCGCCGAGCTGGACCCGGTACATCCCCAGGTTGGACCGGGCCGGGCCGGGGCGGTCGGGGTCCTCGGTGTAGACCTGGGGAAGCGTGATGAACGGCCCGCCGTCCATCGGCCAGCACTGGATCGGCGGCAGCCGATCGATCGCGGTCTGGTGGGCCAGGATGGGGCCGGTCCTCGCGCGTCGGGGGATCAGACTCAGGAAAGTGAGCGGTACGCCGCGGTATCGCCAGGGCTTCTTGCCGAGGGCACCCGGATCGACCTTCAACTCCACCAGGCGTCGGACCGATTCGAGCGTGTCGCGGAACAGGTATTTCGATCGGTCGAGCGTGCCGAACAGGTTGCCGAGCACGGGGAATTCGGTTCCCTTGACGCGCCGGAACAACAGGGCCGGTCCGCCTGCCTGGTACACCCGCCGCTGGATGGCGGCGACTTCCAGGTAAGGGTCGACCTCCTGGTCGATCGCGATGAGCTGTCCAGTCGATTCCAGGTCGCGGACGCAGTCCGCCAGCGAACGATATCCCATCGGGGCGAGCCCTCGAGTCGTGATTGCCCTGTCCCCGTTACTGTATTCGACGATCGGCAGACTTCCAGGTCAGCTTCGATGGGGCGAGTCAGAGATACTCGACGTGGTTGGCCATGTCTTCGGGTTCGTAGATCTCCCAGATCAGAACCAGGCAATCGATGGTTTCTCCGATCGAGCGTGTCTGTTGATGACAATAAGTGATCCCT
>JBKQHM010000621.1:0-2792 GCA_052148775.1 Isosphaeraceae bacterium | reverse complement strand
TCTTCCGCATCCATCCCGCGCTCGAACAACCCCTTGACCAGCCGCAGTTTCCAGGCCTGCCGGTCGGTCGGCGACCGACGCGTCTCCAGGGTCTTGAGGTGCGCCAGCACCACCACGGCGAACGGATTCGGATCCGTCTCCAACGCCTGTTCGTTTGCCGCGTAATCCAACAGCTTGACAATCGGGAACTCCGTCGCGGTGCGGAAGCCCCAGCGGCCGTATTCGTACTGGCTCGGCCGCCAGTCGGGATCGTCGTCGGCCAGGATCGCCAGGCTGATCACCTCGCGATCGTAGCGGTCGAAGATCCGGTGATTGTAGACGTGCATCCGCCTGGGAAAGTCGTCTTCCTTCCAGGTCTGCACCTCCACGTGGATCAAGAGCCACCGCTCTTCCCCGCTCCTGAGCCACACCTTGACCAGCTTGTCCACGTAGCGCCGGCCCTGTTTCGACTGGCGGACGATCGGTTGCAGCTCCTTGTCCAGCATCTCATAGCCGCGAGTCCAGTCGATGTCGGCGTGGGCCCGCGGGAAGAAGAGGGCCATGCACCGCTCGAAGTATCGATCCAGCGCCTCCTTCCACGGGCTATCATAGTCGGTCGCGGGTCTCCTCGGCACCTTCCCCCGGCGCGCCGGCCCTTCACCCCGTTGACCCGCCATCCGCCGCGCGCTCATATCGTTGGCCCTCTTTCAGTCGTGGTCAATCGATCGCGGAAAGGCACCGCTCGCCAGCTCACCTCGGAGTTGAGATCGACCAACCTCGTCCTCTCGGATCAGGGCTCGTGATCAGACCGCCTTCAGCCATCTCGCGCTGGCTGAAGGATCCGCAACCGGAGGAGTGCGTCCTCGAGCGTAGCGATTCGGGCCTCGGACGCCGCGCCTACCTCGATCAATGCCTTTCGCTTGCCCAGATCGATCGCCACCTGATATTCTGCAATTACCGATGAAATATCCGCGCGGAAGTGTCGAATAACTCAATGATGCGCCCCCTGGTATGAGTTCGATCAACGGCGATCGCCCCTGGCCCGAAGTGTGGGGATCGATCCGTGCTTCCTGAGATCGGAGAGCCATTCATGTCGCGTCGCGTCGCGTTCGCGAGCCTCCTCCTGACGATGGCCCCCTCGGCTGCGGTCTGGGCCGAAGACCCGGTCGAGTTCGATGCAGGGACCACGTTCCCCTGCCGGGAGGTCAAGGCCCCGGATCAAGCCGACGCCGCGCGCAAGGTCATCGTGGCCGTCATCCCCATCTCGGCCACCTTCAACGCCCGGGAAGATTCCATCGAGACCATCCGCTACGAGCTGAAGATGCCCCAGCTCCTGAAGGTCATCGATTACTTACCAGCAACGCGACGGCCTTCTGCCTCGTAACCGGATCCTCGGCATGGACCGCGAGCCGTCGAATCTTCTCGATCACGGCGGCATCGTCGAAGATTTCCCAGGCGCCACTCTCGATCGCTCCCTCAACCCATCGGGCAGAGCCATCGATCTCCCGGTCCTTCAACAAGGCTGCGAGCAGATCTTTCAGAATCCACTCGAGGGAGGCCACGGTTTTGTGGAAGGCGACTTGCTGGTAATCGAAATAGCGGCTGAGCAGGAAATGATCGGCCGTCCGCAGCGATTTCGAAGTGAAGCAGAGCCTTTGTTCGTCATCGATCCGCAACTGGCTCAAGAGGTAGGCAAGATCGACCGAGCCGTAGGGAAGTCCCGTGTGATGGGCCGTCCGCATCATGTAATCAAGCCGGTCGGCGTCGAGGTCGGAACTGACGAGGTTGACGAAGCGGGGAGGCTGCTCAAGGGTGGCTGGTTGCTCACGGTTGAAAATCTGAAAAACACGTTCCGGGGAGAATTGGTTGGCGATGAGAATACCATTCAGTTCTTTGTTCAATCTGAGCACATGTTTGCTGACACGCTCATGATTGTGGAACTCGAGGGGATCCTCTCCAGCACCAAGCCTGGCGGAATAATAGTTATCGATCGCATCCTCCATTGCGTGGGAGAAAGGATAATGTCCGACGTCGTGAAGCAGGCCGGCCAGGCGGTAGAGTTGGATCTCGTTATCATCGATCTCGCAGACACGGTTCCCTCGCAAGTTTTCCAGGATGAGCCCCGTGACATGGCAGACGCCGATCGAATGTTCGAAACGCGTGTAACCCGCGCCGGGAAAAACGAGGTGGGCCAGGCCAAGTTGCTTCACGTTTCGGAGCCGCTGGAAGACTCGGGTTCCGATCACCCGGACTTCCAGTTCGCTCAAGCCGATCGTTCCATGGACCGGATCGGCGATTCGTTTGGTATTGAATCCGTTCATCGATGGTTGTCAGGCAGATAGGAGCTGGATCTCAGCGAGTTTCTTTTCAGCCACATCCGCGAAGTCGGCGAGACGAGGCTTTTCCCTTCGCAGCACGTCAAGTGCCCGGGAACGGTCGAAACCGCTGATCTTTCGCAGGAAATGCAGCGACGCTACCAGCTCCAACCAATCTTCCTCGGAAAGTGGAACCTCGGGAGGAACCTGAAAGATCGGCCGCACCGCCTGGAGTCGCTGCCGAACGGACTCCGAGAACCCCTTCCCGGCCGGTTGACCATTGCCTGATGCATCGGCTTCAGCCAGGCTATAGTAGTTTCTGGTCAGGGCGGGGCTGTATGGCCCCATACGGTACCAGCCGAAGCGGTAACCTAAGTAGGTCGCAGAAAGTTCTTTGACAAACGAAGGCCAAGTGAAGCCTTCTCTCGACTCTCATGGCCGAAAAATCCCGGGTTTTCCGAGAGTCGTGTCCGGGTTCCGCTTTTGATCCGCTCATCT
>JBKQHM010000620.1:0-18336 GCA_052148775.1 Isosphaeraceae bacterium | reverse complement strand
CTCGCCGATCCGCCAATGCGAGAAACCGGTGACACCCTCACCACTCTACTTCATCGCGCGCTCGGCTTTTCGTCTTTCCGGCCGAATCAGGAGAGTCGACATGGTCCGAGCCGTTTTGGGCGTCGTCCTCGACCACGAAAATGGCCAGGTTCTTCCAAAACCGGCTCTTGGAGAGCCCCTCGACGAGGCGACCCAGGGCAAGGTCGTTGTCGCCGACGCAGGCCGTCACGGTCCACTTGCCGGGGGTCGTCCCCGAGGTGTGGTCGTTGGGTAGCTTGAGGATGACCAATCGGGGCATCTCGCCCGCCTTTTCGAACCCGGCGAGCTCCTCGAGGAAGCGGTCGGCACGCTTGGCGTCGGGATAGTCCATGTCGAAGCTGCGGAACATCGGGTCGAAGTGGCCCTCCAGGGCCTTGACGGACGTCGTGGCGGGCTGGGCCGGGGTCGGGGCATTGGCGACGAACTCGCCGTAGCTGCGGTAGGTCACCCCCTTCTCGGCGGCCTTGTCCCAGATGTAGCCGCCGGCCGGTTTCGCGGCCTCGAGCAGGCTCCCCTCCGACGGATAAGGGACGCGGCGGTCGCCGCGATAGCCGATCGGCCAGATCCGCTCGACGAAGTCGCTGGCATAGGCGCCCATCGACCATTCGTGCCCGTCGGCGCTGACCTCGCTCTCGACGTAGAAGTTGTCGAGCAGCACGAACTCGCGGACCAGGGCGTGGTGGTTGGGGGTGATCGCCTCGGGGAACAGGCAGATGGCCGGCTCGCCGTTGCCCTCGGGCATGTCGCCGAAGACCTGGTCGTAGGTGCGGTTCTCCTTGATCACGTAGACGACGTACTTGATCGGCGACGGGTCGCCGACCCTGGCGGGGATCGGATGGCCGGGCGCGGGGAGGGCTCCGCGGACGCCTTCCGCGTCGCCCCGCCGCAGCGGGCTGCACGCGTAGACCGTCTGAGAGTATGTGGCCATCTGTCGCGCGGCGGGCATGGGGATGAGCGATAGCGTGCCCTGGAAGAGGCCGCCGATGTACTCGACGGTCGAGGCCCCGGCGCGGGGGAAGCCGGGCCTCGGGCCGTCGCGGTTGGCCCGAGAGATCGCGCCCTTGCCGTTGGCCACGTAGAGCGTCTTGCCGTCGCGAGCGACCCGGACCGAGGTCGGATACCAGCCGGTCGGGATGAAGCCGAGCGGGGCGCTGGCGCCGGGCTCCTTGACGTTGACGACCGCCAGGTTATTGGTGTTGGCATTGGCGACGAACAGCATCGATTCGTCGGGCGAGAGCGCCAGCGAGTTGGGCGTGCTGCCCGAGGGGGCCTTGGGGTCGATGGCCGTGCCGATCGTCTCGATCGGCTTGCCCGCGGCGGTGTCGATCACCGTGACCGTGTTGCGATTGGCGTTGGCCACGTAGAGGGTCTTCCCCCCGCGCGCCAGGATCATCTCGTTGGGATGCTCCTGGGTCGGCCAGTTGCCGACGACCTTGAACGCGGACGTGTCGACCACGGCCACGGCGGCCTTGCTCCAGAGGCTGACATAGAGGCGATCGCGAGACTCGTCGAGTGCCAGGCCATAGGGGTAGCTGTCGGCCTCGAGGGGGACCTCGCCCAGGAAGGCCCCCGACTGGGCGTCGAACCGGCCGAGCGAGTGGCCGAACGCCGCCGAGACGTAGAGCGTCTTGCCGTCCCTGGTGAGGGCGAGTCCGGCGGGCGTCCGCTGGTGCTTCTTGGCCGGCTGGGCTTCGCGCGGGTTTCGCTCCGCCAGGAATTGCTTGCGGTCGGGGTATTCGAAGACGGCCTTCTTCGACAGCAGGCCGTCGGCGTGGTCGAAGCGGTAGATCAGGTCGTCGAACCCGCCGCCGGCGAAGAGCTGCTTGCCGTCGGCCGACCAGGTCATCCCGGCGAAGGTCCCCGGCAGGGCCACCCGGCCGATCACCCGGCCATTGGCGGCGTCGACCGTCACGACCTCGTGCTCGCCGTAGCCGGCGTGGAGGATCGCCAGGATCGGCTGGCTCGGGTGCATCGCGATCTGGACCGGGAGATCGCCGAGCTTCGCCTGGCGCCCGGCCGGCTTGAGAGACCAGCCGTTGGGAAGCAGGACGGACCCTTCGCGAGTCATGCCGGGCCAGGTGATGCCCCGCTTGCCCGCCATGGCCGCCGATCCCGATCGGGTCGGATCGTTCTCGACCGTCGCATGATCGGCCGCGCTCTTGGGCTGGGCCGTCGGCGGTTGTGTCCCGGCCTGTTGCGGCTCGGCCGCCCACGCCCCCGATGTCCCGGCCAGCATCAATACGATCGCCCAGCTCCGCCGCATCATGGATCGTCTCCCTCGGTACCTGGGAGTCAGGCTCGAAAGCCTGACCTACATCGGAGTCAAGCTCGAAAGCCTGACCTACGTGTCCCAGAGTAACGGCCGCGGTCATCTCGGGCCACCCCCGAGGGCGATCTTCACGGATGCTTCAGAATCCGGGCGCGATCATCGGCATCAGTCGCTTTACCTGAAAGGCTAGATATTCAGGCATGACGAACCATCCGACCACCTTCGTCTGGACCAGTTCATCCCGTTGCGGCCGGGCAGACAACGCTCGAGGTCGACGAGACCCAGGTCGGCGGCAACGAAGACCTTGATGACGGAAGTCGCGCCTTTCAGGCCGATTCTCGAGTCGCTCGATCGATAGATGGCGTTCCGATCGAAGTCGGAAGGGCCTTCCGTCGGCATCTGAATCCATGGTTCCACGCTTTGAGGCGGCCGCTTCGGTTTTCTTATGATCGCGAGTCGAGTTCGGATAAGATAGGCGGACAGCGAAGATTCGCCGCGCACAACCGGCTCCTCCATCACCACTGTGCCACAGCAAGGCTTCTTCTTATGATGCGAAATTCGATCCATCCGGCGCTGCTCGCGATGGTGATCTTGATCCCAGCGAGCTTTGCCTACGGGCAGGGAAACGGGAATCTCCTCGAAGACCCGTCCTTCGAGATCACCAAGGAGAAAGACCAATTCGGATTGGTCTTCGCGAAGTGGGGCGGATGGAACTACGAGGGCGACTGCGCGTTCCGGGTCGGGCAGGTGGCCCGCACGGGGAAGCACTCGTGCCTCCTGTTTGGCGGTTCCGCTCCCAAGATTCGGATCGTCCAGAATGTCGCGCTCGAGCCGGGCCGGTATCGGATCACGGCGTACTTGCGCGGGCTCGACATCGGCACCGGCACCTACGGCATGTCCACCGAGTTCATGTTCGACGGGAACTATATCCCACTCCACAAGAACGGGACTTTCGGCTGGACGAAGCTGACCTACGTCGCCGAGATCAAGGAGAAGAAGCCATCCGGACCGTCCTTCGGATTGATGGCCCCGGGCTACTTCTGGATCGACGACGTGTCGATGGAGGCGGTGGGCCGGGACGTCCCGCTGACCGCGACGCCGGTCCTCGGCGAGGAGGAGGCGCCGATCGCGCCTCCGGGCGAGATCCCCGCCGAAGCCGTCCGATGCCCGGAGTGCGGGTATCGCAACGGCGCGTGGAGGACCTGCTACGCCTGCGGCACGACGCTCGGGACCACGTCGGCCGCCGCTCGCCCGGCACCGTCGGTCAAGTCGATCGCCACATTCGAGGACGCGAACCCCTTCTCCGGGGGCGTCGTCGTCGAGGCCGGCGCGCCCGAGGGGCGTAAGGCGCTGCGGATCGATCGAGCTTACGCGAGCCTGGATCGGGCCCAGGACTGGATCGGCTACGACCTCCTCAAGGCCGAGCTGGACTCCGCCGCTCCGGGACCGATGGACCTCTACGTCGAGATCCGGGATACCGGCACGCGGGACTACTGGACCCGGGTCAACTACCTGACCGTCGTGCCGCCGGGGCGGAGCACGTTGATCATCCCGGTGAAGCAACTGTATGTGGGCGAGAAGGCCAGGCCGGGCCGCATGCTCAGCCTGGGCAAGATCACGCGAATCGTCTTCGGCATCGGCGATACGCCGGCCGGATCGCTCCTGATCGACAACGTCCGGCTGGAGCGCGACGATTCGGCCGCGCGGATGCGCTTCGCCAGGCTGCACGCCTTCGACTTCGGGCCGAGCGCCAGCCCGGTGATGGAAGGGTTCACACCGATCACGCCCGCGACTCAGTACAGCCGGGGCCGCGGGTATGGGTTGAAGGACGCGCGGATCTGGCGGGCATTCGACGCACTCCAGCCCGATCCGCTCTACCAGGACTTCATCTGCATCGAAGGCGGCGGGCTGGCGGTCGACGTGCCCAACGGCAAGTATCGGGTCTTCGTCAACATCGACAGCCCTTCGGGCTTCTGGGGCGAGTATCAGATCTACCGCAAGCGCACCATCCTCGCCGAGGGCCGGCCGGTCGTGGGCGAGACCATGGATTTCGCGGCGCTCAAGGCGAAGTATTTCCGGTTCTGGGACGTCGAGGATCGGCCCGGGGATGTCACGTTCGACAAGTATCAGAAGACCTACTTCCGCGAGAAGCGATTCGACGTCGATGTGACCGACGGCCAGTTGAACCTCGAATTCCAGGGGGAGAGCTGGGCCTGCTGCGTTTCCGCCGTGGTGATCTTCCCCGTGGCGGAGTCGGCCCGCGGCGAGGCGTTCCTCGAGCATGTCCAGTCGAAACGCCGCTTCTATTTCGACAACTACTTCAAGCGCGTCTTGCATCGCCCGACTGGCGATCCGCTACGAGCCTCCGACGACGACCGGCGCCGTGGTTATGTCGTCTTTCAACGCGACGTCATGGGGGATGTCTACCACAACGACACGCCCTTCCAGGCCGAGCGCGTCGATCGCTTGCGTGGCGAGGCGTTCGCGGGCGAGTACGAGCCGGTGACCCTGAGCCTGGCCCCGATCCACGACCTGGGCAAGGTCGCGGTCGAGGTCTCCGACCTGACGGGGCCGGGCGGGACGATCCCCTCCCGCGCGATCGACCTGGGCTTCGTCTCGAATCGCATCAGCCGCGTCACGATGGAAGGGACCGTCTACACGATCAGTCCGCGGTTGATCATGCCCGTCGGGGTCGCGGATGTGCCCGAGGGGCTGACGCGCCGGTTCTGGATGACGGTCCGGACGCCGGCCGATGCCCGTCCCGGCGTCTACCAGGGGGCGGTCACGATCCGCCCGGGGCAGGGGAGTCCGTCGCGGATTCCGTTGGAATTCCGCGTCCGCGCCGGGACGCTCGATCCGATCGACGTCCCCGCCGGTCCGTTCGGCCATGCGATCGGCATTCCCTGGTTCGAAGATGACCCACAGGCCGCGAGCTTCAACGCGCAGATGACCGCGAAGAGCCTCCGGAAGATGCGCGAGTACGGCTTCACGGCCTTCAGCGGCCTGCCGACGATCCCGTACAGGGGGTTCCACGACGGCAAGCCTGTCCTCGATTTCCGGGCAGCCGACGCCCAGATGAAGCAGGTCAAGGAGATGGGCTTCCGGGCGGTGGTCACGTACGGCGGCGGGGTCTCCGGCATCGACCCGTATTTCCAGGACACCAGCCAGATGGCCGCCGCCGGGTTCAAGGATTATGCCGCGTTCATCAAGGCGGTGTACTCGGAGGTCCGGGACCACGCCGGGCGCAACGGCTGGATTCCCGTGTATTTCAACATCGGCGACGAGCCGGTCGGCGAGACCGTGGTCCGAGCGTCGGAGAACGCCGAGGCTTATCGGAAGGCGTTCCCCAAGGGCCCGCCCTACTTCACGGCGGCCAGCAGCTTCAAGGGAAGCGACCGCCAGGACCCGCACTTCCGCCTCTCCCGGGCGCTTCACGTCGCCGACTGGAACGATCACGACGAGGCGTCCGTCAACCTGCTCCATCAGGTGGGCGGAGACTGGGCGTTTTACAACGGCGGCAACCGATGGACCTTCGGCACGTACCTCTACAAGGCCGCGAAGCAATTCGGCACGAAGTTCCGGCTTTCCTGGCACTGGAACGTCGTGGCCGGGGATCCCTATTACGCGCTCGACTGCCGCGAGGACGACTATGCCTGGTGCAACGCGTCGCCGGACGGGCGGCTCATCCCGTCGGTCGAGTTCGAACGGTTGCGCGAGGGCCTGGACGACTATCGCCGCCTCCTGACGCTCTCCCGCCTTGCGAACGAGAACCCCGGCAAGCCGGGCGCCAGGGCCGCCCGCGAGTTGATCGATCGCCGACTGGCTGCGTTCCACCTCGGCCAGCGCGATCACGATGCCTTGTTCCCTCCCGAAGACTGGGTCAAGTTCCGTCGCCAGGTGGATGATGCGATCGAGGCCATCCGGAAGTAGGCGCCTCTGTCTCTCAAACGGTCCACGCGATGGGGAAAGCGAATGGGCAGGTCGCCGGACGGAGCCGGCTCCTACAGGGGTCGAAATGACCGGGATCTCTGTAGGAGGCGGCTCTGTCCGCCGATCCCCCGCTTTCTCGTTCGCGTGGAACCATTTAGAGCCTATCCCAGTAGGCTTTTCGTAGGGTGGGCACGGCCCACCGGGCTTGCTGGATAAAAACCCTGCATCGCTACGGATTTGACGATCCTGGCTTGCGTTGGGTCACCGCCGACGATTTCGGCTGATCGTCGGGTACGGGGTCAGCCGATATAGCAGGTCATTGAGATCGGTCTCTCGTCGCATTGCGCGGCTTGTAGGGCCGGTCAAGTCGTGGGCAGGTCGACGGGCGGTCCGGTCCGGTCCCACCATGAGCGGATGAGGATGGCAGCTCGCCGTCGATCGTCGGCCGTTGGGAATCTCGTTCGGAACCGACACGGAACGGAAAGGATTTCGGCATGGTCAGGCTCCGCAACGTGCTGATGGCCGTGGCTCTGGGCGCCGGGGGTGTCGGGTGTTCGCACCCTCCCACCTACGCTCATTTCTCTCTCTTCCATTGCTCCGAGTGTGACGACTTCCCCACACCGGCATATGGGCCGAACTACTCGATGGTGCCGGGAAGCTACTCGGGACCGAAGTCCGAGAATAAGCCCGACGCCTCGCGGATGACAACGCCCTCGTCTTCGAACATCCCGGCGCCGAATAACGAATCGATCGTGACGCCTCCCGAGGAGCGGCCGATCACCCAGCCCGCTACGCCCGATGCGGCGACTCCCCCGGCACCGCCTCCCGCCGGAACGCCCTGACCTCCCGAGGCCAGGAATTCGGAATGGCAAACCGGTTCGGCGATTGGGTTACCTGGAGCGGCGAGGGCGATCCGTGACGGATCTCGGAGCGTCCCGAGGTTTCCCGGATCGCGTCCCCGAATGTCGGCTGGAAAGGACCTGGATATGAGTAGGATGGCTCGCGCCTTGCTGCTGGCGCTGCTCGGGTCCGTGATCCTGGGCTCGTCGGGCTGTATCCATACCTGGACCGGCACGTATGCCGAGTATCCGGATTCGGCATACACCAAGCCCCACGAGCATGTGCAGGGCAACCCGCCCGAGAATTGATCGACGATCGGACGAGATCGGACGCATCGGCGTGGGCTGGGTCCGACGTCATCTCTTACCGGTGCGGGAGCTGCGCGATGATCGCCTTCAGGGCATGGCGTAGCTCGGCGACCGACCGGAATCGTTGATCGAGGTCCTTCTTCAAGCAACGCTGGACGATCGCGTCGACGGGCTTGGCGAGCTTGGCGTATCGGGATGCGATCGACGGGACCACCGATCGGGCCGGCTGCGTGGAATGCTGGTGGGCCAGGGCTTCGGCGGACTTCCCCTTGAAGGGGAGCTCGCCGGTGATCATCTCGTAGAGGACGACGCCGAAGCCGTAGATGTCGGCGCGGACATCGACCGTCTTGGGATCGAGGAACTGCTCCGGGGCCATGTAGGCCCCGGTGCCCAGGCGCGCACCGGATCGCGTGATCCTCGGGTCGAAGGGCTCCTGGGACAACTCATAGTCGCTGGTCTCCTTCGCGACGGTGGTCGGCGTGTGGCCGTTGGCGACCTTCGTCGATTGGGGACGCGAGGTTGTGGTGGCTGTCCTTCCCGCCGTCATGAGACCGCCGTTGCGACCGTCCCGGGCGGATAAGCCCGCGCCTTGTGAGGCCAAGTCGCGGGGATCGGTCCAGACGATCGCGTGATGGACGGTCGGCTCGGACAGCGGGATCGAGCCGTCGGGCAACTCGGGACGCACGGCCACCATCTCCTCGCAGGCGCGCGCCAGTCCGAAGTCGGTGATCTTCAGCGTACCGTCCTCGGTCACCAGCAAGTTGCCCGGCTTGATGTCGCGATGGCAATGCAGGCCCTGCCGCAAGGCGTGCTCCAGCCCCGCGCAGAACTGGTAGCCGAGCCGCAAGATCCGCGGCAGGTCCAGCCGGGGCGTGCCGATCCACCGGTAGAGGTCGCCACCTTTCACCAGTTCGACCACGACATAGGGCCGGCCGTCGATGATCTCGACCGAATAGGCCCGGACGATGTTCGGGTGGTCGCCGAGCTGGACCCAGATCCGGCATTCCGCGGCGAACCGGCGGATCCGGGTGCGGCTCCGCAGGAGCTCCTCGCGCAGCGTCTTGAGCGCAACGACTTTACGGCCGGGCTCGCCCTGGTCGTCGTTGGCCACGTAGACCCGGCTCATGCCCCCTTCGTGGACGTCGAAGACCTGGAATCGATTGCCGATCCAGTCTCCGACGGAAATGACGCCCGGCATGGAGGATCACTCCTTCCGCGCTTGCTTCAGGTTGTTCGAAACTTCTCGCGGCGTGCACGACCTGGCAGGACAGACTTTCCTAATTATACGCGACAAGGGAAGGGATGGTTCTCTCTCTATCAGGTTTTCGTCGGTGGCGTGCGAATCTTGGGCCGAAGATCCTACGTTCCCGGCCGCGAGCCGCGATGACGTGGACGTGTCGGGAGGTTATAATCCAGTGACTCAACCGATAGGAGGTCAAAATCATGCCTGCCGAGGATGTTGTGACCGATATCCCGTCGCTGGCTGCTCCGGCGATGCCTCCGGAACCCGGTACCAGTGCAAATGTTCCGACCCGTATGCCGCTACTGGCCTTTCCTACGGAGGAGGCAGAAGACGATCATCCTTCGTCGCGAGGCGTTTTCGTCCTCGATCCTACCCGAGAAGTGCTCTTCTCAGTGGCCCTCGAGTTTCGCCTCTCGGACCTCCCCCGATGGGAGCCAAGCATGGACTTCGATCAGCCAAGGATCCTGACAGACGATGAATGACCGTTGGTATCGCGTCGCTCAGTCGGTGGAGTCGGTTACGCAGGGAGACTTGATCTTCCGATGCCCGATCCTCACCTGGAGGATGGGGCCGATGGAAACATCGTTTACCGACCTGGAGGCTCTGAGACGGCGGGTTGACGCTGTTACAGCCGATGTCGTGGTTATGACTCAGGCATGTGACCTCGAGCATGGCAAGGTCAGGAATGTCGTCCTGAGCCCTCATATGGCCCTATCGGATTTCAAACGGCTTTGGGAGGAAGACCAGCGCCGTCGCGGTCAGAACCCGAACACCAAGTCCTGGCAAAGACCTTGCGAGAACATCCGCGAGGGCTACCTCTGGAACCTGAGCCTACTCAACGCCGAAGACGTTGATGGAATGAAGATCCAGCACCGGGTCGTCGATTTCCGCGACGTCTTCACGGTCCCCCGCGAGATGCTCGAATCGCTCCTACGTGACCGTAACGAGCCACGTCCCCAACTCCTGCCACCCTATCGGGAACACCTTTCCCAGGCGTTCGCCCGGTTCTTCATGCGTGTCGGATTGCCGACGAATGTGGCGAACGCCTGGTAAGCCTGCCCGAATCATCCGATCGTTTTTCGTTCAGTCCAGGATGATCAGGCCCCTCAGCGCCGGTGCCTCACCCTGCTCCCTCGATGGAGGCCACGGATCTCGGCCGACCCGCCGACGCCGTGGAGAGATGCGGGCCGCGTGACGAGGCCGGGTCGCCGAACTGTCGGGCACAGAGCCGTCGATAGAGGCCGTCGCGGTCGGCCATGAGCTGGGCGTGGGTCCCCATCTGGACGATCAGGCCGCCGTCCATCACGACGATCCGGTCGGCGTCGACGATCGTCGAGAGGCGGTGGGCGATGATGAAGGCGGTGCGGCCCTCGAGCAAATTCGCCAGCGCGGCCTGGATCAGGGTCTCGCCGGGCGTATCCAGCGAGCTGGTCGCCTCGTCGAGGACGACCAGGGCCGGCTCCTTGCAGAGGGCGCGGGCGATCGCCACGCGCTGGCGCTCGCCCTGGCTGAGCTTGTGGCCGCCCTCGCCGACGATCGTGGCATATCCCTCGGGCAGGGCCTCGGCGAAATCGTGGACCAGCGCGGCCTTCGCCGCGGCCTGGACCTGCTCGTCGCTGGCGCCCGGCGCCCCGTACCGGATGTTGTCCGCCAGGCTGAGCCGGAAGATGACCGGGTCCTGCAAGACCACGCCGATCTGTCGGCGGAGCGTGCGCGTGGGGATGGCCCGGATCGGCACGCCGTCGAGGCGGATCTCGCCCCAGGTCGGGTCGTAGAACCGCATCATGAGGTTCACCAGGGTGCTCTTGCCGCATCCGGTGGGCCCGACCAGGGCGACCTTCATGCCGGGCTCGACTTCCAGCCGGATGTCCCAGACGACTGGGACCCCCTTCTGATAGCCGAAGCCGACCCGGTCGAAAACGACGGCGCCTCGAGCCCGCCCCCCGGGGCCCGGCAGCTCCCGGACCTCCTCGGGCGTCGGCTCGACGACGTCGGCCTCGAGGTCGAGGATCTCGCCGAGCCGGTCGACGCTCGCGGCGGTCTGCTCGAAGACATAAGCCAGGTCGGCCAGCCGCGCCACCGGCCCGAAGACCATGCCGGCCAGGGCCGCCGTCGCGACCACGCCGCCGGGCGTCATCCGGCCCTCGAGCACCTCCCACGCCCCGACCGAAAACACCATCGCCGTGCCCAGGCCGCCGATCAGGACGCTGAGGTTGGAGAACGCCGCCCCGAGCTGGCTCTCCCGCACGCGCGGGACGTGGGCGTCGTCGAGCTGGCCGGCGAACTCGAGGATCTCCTCCGGCTCTCGCGCGCAGACCTTGATCACGAGCGCCCCGTCCAGCTTGGCCTTCAGATTGCCGAAGATCAGGTCCATCTTCGCCCGGATGATCGTATTCGTGTCGCGGATTCGCCCCATGAAGTAGCGGAAGTTGAGCGCGAACAGCGGGGCGACCACCAGGACCACCGCCGCCAGCCGCCAGTCCCGCGACAGCAGCAGCGCAGCGATCGCCAGAGTCGTGCCCAGGTCCGTCACGATCGAGAAGGTCTGGCTGGTCACGAAAACCTGAATCGCGCCGACGTCGTCCATCACCCGCGAGAGGATCGCGCCGCTAGGCGTCTTGTCGAAATAGGCCATTCCGAGCAATTGCAGCCGCTCATACATCAGGTGCCGCAGGTCGCGGACGACCCCCTGTCCGATCCGGCCGATGGCCAGGTTGGTCGACCAGGCCAGCACCGCCTGCACGGCGAAGACGCCGAAGAGCAGCGCCGCGTAAATCGGCAGCACATCCCAGTGCCCCTGGGTCACTACATGGTCGATCAACGCCTGGACCAGCAGCGGGACCGGCAGGTTGAACAGGCACGCCAGCGCCGTCAGGACCATCGCCAAGATCATCCGCCCCCGATAGGGGGCCAGCCAGCCTCCGATGCGGCGGATTGTCTTCACGATCGGTCGTCCTGCCTCTTCACGCGTCGAATCTGCTCCATCATCCATGATAGAGAATTGGGCCGAATTCACCAGAGAAGTTGCTGTGAAGGCTCATTCCTCGAGCGAAGCCCGCTCGTCCTCGCGGTGGGCTTCTTCTTCGTATCTCTTCGCGACATCGCGGAGTGCCTTGGCTGTCCTCGGCCATTCGATCTTGTTGGCGTCCGCGAATACCTGGTACTTCGCCGCGAGGTCACGCTCTTGAACGCCTCCTTCTCTGAGCGACTTCGAAACCATTCCCCGTTTGTTGTAGATCCCGACACTGAAACCCTCGAAAACCTCATCGGTATCGATCTCCTCCAGTGCGTCTCTCACGGGGATGCTTGGCCAGGAATCGTCTTCGTCATGGGGGGGGAAATCGACGATTGATGCGACAGCAGCATTGACGCGGATCCTGTCGATTTCTGTAAGCTCAGAGAGAGGCCACAAGGTCTCGAGTTGCCTCCTGAAATCTTCTATTGGCTCCACTTTTTCCGTCAGTCTTGTCGCATCAGTGTCCACGACCATGTTGCCATCACCGTCGAAGATGCGGAAGTAGAGGTTCTGAGCCACGAGAGCTAGGATAATCAGTTTCTTGCCCGCTATCGGGATGGCACTTACGTCTTTCACAGAGGACATCAATTGCAAGTCATACCCGTAGGAGTCGTGAGCGAGAACCTCTCCGATCCGAGAATCACAGATCTCGAGCAGACCACGATCCTTTGCCAAGGAGCGAGCCTTGTGCACCCAAGCGAGCAATTCAGTCGCATCGATGGGTCGATCATCTCGGCTGCCGGGGATTTTTCTCCAGGATCTGAGCAAACGGTACGCATTCTGGGCGCGCTGCCTTTCTTCCTCCGAGATTTCCTTGCTGTCCTCTGCTGGTTGATCCTTCGGCCTAAATACGAGGCTCAGGACCTCAACGAAAAACTCAGGTTCATCTCGGAGCAGCCCGTGAAGGGTAATCGGGGACGCCGGGTGTCCGTTGAGTAGCCCAAGACATCTCCATTCGAGTTCCGCCAGTCGATTCAGATCAAATCCGGGATCTTTTTGTGCCACCCGCCTTTGTAGCTCCTGGAAGAGTGAGAGAATGAGGTATTCGAAGCCTTGTATTCGACCCACCCCTCCCCCGCCTGTCGCTAACCAGGTTTCAATGGCATCCATGAGCAGACTAGATTCAAGGGCGACTTTGCGATGAAGTGCCGTCTGCAGAACCACGAACGCCTCGAACGACCTCTTGTGGTTCAGGAGCATCGTGACGGCGAAACTCGCATCGTCACGTTCTTCGCCGCGCGGGAACGGTGGGTTGTTCCAGTACCACCTCGAAACATCGTCCCCTCTCGCAGCAGCGAATTCCCACGTCCTTCGCGTAAAGGGAAGGAAGCCGAGGAATCGTGCAATCTGTTCCACAGACCAGCTATCCATCTTGAATCGATTGACCCACCCCCAGCCTTCCTTCCGAAACCGCCCTCCAATGTAGGCTCCGCAGAAACGAAAGGCTTTTTCGTCGTCCGAGGTCAGGAGACACGGCAGAATTCTCGAGTCGTCTTCATCAGAGCCGATTTCCGTGAATGTCACGCCTACAGCCTCGGGGGCTTCCGCTTCCCGAATGAGCCTTCGGATACCCACCCAACCCTCCTGATCGAGAATCTGCCGAACTGCGGATCGGCGAAGCTCGTCGGCAGGTTGCTCCAAGTCTTCGCGCCATTCGAGCACTTGCCAATCTCCTGCGAACAACCAGACGTTTTTGCGCACCGGATCTAGCGGCTCGAATTGGTGCTGGACCTTCTCAAGTTCGCCGAGGATCGCCCTAGGGAGCGCCGTTTGGGCGGAAGCAAACTTCCGATGTAAGGAGACCTTCGCCCGGATTGCGTCTGAGACCTCACTGCGCGTTTCTTCAGCGAGCGTACTCTCACTCAACCGGCTCAAACGTTCGAGGAACTCTGTCTGGAACGGACCAGGCAGGTTCTCGAACCGCTCGATGAGTACCCTCCACCTTTCGATGTCCTCGCCTAGCCGCTCGATGAGCAAGCGAGCACAGGCGCTGACTTGGTGCCAATACGCGGCGTTCGTTACACCGCGGGACCATCCGAGTGCCCAATCCTGCCACAAAGGCCGCTGGATGGGCATCGATATCAGCTCTTGGTTGAGTAATAGGCCAGGAAGGAGTCGCCACGAGACGTCTGGTTTCCTCTGGGTGAGCATTTCCAGGATCTTGACCCGCTCGGCGAGAGTCGCGGTGGTCTGCGGAAGCCCCGGTGTAAAGATTTCCCGCAGGCTCCTGAAAGCACTGTCACCCAATCTGTTCCAGACCGGCGATTCGTCCAGTGTAGCGAGGATCAGGCTCACCTGTGGCAACATGGCGCGATTCCAGGCAAGCGCTTCCAATGCTCGAAGGAGTCCCGCATGCTCGTTCGCAGTGAAGAGTGAGTCGTCCTTCGACTCGATCAGCTCGATCAGGGCAGCGTTTGATCGGCTTAGATCTCGCTCAACAGCCTTGAGGAACGCGTCGGGCGCGGCCTCGGCCAGTAGAGGGAGTTGGTCCGAGAGCGAAGCCCAACGGAGCCGGCCTTGACCTTCCAGAAGTTGCCGCACAATATTCTCGATCCGCCCCTCGACTCCAAATACGCCGGACAATCGTTCCGGCTTGGCTCCGAGGATCGCGATTGTTTCAGCAAGGCCGTTGCGGAGGGCCTGGGAGTATCGAGGTTCCTTGTTTTGGGCTCTTGCGCTCCACATCTGCACGAACGGTAACTCAAGAGAGGGATCATCCTCTACTAAGACTTCCTCCACGACTCGTTCGAAGCGGTCAAAGTCATGGGAAGTCACTGTGGAGGCGAGGAGATGCCAAGAATCGTCGCGGGAGACAAGACTCCAGCGGGAACCGATATGAGCGAGCGGCGGATCCGAGGCCATCCGCCAGCGCACGGCGACCTCCACGATGTCGCGGTAGGGTCGTCCTGCGAGGGTTCCGAGTGCCGATCGGTCGGCTTCCGAACTTTCATCCCAGCTTCCGGCCAGCAGCATTGGCACAAGCGTGGCGGCTTCGAGCGGTTGGCTCCAATCGGGCCGAGTCATCTCTGGAAGTCGTCCGAGGAGGCGCCTCAATATGGTCAGACTGCCTCCGGCCTCGCGCGCCTTCTTGCTCGCTTCAGTTACGTCGAGCCCCGACGATACCAGCGCCTTTTCCAGATCGTGCCGGTAAACACGGGGGAGTCGTAGGCTCGGCACCCCCTCTCTGGGTGGCTGGGTGGAGGAGACAAGCACCCGATGCCCCCGTCGCAGTGCGTCTGCAACAAGCTCCTGCTCGATCGCGAGAGAGGGGTGGGCGATGAGAAGCAACCCTGCGTCCGTCGCGGCCGAGACGTCTCGCCACGCATCTCGGGTCTCCACGATCAAGGCCCGTGCGCCGAACCATTCCTCGTGTGCTGGGTCTCGGCTGAAAGCGGCCACGAAGTCGATTGACTCGACCTGCGCCCGTGCCTGGATCACCATCGCGCCCGGCGGGCCATGGAGCCAGGTTTGCAGTTCATCGACCTCTTTCTCGCGTGAGGCCAGGAACACCTCGGGCTTGAGGCTCGGGTCCGTCATTGCCTGAAGGTTCGCCCAGTGGTCGTCGATGGTGGTCAGCCCTGGCGGCTTCTTGCCCAGCATTCCCGCCAGCCACACGTCGACGGCCGGTGATTGTTCCAGCCATTCCTCCAGCGTGGCCGAGTCATAGACGCCTACCTCCTTCCATTCCCCGAGGTCCTGCTTGGCCCTGCGCCAATTTTCCTTGTCTTGCCACTTTCGCAGGGTGACGAAGCAGATCGTGGTCTTCTCTCGGTCCAGGCCGAGGGGATCTTTCGTGCGCTTGAAGTAATCCTTTTCGGCTTTCTGCTTGGGAAGTTTCTCAACCCCCAACTCCCAAACGCTGGTGCCCGCCGGCACAAATTCATGCCCCTCGTCCGCGTCAACGACGAGGCCATCCCAGCCGGGTCGCTGGACCTGGTCGCCCGAGGGAAACTCGACCCGCCTGTCCTTGACTTTCGCGCGGACAAGGCGACGGACTAGCTCAGGGAGAGTCGCTCGTGCGTCGAGCGAGTCTGCCCACCTCTCGAGGTCCAGCGCCGTGACCCAGCCAGAATGGCCCTGTCCTCCCGCCCGTATTTGCCGCAAGAGTCCTGGGAGCTTCCGCAGCGCGTGCTGGTCCTCGAGAAGGATGGATGGAATTCGGCCGGTCTCGACAGCGGCGAGCTCGAAAAAGGTTTCCCACGAGCCGGACCCGTCCTCAAGCTTCAGGGCCTTGGCGTAGGTCTCCAGAAGCTCCCGGACTTGAGGTGGTGGCACGAGACTCCGTTCCAGCCGGCTAATGTTGCCTTTGTCGAACCCGTTCCGGCGACAGAACTCGCTGAGCGTGAGACCAAAGGTCTTCCGGCGGGCTCGGAAAAAGGCACCGAAGGTCTTGCTGGTGGACATCCGATACACTCCTTTCGTTGTGTTCATTATACAACGAAAAGCAGGCTCGAACAATCGTTGTTATCGCGGCACAACGTGATTGCCTTTCAAAATTTAAGTTCTCTATTGGCAAGAGTTTGCAGATTGGCTTACGATATGTCCTTTCATCTGATCATTCGCCTAAATCACCTTGAAAGTGATTTACGAGAAATAGAATACAATGGCTTTGTCGCTCGGTTCCCTGGAAATGCAGGTTCTGGCTTGCGCCCAAGCACGCAATCGCCAATCCATCGCGGCGGGAGAGTTTGTGGGAGCCTTGGGTTGGACCGTCGAGCAAGAACGGACAGTCCTGAGCCGTCTAGCGCGGAAGGGCTTGATCGCGCGAGTACGCCCGGGCCTCTACCTCGTGCCTCCTCGCCTCCCACCGGGTGGCCGATGGAGTCCGGGGGAGTTCCTCGCCCTTTCGACCCTGATGAGTGATCGCAACGGCCGTTACCAGCTATCGGGACCGAATGCGTTCTACCGGTATGGATGGACGGATCAGGTCCCGAACCGTCTGTATGCTTACAACAATCGGATCTCTGGAGACCGGCAGATCGGGGCCGTGGCACTGACGCTGATCAAGGTCGCCGACGATCGCCTCGGAGGAGTCGAGAGCGTACGCACTCCGGACGGGATCGACGTCGTCTACGCCTCGAAAGCTCGGGCGATGGTCGACGCGGTCTACGATTGGTCGCGGTTCGATAGCCTGCCCAGAGCATTTGACTGGATACGCCGGGAGGTGGAAAGAGACGAAGCCTTCGTCGCGGAGTTCATCCGGATGACGGTTCAATTTGGAAACCAGGGCACAGTGCGGCGCATCGGGGCGCTACTCGAACGCATGGATGTCCAGGAGCACCTGCTCCGACGGCTCGACAGGGAAACGCACCCATCCTCAAGTTTCATCCCCTGGATTCCGAACCGAGAAAAACGAGGAAAGACGAACAAGCGGTGGGGATTGGTCATCAACGATGAGTAATGAGCCGGCCGGCGCATGGTATCACGAAGACCTTCCGCGCTTCCGCGATGCGCTGATACTCACCCAGGCGGAAAGCGATTTCAGCTCGCGACTCATCGAGAAGGACTACTACTGCTCCTTGCTCCTCCAGGATCTGTGGGCCTTGTTCGAACAGGGTCTGGCGTTCAAGGGGGGGACCTGCCTGAGCAAGGTGCACGCGGAGTTCTTCCGGCTGAGCGAGGATCTGGATTTCTCGATCTCGGTCCGGCCGGATGCGACGAAAACCCAGAGGCGTGCCGCTGCCTCGCCGATCAGGGAGCATCTCGAAGGAGTTGCAGGCCGTCTCCCCTGGTTCGAAGTCACGGAGCCGTTCAAGATCCACGATGTCTGGCGACAGCACAACGGGCAATTCGGCTACCAATCGGTGGTGTCGGGAGAGCGCGAGTTTATCAAGGTCGAAGTCTCGCTCCGCGAGGAAATCCTCTTGCCTTCCGAGATCCTCCCAGCGCGGACATTGCTGCGTGACCCCTACTCGGCTCAATCGGCCCTTCCTCCCGTGAATGTCCGGGCGTTGTCGCGCCTGGAAGCTTATTCAGAGAAAATCCGAGCCGCGCTCACCCGGCGCGAACCGGCCATCCGTGACTTCTTCGATATCGACCACACGGTGCAGCACGCCCGCTTCGACTTTCGGAATCAAACCATGCTCGGCCTCGTGGCCGCAAAGCTATCCATACCCGGAAACAGTCTTGTTGATCTCTCGCATAGCAATGTGGAAATCCTTCGGAGGCAGGTTGAAACCCAGCTTCGGCCGGTTTTGCGGGTGATCGATTATCAAGCATTCGATCTCGATCGCGTGATCTTGGTCCTTCAGGAACTGGTGCGTCTTTACCAACCCTTATGATTGAATCGCTCTGCCCAAGAGCCGCACCGAACCACGATTTGGCAGCACCGCCTGCACGGCGAAGACGCCGAAGAGCAGCGCCGCGTACATCGGCAGCACATCCCAGTGCCCCTGGGTCACCACATGGTCGATCAACGCCTGGACCAGGAGCGGGACCGGCAGGTTGAACAGGCACGCCAACGCCGTCAGCGCCAACGCCAGGATCATCCGCCCCCGATACGGTGCGAGCCAGCCTCCGATGCGGCGAATTGTCTTCACGATCGCTCGTCCTGCCTCTGCTCCCGTCGACTCTGCCCTATCATCGATGATAGAAGATCCAGCCGATTCCGCCAGAGAAGTTGCCGTGAATGATTACTTGAGTTCATAGCCCTGTCGTTAGGTCCGCCAAGTCCTGTACGATCCGTCCTTTG
>JBKQHM010000619.1:0-11202 GCA_052148775.1 Isosphaeraceae bacterium | reverse complement strand
CGCGAACTGCCAGCACGCCGCTCCCCCCATTGAGAAGCCCCGCATGACCAGGCGATCCTCGTCGATCGGATAGTGCTTCTTGATGTCGTCGAGCGCCTCGAACAGGTCCACCTCGCCGGCAAACTTGTTGGCGTTGCAGTATCGGCCATAGGGGTGCAAGACAAACGCATTCCGCGGAGTGAACTCGCCGCGCGACGTCTGCCGGCCGTCGATGAAGCTCAGCTCGCTGAGGTTCTCGCCGCGCCCGTGGCACCAGACATCCAGCCGGAACGAGTCCGGCGTATCGGGCCGGTACGACGCGGGGACCACCAACCCATACGGCTGGACCGATCCGTCGATCTTCGAGACATACCCGCGCACCACCAGCCCTGTCGCCGCGTTCCAGGGTGCCTCGCCCGCGCGCAACTGCCTGGCCCGCTCCATGCCGCGTTTGAGCAGGTCCTTCGCCACCGCGAACTCCCTCGGCCTGAAGAACTCGTCGTAGGCCAGGGCATATCGCACGGCGTTGTGATAGATCTGTACGTCCGGCAGCAGCCCCAGCAGGTCCGGCTTGCGCCTGAGGACATCTCGCAGGGCATCGATCTCCTTGCCCAGCTCGTCGATACCGGCCTGGAGCGCTGAGCGATCGGCCTCCGACACCGCGATCCCCTTCGGCGGCACCGGACGTACCCGGTCCACGATGTTATCCGCCGGACCATCCGCGCGGACGAGCCCGGCCAGGACCATGATCATGGACAGCAAAGGAAGCAGCCTGCGGTATGTCATGGATGTTTCGTCCCTTCTCTCGCTACGATATTACACGGACATGCATGTCGGCCAGGCTTTCCGGCCCGGCGTATGGGAGATTGACTTTCCTCGGCGTGACAATAGACACCATTCTCTCGCCTATTGTAAGAGATGGGTAGGCAGAGCCGTCGCCGGACGCGGCCGGACATGCTCTCGACTGCATGACTGATTGAACAAGCCCTTCGCCGGTTTCCGATTCCCTGGCACTGAAAAGAGAGTGGGCGTCGCGATGATTGGAATCGTCCTCGTCACTTCGGCTCTTCTGGCCGGCCAGGTCGCACGGCCTGCCCAGGCAAAGACTCTTGAAAAGGCGGCCCCGAAGATCGCAAGAGAGGTCGACCCGGCCGAGGCCCTGGCGAAATACAACGAGCTCAGAGAGAAGACGCCACCGACGGCCGCCGGACAGTGGAAACTCGGGTTATGGTGCGAGGAGCACGGGCTGAAGGCCGAGGCCTACGTCCATTTCGCGGAGGTCGTGCGCCGGGATCCGAAGCGCGATGCCGCCTGGCGTAAGCTCGGTTTCAAGAAGGTCGGCCGCCAGTGGACGACCGACGAGCAGATCGCCGAGGACAATGAGCAGAAGAAGGCGGACAAGCTCTGGGGCGAGCGGTTGAAGAAGATCCACAAGGACATCCACGGCGCCAACGGGGCCAAGAGGCGAGATGCCGCCCAGGCGGCGCTCGACGCCATCAACGACCCCAGGGCCATCCCGTCGATCTACCGTGCCTTCGGCCTGGGTGGGCCGTCTCATCAACGGATCGCCGTCGAGGTCCTCGGGCGGATCAACAGGCCGCTCTCTTCGAAGGTCCTGGCCATGCTCGCCGTGTACGGCAAGACACCGGATGTCCGACAGCAAGCCACCGTGATTCTCCGCGAACGCCCGCCCGAGGACTTCCTCGAGCTCTTCGTCGGCATGATGATCGACCCGCTCAAATACGAGGTGAAACCCGTGGGCGGCCCCGGCACGCCGGGCATCTTGTTCGTCGAGGGTGAACGGTACAACGTGAGCCGGTACTACGCCGCACCGGTGCCGAACATCCAGATGGCCCCCGGCGATATCCTCACTTTCGATCAATCGGGCATGCCGGTCATCGCTCGACCCATAGGTCGATCTCAGATCAACAGCTCCATCACCAAGGTCCCGGGCTCGAAGTTCCTGTTCAAGCAGTCAGAGACGGACACCACGCAGTATCTCGAATTCTCCCCATTTCAGATCATGGCGGAGGCCCAGCGGGCGGCCGTCGTCTCGGAGGCCCAGCTCGAGGCCGACGTGGCGAAGATCAAAGCGATCAACGCGGACCGCAAATTCTTCAATGATTCGATCATCAGGATCGCAAAGGACGCCACGGGGAAGGACCTCGGCACGACTCCCAAGGAGTGGCGCGACGCGCTCGCCGCTGGCAACAACTCGGGCAAACAACCCACCCAGACCCCGCCGAAGCCGACATACGCCGAGCTGATCCCCTCCGCCTATAACCCAGTCTTCTTGCCGGTTGGCTTCATGAGCCAAACTCACTCCTCAACAAGGGTCTGGGTGGACACCTGACCTGAGCTACAACGCTAGCTTCCGGTCCGGAAGCTTCGCCCCCGCGAGCGGCCGCCCACAGCCCGCGGGATCGACTCGAAGGGCTCGCCCGGAAATCGAACAAGCAACCTCGCTTTTCCCTCAAGTTTTTCCGGCCACCGGCCGAAAGTCGCGATTGACGGCCCCGGCGATCGGCCGTATCATCCCGCCCGGTTCGATCCGGCCCGACCGGCCGGCGGACATTCCGAACGGACTCGATGCGCACGCGTGACGGAAGGGAGGTCGTTGCATGGGTGTGGCACTGGGATTGATCGCGATTGCGTTGGCCGGTGCGGCCGGCGAACCGAAATCCGGTGGCGAGAAGGTACAGATCCAGTACACGGTGTCCTTCATCGAAACCGAGGGGATGGGCTGGCGCGAGGCCGTCTTCACCCGCCTGACGCCCGTGACCCGGCAGGGCGCCGCGACCGTCTGGACGGCACCGGCGAATGTCAAACCACGGCTGCTCCAGCGGGCGATCAAGGACCGCCGAGCCCGCCCCGTGCAGACCACGGCGATCAAGGCCTGGAGCGGCTCGCCGGCTCACTTCCTGATCCGCGACACGCGAAGCCTTGTCACCCAGGTCGCGTGGGATGGCAACGATCGGCCGGAGGAAGGGAAGCCGGAGACCGTCCGCACCGGACCCGTCGGGACCATGTCGGGACGGAAGATGGATCAGGGCGTACTCGTCCAGCTCGTCCTCGAGGACACCGAGGTCCGCGCCGTCCATCACGTGAGCCTGCCTCGCCCCGGCGAACTGACGAGCCAGGCCCCGACCGTGACCGCCACTCAAGTGCAAGCACAGGTCTTCATCGGTCAGGGCAAGGCGGCCGGGCTGACGGCCTTTGCCTACGAGATACCGCCTCCGCTTCCACTGGTGAGCGAGGAGTCCCCCTTCCTGGCGATTCCGGTGACGGACGAAACGCGCCCCGAGGGCGTCGTCTCCGAGATCCGATTCGAGGGCAACACGACGATCCCCGCCGAGAAGATCAAGGCCAAGCTCCTCAGCCGGATCGACCAGCCCATCGATCCCGCCAAGATCAAGGCCGACATCAAGGTGCTGTTCCAATCGGGTTGGTTCGCGGACGTCAGCGCGTCATTCGCGCGATTTCCCGGGAAGCACATCCTGTACTTTACCGTGCACGAGAAGCCCGCAAATCGCGTCTCGGATGTGATCAACCAGGGCATCGGCACGGCGAAAGCGACGGCTCCGAGCGATTGCGCCTGCGAGAAGGACGGCGTGATCCAGGCTCACCTGGAAACGATGACACCGGCATCCTCATGTTGTACGACGGCGACCTCCGCCAAGACCGAAGAACTCAGCACCGTCTCGATCGAGGTCCCCGAGATCGCCAGCCAGGAGATCGCGGGAGAGTGGCTGATCCCCAAGGACGGGATTCTCCTGGTGAGCTTCGGCCCGCACACGGTGGCCGATCAGGACGGCAAGGCCGTGATCCGCGAACGGCTGGCGATCCTCGAAGCCGCCGGTGCTGAGGACGGGGCAGTCCGGCAGTCCAGGGCGGCCTGGGGTCGCGTCTCCTCGCCGGTCCCCATGGCACCCGAAGCCGCGGCCGTTCCCCGAGCCATCCCCGCCCCCATCGGCCCCGGCAATGCCCCAGCGAGCTTCCCCGCCCTTCCGAGCCGATCGATGCCGCAGGGAATCCACGCCGACGGGACCCCCGCCGCGTTGCCTCAGCTCCCCGCCGACGAACCGGATCCGGACGACGCGTCCTCAACCGATTCCGCCGAGCCCCGGCCCAGCCCGCAGACCAGGAAGCCTCATCCGTCGCCTTCGAAGCCCGTGCCGGTGCCCGACCCCCAGATGAAGCGCACCAGTTACAGCTCATCCTCGATACTGTCCGCGATGCCCCAGGTCTTCCTCGCCGCCAACCCGACGGTCGGCTTGCAGTTCATCATGCCGATCAAGGCCGTCGCGTTCCGGCTCCCGTTCAACCGCAAGCTCGAGATCGAGATCTTCGGCCGGATCACCCGCAATCCCGATCAGCCCCAAGCCCCTGCCGAGCTGGTCGTCAAGCCCCAGACCTCGGCGACACGCTAGAAGAACGATCGACCTCCATTCACCACAGAGTCACAGAGCACACAGAGAAGATCCCCGATTCTGAGAGAGCCAAGCGGATCGATCCTTCCGAGCGGGGCAGACCGAAAACAAGAATTAGCAAGCATTCATGTCTTCTCTGCGATCTCTGTGACTCTGTGGTGAGGAATCCGAACAAGAGTGGTCTTGGGTAGAGATTCGATCCCGGATCGCTCACAGCGTCGAGGTATAGCCCCCGTCCACCGGCACGGCGATGCCGGTGACGTAATCGCTGGCCGCGCTGGCGAGCCAGATCGCGGTCCCGGCCATGTCGGCCGGCTTGGCCCATCGACCCTGGGCGATCCGCGCCAGGACCCGTTCATGAAGGCCCGGGATCTGTTCCCGGGCCTTTTCCGTCAGCTCGGTATCGAACCAGCCCGGCAGGATCGCGTTCACCTGGATCTGGTCCGGCGCCCAGGCGAGTGCCAGGCTCTTGGTCAACTGGACGATCCCCCCCTTGCTCGTCGCATAGGCCGGCGCGAAGCTGGCGCCGAAGATCGATGTCATGCTGCCGATATTAACGATCTTCCCGCCCCCTTGCCGCTTCATCGCCGGGTAGACCACTTTCGACATCAGGAACGCGCTGGTGAGATTCGCGTTCAGGACCTCATTCCACTCCGCGAGCGTCATCTCTTGCGGCGGCCTGCGGATGTTGATGCCGGCATTATTGAACAAGATGTCGGCGCGGCCGAAACGCTTCAACGTCTCATCGGCCGCCCGCTCGATGTCATCCGCACTCGATACATCGGCCGTGACGACGAGCGTCTCGACACCGGTCTGGGATCGGATTTCGACGGCGGCGGCCTCCGACTTCGCCGTGTTCCGCCCCAGGATCGCGACCTTGGCCCCCGCCTGGGCCAGCCCCAGCGCGATGCCCAGCCCGATCCCGCCATTCCCCCCGGTCACGATGGCCACCTTGCCGCTCAGGTCGAACAGTTTCACTGCGTTCTCTCCACAGGGATGCCCGATGAATGTCCGCCGCAACTCGGCCCGATCAGTCCCACTTGAGGATCGCGCCGGTATCGGCGCTGGTGGCCATCTTCGCGTACCGGGCGAGGTAGCTGGACTTGATCTTGAGCGGCTTCGGCGTCCATGCCGCACGACGGCGGTCGAGCTCCTCTTCCGTCAGCCGCACCGAGAGGACGCCGTTGGGAATATCGATATCGATCATGTCTCCGTCCTGGAGCAAACCGATCGGGCCGCCGACGGCCGCCTCCGGGCTGACGTGCCCGATCGAGGCCCCGGCGGTCCCGCCGGAGAACCGGCCGTCGGTGATCAGCGCGCACTGGTCGTCCAGGCCGACGCCCTTGATGGCCGTCGTGGGGGCGAGCATCTCCTGCATCCCCGGGCCGCCCTTGGGGCCTTCGTAGCGGATCACCACGACGTCCCCCCCTTTGATCTTGCCGTTGACGATCCCGACATAGGCATCAATCTCGCTCTCGAAGATCACCGCGGGTCCGGAATGCTTGAGCATCCTCGGCTTGACCCCAGCCGTCTTGATGACCGCCCCCCGGGGCGCGAGGTTGCCCGAGAGCATCGTCAGCCCGCCGGTCTTCGAATAGGCTTTCTCGACCGTGCGGATCACGTCGAACGGATCGAAGCCGTCGCCGTCGCCGGGCGAGCCACCATGTCCATTGCCATTGCCGAGGGACGGCCCCCCGTCCCCGTCCTCGCCCTCGGCTTCGAGCACGGCGAGCCCCGCGGCCTGAGACTGGGCCTCGGCGACGACGCTCGGCACGGTCCACGCCTGGCTGGTCCGTTCGCCTCCCGCCCGGACCTGCGTCAGGATACGGGCCGAAGCACCGGCATTGGCGCCACGGACGTCGTACTCCTCAATATTCTCACCCAGCGTCTTGCCGGTCACGGTGCTACAGGTGAGATCCAGCAGGCCAGGGCAACCCCGCGCCACCTCGCCCAGGATCGTGTGAATCCCGCCGGCGCGGGCGACGTCCTCGATGTGATATCGGCTCGATGGGCTCACCTTGCAGATATTGGGCGTCCGCTGGCTCAGCCAGTCGATCCGCTCGAGCGTGAACGGGACGCCAGCCTCGTGCGCGATCGCCAGGATGTGGAGCACGGTGTTGGTGCTCCCCCCCATCGCCATGTCGAGGACCATCGCGTTATCGAACGCGGCGGCCGAGGCGATCTCGCGCGGAAGGATGCCGTGACCCTCCCCGAGCCTTCCGAATTCCTTGGCCATGGCCACGATCCGATGCGACGCGCGTTCGTACAGCGACTTGCGGTCGGCCGACGTCGCCAGGATCGTCCCGTTGCCCGGCAGCGCCATGCCCAGGGCCTCGGCCAGGCAGTTCATACTGTTGGCCGTGAACATGCCCGAACAACTCCCGCAGGTCGGACAGGCCGCCTTCTCGATCTCCTCGAGCGCCTCGGCGGAAAGCTTGCCATTCTGCCGCTGGACGCCCGCGACGAAGGCGTCGATCAGGTCGACGGTCTGGCCCGACTCGGTGCGTCCGGCCTCCATCGGCCCGCCGGAGACAAAGATCGTCGGAATATTCACTCGCATCGCGCCCATGAACATCCCGGGTACGATCTTGTCGCAGTTCGGGATGCAGATCATCGCGTCGAAGCAATGGGCCTGGATCATGGTCTCGACGCTGTCGGCGATCAGCTCGCGCGACGGCAGCGAGAACTTCATCCCGTCGTGCCCCATGGCGATCCCGTCATCGACGCCGATTGTGTTGAACAGGAACGGGACGCCCCCGGCCGCTCGCACGCACTCCTTGACATAGTTCCCCACCGCCTGGAGGTGAACATGCCCCGGGATGATGTCGACGTGGCTATTGCAAATCGCGATGAACGGCTTGTTCCAGTCCCCTTCACCGACCCCGGTGGCGCGGAGCAGGCTACGATGGGCGGCGCGGGCATCGCCCAGCTTGATCATGTCGGAACGCATGGTGCGGCTCTCAAATCCATTAGGATGCACGACGGATGGTCTGTCTCCGCACCATCTTAGCAGACGACTCCAGCCTGTCCAACCCGGGGCCCTTCATCCGCCCAGATGCGTCGAACCGCCGAATCCCCAATCGAGTCTCACCGAACATCCGCAATCGGGAATCCGGATTCGGAGATCCGGAATCTGGAATCGCGAATTCACAAGCCGCTGAGTCTGTGGCCCAAGCCACGTCAAGGAGCCGTCCTCCAGAGGAAATGCCCAATCATCAGCCCCGCGATGAACGACATGGCGACGGCGAGGAGGACGAAGAGCGACCACGCGACCACGACGGAGGCCGGCAAGGTCACCTCGCTGATCCGTCGAGCCTCCTGGGTTGGCGGCAAGAGGGTCACCGGCGGCGGCTCGAACTGGATCGGCGGGAGGACCGGATCGACCGCGGGGGCGGGTAAAGGGGGCGGCGCCGGGATCGTCGCGGCCGGGGCGGCCATCTCCGTCGCGACCGCGAATCCGACGCCCGAAGGATTTCGGACAGGCTTCTCGGTCGCAAGCGGCAGATCCTCCGGCGAGAAGGACTCCGGGAACTGGAAGGGATCCGAGCGACCGGTCAGAGAGGGTGCGGCCTCGGGCGCCGGGCGCACCGCGGGAGTGGGCTCATGCGAGAGCTGATCGAAGAACTCGGCCTCGACCCGCAGATCTTCGGGGCGCAACGCGGCCACCTCCGGCGGGATGATGGCCGCGATCTCCTCCAGGAATGAGGACGATTCCACCGAGATCCTCGGCGCCCCCGCGGAGGACGACTCCGACTCCTTCAACGAACTCAGTAATGTCGTGCCGGATGCCGCCTGCTCGGTCCCCTCGCCGGTCGTCTGCGGCTCCTGGCGAGGAATCAGCAAATCGGCCTTGCACTTCGGGCACGCGACGACCGTGCCGGCCTTGTTCGGCGACACCGCCAGGAGTTGGTTGCATCGATAGCAGCGGATCTTGAGCCGTTCGGCCGTCATGGAACGTTACCCCCCTGCCCCACGGATTCGGTCGGCGCGTTGGCCGCATCCTCGACTTTCCAACCTTCCAGACTACGCGACCGGCCCGCAGTCCGCCACCGCCGACCACCCATGAACGCCATCGAGTCGAACTGCGGTCCCGCCCGTGTCGAACACATCCAGCCAACCCCTGAAAAGGGGGGGCAACCCTCGGGTGACTGGGGTCGGCGCCCGCAGGGAGACTCCCCCAGGCGCTAGCCGGAGAGGGCCTTGATCCCCGGTTCTTGCCCCGTTTCTTTGCGACAGTCTCAGGCCCAACGGCCAACCCGCCCACCATGACTGGTCCTCGCTCGTGGCCCGCCCCCCGCTTCGACCAGAGCGACAGCGAGGTTGACAACCCAGGCCCAGATGCCTATATTCGGCTATGCGGATGAACAAGCAAGCTCCCGAACCTCTGACCGACTCGATCGAGCTCTTCAAGGCGTTCGCCGATCTCGTACGCCTGCGGCTCCTGAACCTGCTGGCGGACGGGGAGGTCTGCGTGTGCCACCTGCATGAGGCGCTGGACCTGCCCCAATCCACGGTATCCCGCCACCTGGCCTATCTCAGGAAACGGGGATTGGTGGTCGGCCGCAAGGAAGGGCCCTGGGTGCATTACCGCCTGGCAAAACCGGCTGGCGAGTTGCACCGGACCCTGATCGGTTGCCTCGCGACGTGCCGCAAGGACATCGAGACCTTGAACCAGGACCGTCAGAAGCTCGATCGCGGTTCCTGCTGCTGAGACTGAGTCCGCTGATTCTTGAGTCTGTCGCAAGAAAACCGGATCGATCGGCGGTATCCGTTCGCGGCGAGGGCCCTCCTGGGGGATTCGCCGGCAGGAGCTGGCTCGACGCCAGCCACCTCCTGTGGAGGCGGTGCGACCCTCGGGTGGCTGGGGTCGGCGCCCACGGGGCGACGCCCCCAGGCGCGCCAGCCAGCGAGGGCCGGGCTCCCCGGTTCCCGCCCGTTTTCTTGGCTACACGGACTTTTTTTGGCCCAATATATCCGTTTAGGCGGATGCAATGCGGAGGCAATCGATGAGCGTGGGCAATGAAATCAAGGATGCGGTCAAGGAGCAGTATGCGAAGGTCGCCAGGGGCGAAGCCACCTGCGGCTCGCTCTGCGGCTGCACCGACAACGCCGAGGGATTGGCCATCACGTTCGGTTATTCCGCCGACGAGCTGGCGACGCTGCCCGAGGGGGCGAACCTCGGGCTTTCGTGCGGCAATCCGCAGGCGTTGGCGGCCCTGAAACCGGGGGAGACCGCGCTCGACCTCGGCAGCGGGGCGGGCTTCGACTGCTTCCTGGCCGCCGGCAAGGTCGGCTCGACCGGTCGGGTGATCGGCGTGGATATGACCGACGCCATGCTGGAGAAGGCCCGGGACAACGCCGCGAGGACCGGCCTGGGCAACGTCGAGTTCCGCAAGGGCGAGATCGAATCCCTGCCGGTCGAGGACGAATCGGTCGACGTCGTCATCAGCAATTGCGTGCTGAATCTCGTGCCGGACAAGGACCGGGCCTTCCGCGAGATCCACCGCGTACTCAGGCCCGGCGGCCGGCTGGCCGTCTCGGACATGGCATGGGAAACCGAGCCCGAGGCCTCGCTTCGCCAGAGCATGGAAGCGCTGGTCGGCTGCATCGGCGGGGCGCTGGTGCTCGATGACTACGTCTCACGGCTCCGGAGTGCGGGTTTCAAGAGCGTTGATGTCGAAAAGCACGCCGAGGCGGCCCGCAAGATGGTCGAGGTCTCGGGGACCGAACCGCCGCCGGGCATCGATCACCTGCTCAGCGTCAACATCACGGCCATCAAATGAGGAGGCTTTCTGTCATGCATATCACAATCATCGCGGCCCTGGCCCTGGCGGCCGGCCCGGCACCGGCCGGCGACGTGGGGCCGCTCGTCCGGGCCCTCTGGCTGGTCCAGCGGTGCGGGACGGCCGATGCGGCCGATCCGTCGAACGATCAACGGCTCAAAGGGGCCCTGTTCAAGGCCCTCGGCAAGGATGGGGAGATCACACTGTCAGAACTGGATGGATTTATGGAACCTGACACGTTCAAGAAGGTGGCCGGCCCCGACGCCCGCATCAGCCCGGACGAGATCCGGAGCGCGGTGGACGCCGGCGTGCCCGAGAGCCGGATCCGGCTGCTGCCCGGGGTCCGGAAGCATGCGGAATGGCTGACAACCTCATACGACATGATCGGCGAACGGCACCGGCAGGCCGGTCGGAAGCTAGCGGACTGGATCGCCGCGAACTACCGTCCCGGGAAACCGCTCGATGTCGTCGCGGTCTGCACGGGCAATTCCCGCCGGAGCATGCTCGGTGCGACGATGGGCAACATCGCCGCCGCCTATTACGGGATGCCGGAGGTCCGCTTCCACAGCGGCGGAACGGCCCCGACCGCGTTCAACACCCGCACGGTGGAGGCACTCAAGGAAATCGGCGTCGAGGTCGAGCCGACCGGCAAGGAAGCGACGAGGGGGGAACCGAAGACCGCGAATCCGGTCTATCGCGTCCGATGGGGCTCGCCCGGCGGGACCGGCGAGCCGACGCTGGAAGCGACGGAGTTTTCCAAGCGTTACGCCGACCCCGCCAATCCCCAACAGGGGTTCGCCGCCCTGATGGTCTGCGGCGAGGCCGATGCCGCCTGCCCGTTCGTGAAGGGGGCCGCCCTGCGGGTGTCGATGCCGTACCTCGACCCCAAGATCTACGACGGCGGCGCTTACGAACCGGCCAAGTACGCCGAACGGCGGGACGACATGGGTCGGCTGATGATGGCCGTGATGATGCAGGCTCGCCAGCGGATCGCGTCCGCCGGCACGAGG
>JBKQHM010000618.1:0-5499 GCA_052148775.1 Isosphaeraceae bacterium | reverse complement strand
GCCAGAACCGTCCTGCCCCTTGGCGTGAGATAGAGAATGACCGGGCTGAAATTGTCGTCGGCCAGGGCGCTGAGGCCCTTTTCCGCCTCATGCTTCGAGAGCGAGTAAGGGGCCTTGGGCGAGATCGGATACTTCTCGTCGCGCAGGGTGTCGTCGGGATGGAGCGTGTAATAGATCGAGCAGGAGGAAGCGAAGACGAACCGCTCGATCTTCCGCTGCTTGGCCCGCTTCGCCAGATCGATGGTGGCTTCGGTGTTGATCTGGAGATTCGCGGCCGGATTGTACTCGGCAGTCGGGTCGTTGCTCAGGCCGGCGAGGTGGACGATCGCGTCGACGCCCTCGAATGCCGTCTCCGGGACGTCGCGGACGTCCGCGGTGAAGAGCCGCAGCTTGTCCTTGACGGGCTCGAGGCCGGTATCTCCGAAATAGAGCTTGTCGATGACCGTGACCTTGAAGCCGCGATCGATGAGGGCCGGGACGAGACGGGAGCCGATGTAACCAGCCCCGCCGGTGACGAGAACGTGCATCGTGTCACTCCTTTGAGGGTGCCCTCCCGCGGGGCCATTCACGAGGGCGGCGGCCTTCGTGGACGGTTCACCGGATCGGGCTCAGGCGATCAAGCGATCGAAACGGCTCGAGTCCAGCGAGGTGTCGCGCGGGACGCGGAACGCCACCGAGCCGGTGGAGAGCTCCCCGATCTCGCGATCGGAATCCAGGCTCCTGGCATATTCATAGACGCTGCGGCGCGGTCCCCCGACGTGGACGACGCCGGTCGCGCCGGTCTTGAGCAAGGCGACGATCTTCTCGGCGGCCTCCCGCACGCAGACCCGGCTGGTCCACTGGTCGGTGAACGCCTTGGGGAACGGGAAGACGTTCGGGCCGAACGACGTCCGGATGATCAGCGAGTTGTCGAGCATCCGCACCGCACATTCGCCCCCGAGCTTGCTCCATGCGTACTTGTTCACGGGAGAGATGGGATCGTCTTCCTTGTACTGCCCGCGCTCGCCGTCGAAGACGTAATCGGTGGAGATGTAGGCCAGGCGAATGCCCCGCTCGAGGCCGAGGCGGACGAGGTTCGCCGTGCCGACGATGTTCACGGCCAGCGCGCGGGCGGGATCCTGGTCGCAACGCGGCGGCGACGTGAAGGCCGCCGCGTGGAGGATCACACCGACTTCCCGTCCGTCGAGATACGCAGCCATCTGCTCGTAGTTGGTGACATCGAATTCCGAGGACGTCGGGAAGAGCGCCTGGGGGAGATGCTGCTTGATCTCACCGCCCAGGAGCCCGCTGCCGCCCGTGAAGAGAATCGCTCCGGATTCCATCGCTGATCGCTCCTGCTTCCTTGCCATCGATCGAGTCGGCCGGTTCCCGTCCCGATCAGAGGGGACCATACACGAAGTTGTCCGAGCGGGCATCCGCCGCCCAGGCCGCGACGCCCGGGGCCTGCCTGTCCTTGCCGGTCATGCGCTCGGTCGTCGCCGCGATCTGATCGAAGAGGCTCTTGAGACTCGGGGCGCAGAGCGACCAGTCGATGTCCGGGCTGAGCGGGGAGATCCCGGCCTCGCAACCCTGGCTGTATTCGCCGGAGCAGAGATACTCGATCAACGAGTCCTCGGTGAAGAAGTTGCCGTGGGCGAAGCCCGGCGGCACCCAGATCCACTCGGAGAACTCCGCGTCCGGGCGCCCCGGCATGTCATGGGCGATCATCTTGCCGAACGACGGCGAACCTTTGCGGATATCCACGACCAGATCGACCATCCGGCCGCTCAGGGTTCGTACGAGCTTCCCCATGAACGGATTCCACTGGAAATGCATGCCCCGGATCGTGCCGGGCCGCGAGAAGCTCTCATTCATCTGGGAGAACTGCACGCCTCGCAGGCACTCGAGTCCTTCGTGGCCGTTGAAGTCGCTCGCGCGGTAATGCTCCGTGAAGTATCCGCGGTGGTCCCGGAATCGGGCGAATCGGATCACCTTGATCTCGGGGATAGCCAGGCTGGTCACTTCGACGATTTTCATCGACTCTCCTCCTGTTCAGCCCAACGGCGTGTCGTCGGCCCACGCCGGGATCTCCATCGCTCCCGACGCGGTCGCCCGGCGATCATCGGGTCCTTCGGATGCGATCGGCTCGATTGTTGACCGGATCGCGTCGACCATTCCGGGGAGCATGTACGACAATCGGCGAGGGCTGTCAAGCTGAGGTGAGCCGTGACGGAGCTTTCCGTATGAATCTATATTCGGCAGAAGGACGACGATACTTGAAGGGCGGAGTCGAACCTTACTGCCGAGCGTGACTCAAGCCGCGTCGATCGCGTGTGTCGTTGCGGCTGTCACATCCGACGATCGGGAGCCATTCCGGCTCCAAATCCTGGCGGCGGCGGCCTGACCTCCCTGGAGGAGCCAGTTCAGGACTGTGAAGTGCAATTCGACCATCCGCGCCTGATCGAGGAGCCGTTTCTTCCGATCCGGCACGATTACGCGGCGGTACGACTCGATCACCTCGATCATCGATTCCGCAAGTTGGTCGATGAATGGCGGGTCCTCACCTTGGACGAGACGGCCGATCGAGAGGGCATTCAGGTCGCTGATCGAATCGAAGGGCGGTCTAACCAGCCGCCCTGGGCTCTCGGCGAGGAGCTCTCTCGCACCCCCGACGTCGGTCGCGACGATCGGGAGTCCGGCGTAGGCCGCCTCGGTCAGCGCCAGGCTCCACCCCTCCCAGTAGGAAGGGAGCACGAACGCGTCGGCCATCCAGTAAAACCGGGCCACATCCTCCCGCTGGCCCGTGAGGAAGACCGACCGCTCCAGTCCAGATCGTGCGATCGTGTGCCGGATCTGGGCCTCGTATTCGGGGTCGCTCGCGGGGCCGACGATCAAGAGCCGGGTGCGCGGGTGCGTTTTCAGGACGCGTGACAGGGCCAGGACCATCGCCTTCTGTGCCTTGGTGGCGTGGATCGAGGCGACGTTCAAGAACACGTAGTCTTCGTCGGAGAGGCCGAGCTCATCCCGGAGTTGTTCGGGGGCACGGCATCGCGCCGCCTCGAGCCGGTCGCCATCGATGCCGTTGGGAATGACCAGCATCTTCGACGCCGAGAGCCCCATGGCGCAGTCGGAATAGCGCGCGACCTGGGCCGAGACGCAGATGTAGGCCGTCGTGTGAGGGTCAGCCTGCCGGTATCTCGAGGCGGCTCGCTCGTCCAGCCAGACGTACGCGTTGTGCACGACCTGGACGAACGGGATCTTCATCTCGGCCGCGATCGCGGCGCCAAAGGTCGAGTAATGGGCGTTGACCAGCTTGATCCCCCGCTCGCGCAAGAGGGACCGATAGGCGTCGTCGCGACCATCATCGGGGAGCGTCAGCACGCGAATGCCCGAGCTCCACGCCTGTTCCGCCGCGGGCCCCAACCGGCCCAGGACGAGCAGGGAGACGTCCATCCCCTTGCGTTGCAGCCCCTCAGCCAGCAGGATGATCATATTCTCCATCCCGCCTCGATCGAAATGGTCAACCTGGATCAGGACACGACCCGGCTGGTCCGAGGAGACCGGTCGGGGCAGGCCGCGGATTCGCAACGATTCCGGGCGGGTCTGCTCGTAGAAGGCGCGATTGTTGGCATGGATCCGCGACAGGTCCAGGACCGAAGGTCGGGAACCGACGACGAAGGATTCGATGCCGAGCAGGTCCAGCCGATCGGCGACCTCCCATTGATCGGTGATCGCGACGGCGCCGCAGCGCGCGGCCTCCGACCATCGATCGTAGGCATCATCGATCGACTCGAACCAGGCAGCGACCCGGCTCGAGGGGGGAAGTGACGCATCCGCGAGCGCCTCGAGACTCTCGCTGTCGATGACATAGAGGATCTTCTCGGGCGGCCTGCCGGCCGCGGCGTGCGAGAGCCGAGTCGATTCGAAGTCGAGTCGATGGCCCGATGATGGGAGGCAACCGTCGAGTTGACGTCTCATCGCCGCATCCAGGATGAGTGTCCAGGGCTGACGATAGTATTCCTGGCGTCTCCGCTCGTAATCCATCAAGCGGATGGCCCGCTCGGCGATCTTCAATTCGGCGGCCCGGCCGCTGAGGCTACGCTCGTGCACCCGGTAACTGTAGAGGAGATCGTCGGTCCCGAGGTGTGTGATGACGAATGCATGATTGACCCGCATCCAGTAATCATAGTCTTCGAGTCCCAGGTTGGGGTCATATTCGCCGATGGCGCGTCCAACGACGGCGCGGTAGAGGAAGCAGGGGCCGATGAAATTATCCTGTTCGATGTTGATCAGCCGAGGGTCGCGGGGCAGGTGGATCTCGGGCGAGCTGGGAGGCCGACGGTCCTGGGGTCGGAAGGACGGATCCTCCAGGGGCTCGCCGCGGTCGTCGATGGCCCGGTAGTCGGCGTAGACCATGGATGTCCCGAGATGGTTGCGGAGGAAGTCCACCTGGCGGGCCAGTTGCTCGGGGTGCATCAGGTTATCGGCCGACGTCCAGGTCCAGAATTCTCCCCGGGCGAACGCGAATCCATTGCTCAACGCCTTGGGTAGCTTCTGGTGGGCCTGGGTGAGGATGCGCACCCTGGGATGCTCGAGGTAGCGGGCCAGGACGGCCTCGACGCCGTCGACGGAGCCGTCATCGACGACGATCAGTTCGAGGTCGGCATAGGTCTGATTCAACACGCTCTCGATCGAGTCGGCGAGCAGGTCGGCCTGGTTATACACCGGCAAGACCACACTGACGAGGCCGGGAACGCAGGTGCACTGCACGGGCCCTCCACCCCATCGACGCGCCGAGATCCGTCGGGCGGATCGGATTCGCGCGATCGCCCGGAGCGTCCGGGAGAGCAACGGGCGAGGCGAGAGGCGATTCAGGACGGAAATCCCCAGGGCCCTGGGTCCCTGTCGGGCTTTCCGGATCACTCGCGACACAAGCGATCCCAGGCCCAAGCCGCGGTTCGAAGGCGAGACCGGCCAACTCCGGAGACGTCGAGATCGGCCCGAGGTCGCCATGGGACGTCGAGGGACCCCGTCCTTGCCTGTGGTCACGGATTGGATCGCATCCTGCATCGTGCGGCTTCCCTTCCTGGATGCCCCGGGTGCTTCCGCATGCGCGACCTCCGGGGTTTCAAACGCAAGGACGGCCAAGGGTTGAGGTTGTGAAGGAATCGGGCGAATGTCGCGACTTCCAACCCGAATGCGCGCGACGGAGGGGCGACGATTCCCCAAGGATAGACCCAATCGCCCTGGATTCGTCAAGCCGAACCCACGACGAGGCTCTGAAACCTCCGCGAGGGCCGCAGGAGATACATCCCGACGCGTCTCCTGGTCCGATCGACCCAGATCGAATCTTGACAGGCCGAACCTCATCTGAGAGAAGATCGGCCTAGAGCGGTTCACGCTTGGTTTGCGCACTCGCGGAAGTTGATGCGAAAGCACCCCGCCGAACCCCCCCTTCTGTAAGGGGGGGATGTTGGAGCGTGTCCCGTCCCCTCCTTACGAAGGGGGGGCCAGGGTGGG
>JBKQHM010000617.1:0-47817 GCA_052148775.1 Isosphaeraceae bacterium | reverse complement strand
GGGGTACACCTCTGGCATTGAGCGCCAGAAAATCATCGTCTTCAGTAAAGATGACTCGACCCTCGGCCAGTGCATAGGCCGCATGGTCGTCGTCCGATGCGCCGAGAAGCCCGGCGTCGGTCGCCGTCGTCACGTCGATGCCGTGGCGGCGCAATCCGGTGGCGATGGCATGAGCACAATGCTCATCCAGGTGAAAGCGAATCGTCCTGGGCATCGGCCGTCCTTTGCCTAACCTTCTCGAGGATGGAAGGTTGCCTCGCTTTCAGCGCTTCAAACTCCCGTTCCTCTTCGGCGATCTCGGCCTTGATGTCTTCCTGGTGATCATAGTAATAGGCGAGGGCCGCATGGACTTGAGCCATCGAGATTGAGGGGTATTGCTCGACGATCTCACCAGGGCTCATACCCATCCGCTCGTACCAGATGGCGACATGTTTGACCTTGATGCGGTGACCGAGAATATGCGGCTTGCCCCCACAGTATCCGGGCTTGATGCCGATATACTCCCGGATGACGGGGATTGATCCGTCTGGTTCCGGATGGGCATTCGAATCCTGTGTCCGGGTCATTGTGGTTTCCATCGTTGAGATTCTACCCCAGATGGCCCGAAGGTTCCACCGGAAACGGACTCCTGACATCGCCCGTCAACGCGGATAGAATCAGGCTGAAGTCTGTCCTGTATAGCCCGGATCGTCGTTGGTCGATGCGGGATGGTATGAGATCCAGTCCGGGAGGGAGATCCGATGCAACGGCCGCCCATCGACTTACGATCCGACACGGTGACCAGGCCGACGCCCGGGATGCGGCGGGCGATGGCCGAGGCGGAGGTCGGCGACGACGTCTTCGGCGATGACCCGACGGTCAAGGCGCTGGAGGAACGGACCGCCCAGCTCCTGGGCAAGGAGGCCGCGGTCTTCGTCCCCTCCGGCACGATGGCCAACCAGATCGCCGTCGGCGTGCACACGCAGCCCGGCGACGAGCTCCTGTGCAGCACGACGTCGCACGTCTACGTCTGGGAGGCCGGCGGGATCGCCCGACTCTCGGGGGTGACGGCGCGGACGTTCGAAGGGGATCGTGGACTCCTGTCGCTCGACGACCTGCGCGACGTCATCCGGCCCGACGACCCCCATTACGTCCGGACGCGGCTGGTCTGCCTGGAGAACACGCACAACCGGGGGGGCGGCAGGATCCACCCAATCGAGAGCATCGCGGAAATCAGCCGATGGGCACGCGAGCACAACGTGTCCATGCACCTGGACGGTGCCCGGCTCATGAACGCGGTGGTGGCGACGGGGCGGCCGGCACGTGAGTGGGGGCATTATTTCGACACGGTCTCGATCTGCTTCTCCAAGGGGCTGGGGGCACCGATCGGCTCGGCATTGGCCGGTCCGGGCGAGGCGATCCGGAAGGCCCGTCGCCTGCGGAAGCTCTTCGGGGGCGGGATGCGACAGGCGGGGATCATCGCCGCCGCGGCGATTTATGCGCTCGATCACCACGTCGATCGCCTCGAGGAAGACCACGCCCATGCCAGGCTCCTGGCCGACGCAGTCGCCGGCACCGAGGGCTTCGCGATGGAGTCGGGGCCCGTCGAGACCAACCTGGTCTGGGTTGCCGTGGACTCTTCCCTGGGGACGGCCGCCGAGGTGGGCGCCTATCTGCGATCGCGAGGCATCCTGGTCAGCGTGCTCGGCCCGCGGGTCTTGCGCGCCTGCACGCACCTCGACGTCAGCCGCGAGCAGGCCGAGCACGCCGCGGGCGTGATTCGCGAGATCGAGCCGGCGATGATCTCGGCGATGACGCTCGTCTATTGAATCCCGATTCGGAGGCCGCGTGACCGTGGAAATCGACGCTCCCGCGACGGGGGACTCATCATCGCATCCGTCACGGCCCGTTGCGATGCGCGCCGGCCGGGAGCTGTTCCTGATCAGCTTCTTGATCCTGTTCCTCGAGCTCGGCTGCATCCGATGGTTCGGAAGCACGGTGATCTTCCTGACGTTCTTCACGAATATCGTGCTGATGGCCTGCTTCCTGGGCGTCTCTGTCGGCTGCCTGGCGGCGCGGCGGCGATGGTCGTGGATCAACATCCTGGTCCCGATGATGCTCGCGGCCTCGGCGTCGGCCGTCGGGTTGTTGTGGTTGTACAACGCCTCCGACCGGTTGCTGGTCGACGTGGGGTCCCAGGTGTCGCCGCAGTTCATCTATTTCGGGACCGATGCACGGCTGAAGGACCCGACGAAGTGGGTCTTGCCGATCGAGCTGCTGGCGGCCTTCTTCTTCGCAATGATCGCCCTGATGTTCGTCGGGCCCGGCCAGGAGATGGGCCGGCGATTCGCCGTGATCGAGAACCGGCTCGCCGCTTACACGCTGGACATCCTCGGCAGCCTGGCGGGCATCGCGACGTTCGGGCTGATGTCCTACTTGCGGATGCCGGCAACCGTCTGGTTCGCGATCGCCCTGATGATCGGCGTCGGCTTCGTCCCGCGACGTCGATGGCTCCATGGGGTGGGCGGCCTGATCGCCCTGGCGATGGTCGCGTTTGCGGACTGGCCCTGGGACTCGATGGGCGTGGCGACCGAGGTCATCTGGTCTCCTTATTATCAGGTCCGATTCAAGCCCAGGTTCCAGTCGATCGACGTCAATAACCTCCGGCATCAGGGGATGATCCGGGTCGACTGGTCGGGCCCGGCCTACCAGTTGCCGTACCGGCTCAACCAGGATGCCGGCGGGAAGCCGTTCGGCGACGTGATGATCATCGGCGCCGGCTCGGGGAACGACGTGGTCGCGGCGCTGACCCAAGGGGCCCGGCATGTCGATGCCGTCGAGATCGACCCGGTCATCAACGAACTGGGGCGGCTCCATCACCCCAACCGCCCTTACAACGACCCCCGCGTGTCCATCCATCTCGACGACGGCCGGAGCTTCGTCCGCAAGACCGACCGGCAATATGACATGATCTGCTACGCCATCGTCGATTCGCTGGCGCTGCATTCGAGCTATTCGAGCGTCCGGCTGGAGAGCTTCCTGTTCACGGAGGAGGCTTTTCGCGACGTGAAGGCCAAGCTCAAGCCGGGCGGTGTCTTCGTGATGTACAACTTCTACCGAACCGGCTGGGTCGTGGGGCGGCTGGTCCGGCTGGTGGAGAAGGTCTTCGGCACTCGGCCCCTGGTCATCTCGATGCCGTACCAGGAGGTGATCGCCCCGGAGAATAACCAGCGCGGTTACACGACCTGCCTCATGGTCGACAACGAAGGATCCAAGATCGTCGAGGCCATCCGGTCGCGATTCCAGACCGATGGGCCCCTGTGGATCACCTCGAAGGGGTGGTACCACAACTCGGTTATCGGCGACATGGCGGACGCGTCGACGTCGAGCGGTGCCTCGCTGGAGCAATTCGCCCGGATCAGCCCGGCCAGGGTCGAGCAGCCGGAGTTCGACGAATTGCCGACTGACGACTGGCCCTTCCTCTACCTCCGCGAGCCGAAGGTTCCCGCGCTGAGCCTGCGCGGGATCGCGATCGTGGCCGTGCTCTCCATGGTCATCCTTGTGGCGTTCGTCCCGGTGCGACGGGCCCGTCCCAACGGACAGATGTTCTTCCTCGGCGCCGGTTTCATGCTGCTGGAGACCAAGGGCGTCGTCCACATGGCCCTCCTCTTCGGCGCGACCTGGATGGTCAACTCGATCGTATTCTTCGCGATCCTGACCATGATCCTCCTGAGTAATCTCTACGTACTGGCCATGCGGCCCCGGCGGACGTGGCCGTATTATGCGCTCCTGCTCGTGTCCCTGGCGGTCAACGCGGCCGTGCCGATGGGAGTCTTCCTCGCCCTGCCGGGCGCGGGCAAGGTCGTGGCATCGTGCTCCCTGGTGTACTTGCCGGTTTTCTTCGCCGGTGTGATTTTTGCGACGGTGTTCCGATCGAGCCGCCAGCCGGACATCGACTTCGGCTCGAATATCGGCGGGATCATCCTGGGGGGATTGAGCGAGTACCTCTCGCTGGTCGTCGGGTTCAACCACCTCTTATGGATCGCGATCGGGTATTACCTGCTCTCGGCCTGGTTGAGTCCGAGGGTCGCGACGGTCGCGGGCGAATGAGCAGCCAAGGGTAGGGGAGGAGGGATGTCGCGCGATCCGGCCCTGCATGCGTGGGACCTCAGCACCGCCGAGGCGCGTGCGCTGCAACTCGAGCTCGCCGCTCGGGTGGATTCGAAAAGGCCGTTGGGTCCGTATCGGACGATCGGGGGCGCCGACGTCTCGTACAACAAATATAGCCCGACGCTCTTCGCCGCGGTGGTCGTGCTCCGCGCCGATACCATGGGGGTGATCGATCGTGCGGGCGTGATCGCCCGGGCGGGATTCCCCTACGTGCCGGGCCTGCTGAGCTTCCGCGAGGCGCCCGCGGTGATCGAAGCCTTCGAGAAGCTCTCCGTCTGTCCCGACGTGTTGATCTGCGACGGACAGGGGATCGCCCACCCGCGACGACTCGGGCTGGCCAGTCATCTGGGCTTGTGGCTGGAGATCCCCACGATCGGCTGCGCCAAGTCTCATCTATTCGGCAAGTACGATGAGCCGGGTCCGGAACGGGGAGACTGGTCGCCGATGACCGACGGGGACGAGACCATCGGCGCGGTGTTGCGCACGAGGGCCAGGGTCAAACCGCTCTTCGTCTCACCGGGGCACCTCTGCGACCTCGAAGGCGCGATCGAAACCGTCCTGGCCCTCTCGCCGAAGTATCGGCAACCGATCACGACCCGGCTGGCCCACAACTTCGTCAACGAACTGAGACTCAAGGGGGAAGTTTGATCGGGTCCTTCGATATTGCGAGACTCTTTCCGAGGGGCTTTTTCCCTGAGCTCTCCATCTTGCCGGGTCGGGATTGGGATTGCCGATACCGTCTCCTTTGACTAAAGTTCGGCCGGATTCCGGACGTGGGGGACCCGGCGCATGGAGCGCGTGGATGGTAGACCCAGGTCCCGACGTACCAGGGAAGGGGCGTCGTGAGGATTGGCCGGTTGTCGGTAGTCCATGGGCTAATCGTTGTTGCGGCGGCTCCGTGCTGGGGCTGCGGCCTGGTGTCGCGCAACTTCCCGAAGATGCAGAACCCGGCGCCGGTCGTCCGCGCCCGTGCCATTGCCCGGCGGGATAGCCGGCTGAACACGCGGGAGATGCCGGAGCTCATCGGCCGGCTGGAAGACGCCGACCCCGTCGTCCGCCTGGCCGCCCATGAGGAATTGCGGCGCCGGACGGGCCGCGACTTCGGTTTCGTCCCCTGGGCGAGCCGGGAGGAACGCGCCGCCGCGGTCGGCCGATGGCGATCCTGGCTGACGGAGCAGTCCGAACCCGCAGGGACCGGGCGGGCGACCGGCCTCCCGCCATCGTCGGCTGCAATGCCTCGAGGCACGATCACGGAGGATCCCTGACATGAGCTCGGCCTCGAATACCCTGGGATCCCCGGGCTGGCTCGGCCCCGTGGCCTGGGTCGGCCGGTTGGTCATCGCGGGAATGTCTTATGTGGGCGGGGTGGTCCTATTGACCGCCTCGGCCTCCATGGCGCTGTTGCGGGCCGACAAGGAGGGGACTCCGATCTCGGTCGCCTTCGGGCGGACGCTGCTCCGACAGCTTTCCTGGATGCTGGCCTTCGGCATCCCGCTGGTCGGGCTGGTCCACATCGCCATGGGCTCATTCCTGTCGCTCCAGGCCTACTACGGCAGCACGTTCGTCGACGGCACCGGCGCGGTGGTCGGCGTGGGGTTGCTGCGGAACCTGGGCGGCCTGATGACCGGCATGGTCCTGTCGGCGCTGCTGGCCGCTCGGATGATCCCAGAACTGAGTTTCCTGGCGCGGACGGTCGGCGTCGGGGAATTCGCCGGCGAGATAGAGCCGAAGCCTGCGGTCCTGGCGAGCCGCCTGGCGGCCCCGCGGATGCTCGCGGCCGCGATCGCCTGCGTCTTCCTCTCGCAATGGGGGATCGTCGTGGGCACGGTCGTGGGCTGGAAGGCGTCGGTATCGATGATGGGCCTGCCCACCGAGACGTTCTTCCTCATGATGGTGCGGATGGTCTGGCTCCGGGACGTCGTCGGCCTGATCATCAAGGGGCTGCTTTTCGGCACATTGTCGGCCGCCATCTGCTGCCATGAGGCGTTTCGCGAGGCCGCCCGCGAACCGGAGCGGGTCGGAGACAGCGGTCTCTACCTCGCGGACGCAGGGGCGCCGCTGGCGACGACCGTCTTGAGGGCCACCTGCTTCGGTATCGTGGCGATCCTGATCGTGAACTCGAGCTGGTTCATGCTGGTTTATCACGCGGTCCCGTTCTATGGGCCGACGCTGCTGAAGCCGCCGGGCCTGTGAGGGTCGAGGCAAGGCGAGGCCGCGCAGCCGCTTCCATGGATGGGGAATGGTCCCCGGGAGAAATCGAGATGAGCGCCCGCTCCAAGGTCCGCGAAGTCTGGGTCGGCTTGATCGTGATCGTGGCCATAGCCGGATTGATCGGCCTGGTCGGCCTGGCGAGCGACGGGCCCGGGTTCCTCGCCCCGCAACGGACGATCGACGTCGTCTTCCGCGACGGCCAGGGGATCCGCGTCGGCAGCCCGGTGCGCGTGGCCGGGCTGGATACCGGCAACGTCGTCGATCTGGACCTGGTCGAAGTCGAAGGGAGCCTTCGCGCCCGCGTGCGGATCTCATTGCCGGCGAACCTGGTCAAGAAGCTCCGCCAGGATGTGAAGGTCACCATCCAGCCCGGCCTGACCGGCATGAGCCACGTCAACATCGTCGCCACAGGCCGGTCGAGCGTACCGCTGGTGCCCGGCCAGGAGCCGATCACCGGCGTCGAGACCTCGTTCTTCGACCCGATCATCGAACAGGTCGGTCTGGGTCCCGTCGAGCGCAATGATATCCGCCACATGATCGCCGAGGCGCGGCAGACCGTGGACTCGGTGGCGCCCCGGCTGCGCCAGTTCCTGGCGTCGCTCCAGGAGGTGTCCACCAATATCCGGGAGATGAGCGAGGGAATCCGGCCGGCCGTCGAGTCGACCGTCGGCCAGGTCGAGGACCTCACCCGGCGGATCACCCTCAACGCGCCGAAGGTCGAGTCGACCATGGTCCGACTCGAGAACGTGATGGAGCAGGTGCAGGGCATTGTGGCGGAGAACCGCGCGAACGTGAAGAATAGCATCTCCTCGACGCGCGACCTGACCGCCTCCCTGAGCGACGTCGTGGTCAAGGATCGCCTCAAGGTCGAGCGATTGCTCGACGGCATGGACACCATGCGTGCCCGCTCCGAGCGCGTGCTCTATCAGGCCGACCAGATCTCCGGCCAGGTTGCAAGCATCCTGGCCCGCAGCCGTGCCGAGATCGAGCGATCCGTCACCAACGTCCGCGACGCGACCGACTGGGGGAACAAGCTGGTCCAGAAGATCTACACCAACCCGTTCGTCCTGAGCCCGTTCTACAAGCCGAATCACGAAGACCTGCGGGTGCAGGCCGTCTACGATGCCGCGCTGGTCTTCACCCACGGTGCCCAGGAGCTCCGCGACACGGTCAAGACGATGGATACGATGATGGCGCGACCGTCGAATCCGCAACAGCAGCAGGAGATCCAGAAACTCGAGCAGAGCATCCGCCTCCTGGCCAACCAGTTGAATGAGTCCTCGCAACGCCTGGCCGAGTCGCTCAAGCCGACGGCCGGACGCGAAAGGTTGCGTCGATGATGCCGGGGACGAAGACCTGGGGGCCTTATCTTCGGGTCTTTGATCAAACTCGCTCCAGATTCCGGCCGATATTCCTAGTGTAGACGCCCAAAACGGGCATCACGGCGTGGTCGGAGGCCGGAGCAGGCCAGGTTCCGCCGGAAAACGGCGGGACCCACCTTCACCAGGCTTCCTTGGGTACCGAGTCTAACATCACGTGGTTCTGCCGATGGCGGAGCTGTCGGCCTAAGCACCCGATTGGGAGGCGCACATGGAAATTATCGGCGCTGGGGGAACACAAGGCCCTCAACCCATTTACCCCCGACTGGCTGCACTGAGCGTGGAAGCCGGTCAAACTGTGCACGCCGGTGCACCGCGCGACCACGTCGAGATCTCCCCGCTGGGGCAGATGCTCGACGGGATCAGCCAGTTGCCCGAGATCCGATATGAGCGGGTCGAGGAGATCCGCCAGCAGATCGCGGCCGGGGCGTACGAAACACCCGAGAAGCTCGAGCTGGCCCTCGACCGCCTGCTCGACGAGTTCCGGGCTTGGTAACGACCGGCCGACTCGACCGCCTTTCGTGATTCTGGGAGGGTGAGGCTGCGTCCGAGCCATGAAGGACCTCGGCGCGGATGGAGCCTCCCCCTCCCGGAGATATGTCCAGACGCCCAGACAGCCTCCATCACTCTCCGAATCACGTTGCCCGGTTGAGCGGCACGAAGACCATCGTAGCGGACAGGCCGGCGTGGAGAATCCTTCCGGGATTCTCCATGTCGGCCGTTTGCGTTTCCTGCCCGCGAAAAACCGGGTCGCTCGGGAAAAATGTCTTGGCAACTGATGTGAGATCGCGAAACAATACGCGGAGCTTCGGCCGGATACGACCCTTTCTGGATTGAAGTCTGTCAACCAACCCTGTTCATAAACTGGTTTTCGGTTCGCCCCATGGGAACCCGCCGCCGGAGCGCATCCCGAGGAGGTCTGTATCGTGGATACTTCGCCTGCCCCGTCCTTTCCCTCGCCGGGAGGCCCCACCCCTGCCGATCGCCCCGCCGGCGTCGCGAGCGCCGGGGAGGCCGTGTTCCAGGGGTTCTCGCCGGCGGAAGAAGCCTTGATCAGCGTCTTGTTGAAGAAAGGGCTGCTCACTCCCGAGCAGGTGCGAGAGGCCCAGGTCTACGGCCAGGAGCACAATCGCGACCTCCGGCAGTCGATCCTCGAGCTCAACTTGATCTCGCCGGACTTGCTCAATCAGTTGGCGTTCGAGCGGCTCAGCACGCTCCTGAGTGAGAACGGCCAGCCCGGCGCGGTGGCCGCCGTGGTGCCGGTCACCGCCGGGCCCCTCTCGCCCGATCGTACCCAGCACCATCGCGACATCCGGAAGGACCTGCAGGAGAAGGCGGTCACCGCGACGCTGTCGGACCTGGTCAACGAGATCCTGGTGCGGGCCTGCGACTGCCAGGCGACCGACATCCATTTCGATCCGCAGGAGAATGGCCTGCGCGTCCGTTACCGCATCGACGGGCAGCTCCAGGACATCCTCTTCGTCGATCCAGCCATGGCTACCCCGGTAATCAGCCGGCTGAAGATCGTCTCGAACCTCAACATCGTGGAGCGCCGGCATTCCCAGGATGGACGCATCACGATCATGCACCACAACCGGCCGCGCGACCTCCGTGTGGCGACGTTTCCGACGTCGTTCGGCGAGAAGCTGGTCATCCGGATCCATGAGGTCCTCACCGACGTCAAAGGGTTCACCCATCTCGGGATGAACGCCGAGCAGGCCGAGACACTCGACCGGCTGATCGCCCAGCCCTATGGAGCGGTCCTGGTCGCCGGCCCGGTGGGAGCCGGCAAGACCTCGACGCTGTATAACTGCCTGGAGCGGATCAATTCGCCGCTGAAGAATGTGATGACGATCGAGGACCCGATCGAGCACCGCATCCCCGGCGTCAACCAGTCGCAGGTCTCCCCGGAGATGGGCTTCAGCGAAGGCCTGCGCTCGATGCTCCGCCAGGACCCGGACATCATCATGATCGGGGAAATCCGCGACGACGAGACTGCGCGGATCGGCATCCGCGCGGCACTGACGGGCGTCCTGGTCTTCAGCACGCTGCACGGCTCGGATGCGCCGAGCACGATCAGCAATCTCTACAACTTCGGGATCCCCGGCTACCAGCTCTCGAGCAGCCTGCTGGCGATCGTCTCGCAGCGACTGATCCGCAAGATCTGCCCCTATTGCCGGGTGATGTACACGGCCAGCGAGAAGGAAGTCATGGCCTTGGAGCTCGACCCGGCCGAGCATCGCGACCTGCGGTTGCACAAGGGCCTGGGCTGCCCGGCCTGCTTCCAGACCGGATACCTGGGCCGGACCGGGATCTTCGAGATCATGGTCATGGGCGAGGAACTCCGCGACCTGGTCTTCCAGCAGATCCCCCGCGACGTCCTCCGCCGGGTCGCCGTCGACCTGGGGATGCGGACCTTGAAGCATACTGCGGTCGATAAGATCATGGAGGGCACGACGACGCTGGAGGAAGCGTATCGCGTCGTGTCGTTCTGAGCGGTATGAAGACGCCGCCGGCACGGTCGAGACGGGCTCCCGGGGCGGTCATGACTTGGTCGCCTCCTCTGGCGGGGCCGGTCCCTTGGTGCCGGTCGCCTGCCGTCGGACTTCGCGGGCCTCGGCCAGCGACGTGCGATCTTGAACGTCCTCCGGGCGTGCCCGGCAGGCCTGCTCGAGGTGGGCGACGCCCTCATCAAGGGATTTGCGGGCCTCATCCCCGCGACCCTGGCGCAGGCGGAGCCGGCCGATCGCGACCTCGACCCGGCCGAGGTGGCCCGGATAGGTCCAGTTCAACGGCTCCTTGGCGATGCCCTCAATGAGAATCCGGCGGGACTCGGCGAGGTCCGCCTCGGCACGGGCGTCGCGTCCCGTCGCGGCGAGCCGGATGGCCCGGTCGAGCAGTGCCCTGGCCCGGTCGCGGCGAAACCAGACGACCGCGGGGAATTCGTCGGCGGCCTGGCCCAGGAGCGTAACCGCCTCATCGAAGGTGGCATCGGCCTCCGGCCCGCGGCCCGGCTCGACCGCGAGCGCCTGCCCGTACTGGAGCAGCGAGATTGCCAGAACCTGACGCACGTCGGGATCTGGTACTTCCTTGAAGACGGCACGCATGCCCCGCAGGCACTCGTCGAGTTCTCGTTTCGAAGCCGCTGCATCCCCCGCCGCGCGTGCGACCTGTCCGAGGCCCCGGTGGGCCTCGCTGATGAAGATACGGTACCAGGGCCAGGTGCTTTTGGGGGCCACGGGCGTGAGCATGTCGATGGCCCTCTCGTACGAGCGCCGGGCTCCTTCCATGTCCCCATGTGCGAGGGCGGCGTCCCCCGACCGGAGATCGAGCCATCCGATCATCAGGCGGGCCTCTGTTTGAACGGCTGGGGGAAGGCCGTCGAGGTCCGCAAGCAGCCGTTCGGCGTGGCTCCGGGCCTTCGCGAAGAACGGCGCCGCCTCGGCGTCATGGCCATTGTCGAAGAGGAAACTCGCCATTTCGCGGTAGCTTGTGGCGAGCCCGATGCGGTCAGCGGGGCGATCCTCTGCCGACCTGAGCGTCACCACCTTCTCCTGGACGTCGATCGCCTGGCCGTAAGCCTTCTTGGCCCCGGGAAAGTCGCCTGTCGCCCAGTGGACGATGGCGGCGTTGCGATAGACGCGCTCAGCCTTCCTCAGTAGGCTGGCGTCATCCGGCTTCATTCTGAGGAAAGTCTCGAAGGTTGCGACTGCCTCGTCGGCCAGTTCCCTGCGCACCGTCTCCATGTGCGGAATGCGGTGGAACTTCTGATCGGCGACCTCGCTGAGAAAATGAAAGACGGTTTGCATCGCCGTGAACAGGTTACTCTCAGCCAACTGGGCGTTGGCCTCGGCCTGCTTTTTAGCCTGCTCGGTGAGCTGCTTCTCTCGCGAGATGGCCGCGCCGATGACGGCGAGCCCCACAGCCGTGATCGCCAGGACGGTGACGGCGCCGTGGACAAGGGTCTTGTGCCGCCGCTCCCAGCGGATCAACCTCCGCCGTAATGACTCACGGTAGGCCGAGACGGGCTCGTCGGCCATCCACCGCTCGATGTCGTCGGCCAGGGCCCGGCTCGTTGCGTAGCGGTCCTCGGGCTTGAGTGCCATCGCCTTGAGGCAGACCGCCTCCAGCGCCGAGTCGATCGCGGGGTCGAGCTGTCGCGGTCGGGCGAATTCGCCCTTTTGCACCCTGCGGAGCACCGCGCCGATATCATCGCCCTCGACCGGCGGCCGGCCGGTTATCAGGGCGTAGAGGGTGGCGCCGAGCGCGTAGACGTCGCTGCGGGGTCCCAGGTGGTCGAGGTCGCCGCGGGCCTGCTCGGGGCTCATGTAGGCCGGCGTACCCAGCGCGCTGCCGGGCAGTGTCTCGGCACTACCGCTCGCCGAGATCGGCAACAGTGTGCGCTCGCCGACATCTTTGCCCCGAGCGGCCGGGCCCAGCGGCTTGGCCAACCCCCAGTCGACCACCAGGGTCTCGCCGTACTTGCCGACGATGATGTTTCCCGGCTTGATGTCTCGGTGCAGGACGCCGCGTGAGTGGGCATAGTCGATGGCATTGCAGACGTCGGTGAAACGTCGTAAGAGCCTGCGAAGTTCCAGCGACCGCCTGCCGGAATCCTTCTTCAGTGCCTCGTCCTTGTGGAACTGGTCGATGGCCTCCTTGAGCGAATCGCCGCGAATGAATCGCATGGCGTAATAGGGCCGGCCGTCGGCGTAGGTGCCCAGTCCGTAGACCGGGACGATTCCCGGGTGCTCGAGGCCGCCGGTGATCTCGGCCTCGATGAGGAACCGCTGGCGGACGACGGGGTCGTCAGCGTGACGGTCGAGGATCTGCTTGAGCGCCACTTCGCGATGTACCTCCTCGTCGATCGCCACGAAGACGGCGCCGAGACCACCCTGCGCGTGGGGACGCAGGACGCGGAACCGCTGGCCGTCGACGGTGGCGGTGCCGACAGCGTAGCTGGATGTGCGGTCAGAATCGGGCTCGGTCGAGCCCGACGCGGAGCCGACGTGGCCGAGCGTGGCCCCGATCTCCGGGTCGCCAAGGGCGGCCAGACTCTCGCGGGTGGAGCGGCCGGCGGGGATTGCGGCCAGGCTCTTCTCCGCGTCGCCGCCGTGCTTGATCAGGTGGCGTTGGGCCATCACCTCGATGGCAGCCCGGTCGTCAGGGTCGAGCTTCCCGAGAGCGACGAGGTGATCCGCCAGCGGCCGGCCCCGGTCGCGGGTCCAGGCCTGGAAGGCCGCGACGAGCTGCGCCTGGTCAATCAGGCCGTTCTGCAGGGCGAGTAGTCCGAAGAGGAGGTGTGCATCGGCACCGGCAGCCATCCTAGTTCTCCAGGGGGCATTCCTAGTATCCGACGTAGTCTAGGAAATCTGGAGAAGGCAATTCTCTCCAGATTGTGCAGTCGATCCCATTAATTCACAATGACCGCGTTTCTCCCACCGATATGTCCCTACTGCCGGGAGTCAGAGAGTTGAAGCTCGAGCCGGCTGAGCACCGCAACCTGCGGCTGTATCGGGGGCTGGGCTGCCCGGCCTGCTTCCAGACCGGTTACCTGGGCCGGACCTGGACCCTTCGAGATCGTGGTCCTGGGCGAAGAACTGCGCGACCTGGTCTTCCAGCAGACCACTCGAGATGTTCTCCGCTGGGTCGCAGTCAACATCAGAATGCGAAGCTTGGAGCATACCGCAGTCGATAAGATCAAGGAAGGCACGATGAGGCTGGAGGAAGCGTATCGCGTCGTGTCGTTCTGAGCGGTATGAAGACGCCGCCGGCACAGTAGATTGCGTCGGATGTGTCGATCAGGATGAGAATGCGAACCGGCAAGGAGGTCGGCGATGCAATACAGGTGGCTACGACTGTCTGCAAAATCGGTCCTTGGTGCGGGTCTTCTCCTGGCGGTCCTGGGCCGGACTGCGGCGTGGGGAGACGACACGGGTTTACTGGGCCGGATCTTCCGTTTCGGGGGAAACCCGGCCTCTTCGAATACGGCCCCTCCGCCCGGGGGACAACCGGCACCGCTGCCCTATGGCGGCGGGGCGGGGACCTTCCTGCCGCCCGGCGGTTCGGCGGCCTCGGCACCGGCACCACTCTCGAATTACGGCGGGTTGCCCGAATCCCCGCCGATCGCGTCCTCGAACGGACCCGGGCAACGCATCACGCCGAAGTCGCGTGTCAGCTCGGCCGTGACGTCCGCCGATCCGATCCTCACGCGGATGGCACTCGGACGGTCGAATGATGGCAGCCAGTTCGGGATGTTCATGCAGGTCTTCGCCGATGGCACCGTCATCGATTCCGAGGGCGTTCATCACGTCCGCATGGCCGACCTGAAGCCGATCATCGACGTCGTCCAATCGGGAGAACTCGGCCGCGTTCACGGGCACTGTGGGGCGCCCGCCACGGATTTCATCGAATACGTCCATATCGTCGCCTACGAGCGGCGATTCGGCCGACTGATGGCGAATTCGTTCTCCTATTCGGGGAATGCCCAGGGATGCGACCATGTGATCAAGCACATCCACACGGCCCTCGAGACCCTTCAGAGTAAGCTCGGACGACAGGCGGTCATCGAGAGTCCCGGGGCGGCCTCCGTACCCGGCGCCATGAACCCGGTGCCGACGAGCGGATACGGTACGACCTCGGCCGTGCCGTATGGCACAAGTTCCGCCCGGCAACCGACGACTCCGGGCATGGTGCTGCCACCGGGCATCCCGAGCGGTCCGGCTATCCCGTTGTCATCTCCCGCGTCGTCTCGTTAGGCCGGCGACTTAGCCCGCTGGAAGACCGAGGTCGCGCACGATACAATAAGAATCATTATCGATTTGAGACCCGGTCCCGATGCCGCGGCATCGGGCCGGGGCGAGTTCGAGGATTCCTGTCGTGGCGGAAGCCCAGCGCGATCAATTGACACCCCTCGCCGTCTCCGACTCCCCGGTCGAGAAGTTTCGCGAGTTCCTGGAGATTCGCGGTGAGAAACTGACCAAGGGCCGGCGCGTGCTGGTCGACCATATCTTTCATTCCCACAAGCACTTCGATGCCGACGAGCTGGTCCGCGACTTGCATGACGCCGGTGAGTGCGTCAGCCGTGCGACTGTCTACCGGACGTTGCGGCTCCTCGTCGAAGCCGGTCTGCTCCGCGAACTCCGGCTCACCAACCGAAGCGCGTTCGAACACGATTATGGCTACCCCACTCATGACCACTTGCACTGCACGGCCTGCAATCGGATCGTCGAGTTCCGCAACGACGAGATCCTGAGGCTTCGCGATGCCGTGAGCTTGGCCCATGGATTCCGTCCGACCGGGCATCGATTGATCATTTCGGGAGTGTGTTCGAATTGCAGCCGGTCCCATACGCCTCGTCGGCGACTGGATTTGATCTGATTGCCCGAGAAGAGTGACCCCAAAGTTCACACGACCCATCGTCTGATTGTAGATTGAGTGAAACCTGGATTGCCGCGCCCCGGCGCGTTTCGCCCTCGTTTGTGGTGAACTTTTCGATCATCAGGTCAATGCACGATGCGCCAGGAATCCGCTACTCATCCACCGACCCGACCAAGCGGGGGTATCGACCCGATCCTGCTGGAGGCGTCGAGCAAGAAATGGCCAGTCCGGTCGCCATATGAAATGCGGCTGTGTTTTTTTCTTGATTCATTCGGATGCTCATGGTGAATGGGTTGATTTCATGGCCGAGTTTCATTTACCATCGAACCTATTTGATTGAGTGTTGCCGGGGGGGAGATGTCCTGGAACTTGGCTGAGCGCGAATCGAAGAGACTTCAAAGGGGAAGAGCTTGTCCATGAATGAGACTCTGTCCAAGATCAATGATGTGTTCCATGATGTCTTCGACGACGACGATCTCGTCGTTGACCGCGCGACAACGGCCTCCGATGTCGAAGGATGGGACTCTCTGATGCACGTTACCCTGATGGTGAATGTCGAGAAGAAGTTCGGCCTGAGATTCTCCAGTGCCGAGATCGCTTCCCTCAAGAACGTCGGTGAACTTGTGGATCTCGTCGACAAACATACTGCAGCCCGTTGATCACGTATTCCATGGGGGAACCCTCCTTGGCCTTGTCTCAGCAACCTCGACTCCACCATGTGGGAATCATCGTGCCCGACATGCATCAGGTGGAAGCCCTGATGTCGCTCCTCGGTTTTCGCCCCGGCATCACTCAGTATGTGCCCCGCTACCAGGCCGACTGCATATTCACGAAGGGCCATGGCGTGGCCATCGAATTCATCATCCCCAGGGGTGGGCCGCTGGCCCGTTTCAACAAGGGGATGGGTGGAATTCACCACATCGCGGTCGAGGTCGACGACCTCAATATCCTGGCAACGGATCTGGCCCAGGAGGAGATCAAGCTGCTGGAAGAGCAGCCTGTGGATGCCGGAAGGCTCTGGATCAACTTCCTTCCGCCGGCATACTCGCGTGGGATTATCGTCGAATACGTACAGACCAAGACGAGTGATCAGGCATCGCCAGGGGCGGACAGAGTGCCCGATTCCTCGGCCGATTCGAATGACGAGACGGCGGATCCATCACGGGAGCCTCCACCCGTCCCATGAGATCGAGCGACGGGATCCATTATCGATCTCGGCACGATTGCCAATACCAAGAGGGCATTCTGAGTGACGTCGAGTCGCATCGGGAGTGCGCCCTTCTCCGAAACATCGATGGCGACTCGCCCGTGTGGCGAACTCGGCAGTCATCTCCTTGGGCCTTGCCGCCCGAAATCTGGTAACGCGGCGATCGTTCAACTCGCTATGTCCCACCCCTGATACGCACCGGAGGAGTTGACCAAGATGGTGTCCTCGCCCGAGCTCTTCAAGCAGATCGCCTTGATGAGGAAGGAGGGCCGGATCCCGCAGGCCCTCGATGTTTTGCACGACGCGTTAGGTCGCAATGCCTTGGCCCCGGAGGACATCGATCGCGCAGGGCGATTCATCCAGAAGGCCCACGCCGAGAAATCGCAGGATAAAGGGACCACCCGCGTCCACCTCCTCGGCCAGTGCACGACGAACTGGCTGCTGCCGGCCGTGACGGCGATCGCGTGGGGCCAGGGCCAGATCTGCTCGGTCGGCGAGGGGGGATACGACAACATCCTCCAGGATCTGAACCTCCTCGCATCTCGGCCGCAGGCTCCCGACGTCGTCGTCCTGATCCCCTGGACCCAGCGCCTGTTCGGCGGATCAGGACCGGTCGCGGATCGGGTCGAAGACGAGCTGACCTTCTGGCGGCATGCCTGGGAGGTCGCCGGCGGTATGGGCGCGCGGGTGCTGCAAGTCGGCTACGACTGGATGAGCCCGGGCGCCGAGGGTTATGGCCTGGCGGGGGAGGCCGGAGGTCCGGTGGACCTGGTCCGCGCCGCCAACGCAGCCCTGCGGAAGAACCGGCCGCCGGGGTCCTACTTCCTCGACCTCGAGCTGGTCTCGGGGATGATGGGGCGAGAGGCCTTCTACGACCCGCGGCGGTATTACTGGACCAAGCAACCCTTCAGCGAGCGTGGGGCGATCCGGCTGGCCGAGCACCTCTGGGCCGGGGTGAGGGCGCTGACCACCGGGCCCAAGAAGGTGCTGGTACTCGACCTGGATAACACCCTCTGGGGCGGCGTGGTCGGCGAAACGGGTGCCCTGGGCGTCGCGCTGGGCGAGAGCCCCGACGGCGAGGCCTACCGGGCATTTCAGAAGCACGTCAAGGCACTGTCGAAGCGCGGGATCGTCCTGGCGGTCGCCTCGAAGAACAACGCGGCTGATGGCCTGGAGCCGTTCGAGAAGAACCCCGACATGATCCTGGGGCTGGACGACATCGCGGCGACGGAGATCAACTGGGAGCCGAAGGGGACGACGATCCGCCGGCTGGCCGAGACCCTGAGCCTGGGCCTGGACAGCTTTGTGTTCTTCGACGACAACCCGGCGGAGCGGGAGCAGGTCCGCCAGTCGATACCGGAGGTGTCCGTCGTCGACGTGCCGGTCGATCCGGCGGAATATGTCCGCGCGTTGCAGGCGGGCCTTTGGTTCGAGACCACCAGCCTGACAGAGGAAGACCGGGCGCGTGCCGAGCAGTATGCCGTCGAGCGGAAGCGGCGGGAGCTCCAGCAGTCGGCCGGCACCATGGAGGACTACCTCCGCTCGCTGGAGATGGTGGCCGATGTCAAGGAGATCGACGAGGCCGACCTGATGCGGGTCGTCCAGCTCCTGGGCAAGACCAACCAGTTCAACCTTACCACGCGTCGGCATAGCCGGGAGGATGTACTGCGGCTGCTGGCGTTGCCCGACGCGATCAGCATGACGTTGCGCGTGGAAGACCGCTTCGGCGACCACGGGCTCGTCGGCGTGATGATCGCCGTGCCTGCGGAGGATGACCCGAGCATCCTCAGGGTAGACACCTGGCTGATGAGCTGCCGGGTCATCGGGCGGACAGTGGAGGAGTTCAGCTTCGGAGAACTGCTGGAGCGAGCCAGACGGCTGGGCTATCGAGAGATCCGTGGCGAGTATATCCCAACCAAGAAGAACGCGCTGGTGAGCGAGCTATTCGACCGGATGGGATTCCAGCGAGTGCGCGTGGGCGACGACCGGACAGTCCAGTACGCTCTCGAGGTCGCCGCCGCGGCGCGGCCGGCGGCCTACCTGACCCCGAAGGAGGCAACTTCCCTTGTCGAGTCCGCTTGATCTTTACAGTGCGCGATTCTGGCTCTTCGTCATCATTGCGGTCGCGGTCCTCAATTCACTGGTGTCTCGGTCGGCGCGGACCTGGGCGTTCGCACTGATGAATCTGGCGTTTATCTCGCTGTACCTCGGCAAGAAGACGGCCCTACTGCTGGTCGGACTCCTGGCCCTCATGCCGTTCCTCCGGTTGTTGCGGTCGGGACGGTCGGGGCCGGCCTGTCTGTTCCTGGGCGGGATAGGGACGCTCGTCCTGTTCATCTTCAACAAGCGGCCTGACCTGTTCGTCGCTCGTGTGCCGGCGTTGGAGCACCTCGAATACCTGCTGGTGACGATCGGCTTCTCGTACGTGGCCTTGAGGCTCTACGAGCTGGCACGTGCCGTACGCGAGGGCAGGCACCAGCCTCCCGGCTTCGCCGAGGCCGTCAACTACCTGCTGCCGTTTCACATGCTGGCTGCCGGGCCGATCCAGTCGTATGACGAGTTCGTCGCGCAGCCGGCGGTTCGCTCCCCCCTGGGCCTGTCCGACGCCATGGACGCGTTCGAGCGGATCGCCTCCGGGCTCTTCAAGAAATACGTGCTGGCCAACTTGATCCAGCGCCTCCTGCTGACCGATTACCGGCCCACCGGCCCGTATGCCCTATTCGAGGCACAATTGACTTTCATCTGGCTGTACCTGGACTTCAGCGCGTATAGCGATGTGGCGGTGGGGATCGGCCGATTGATGGGTGTGGCGACGCCGGAGAACTTCAATCGCCCCTACCTGGCGCGGAACATCATGGATTTCTGGGAACGGTGGCACATCTCGCTGTCGCAATTCATTCGTCGCAACATCTTCATCCCGGTGCAGGTCGCCTTGATTCGGCGGACCGACGGCCAGCGGACGCTCCTGGTGGCCAGCCTGGCGTTCAGCGTATCGTTCCTGCTGTGTGGACTCTGGCATCAGATCAGCTTCAGATTCCTGGCATGGGGGGCGTTCCAGGCCGCGGGGTTGATCATTTGCAATCTCTACCGGCATCGATTAACCCAGCGTCTGGGTGGTCGCAAGGGGGTGAACCAGTACCTGGCCAATCGGTGGATCCGCGTCGCCATGACGGCGCTGACGTTCGAGTTCAACGTGGTGGCGGTATTCATACAAACCTATCCATTTGAGGTCCCAGCATGGATTCCCGGCCAGAGCTAGTGACGCAAGCCGCCGCCGGCGTGCCGCCATGGCGGTTCGTGGCGCGAGGGTTATGGATCGCCTTGCGATTGATCGCGGTCTTCTATTTGGGCCAGTCAGGCGGCCGGTTCTTCTACCAGGGGTTTTGAGGGACGGGGGATTGGGATGATCGATCTTCGATCTCTGAGGGGAATCTTATCGGCCCTCATCATCGTGGCGATCTGGCTGGGGATCATCGAGCTGGCACTGGGGGCGACCAGGCCTTGGTGGCCCGATTGGATGCACACGGATACGGGCATCGGGCCGCTGGGCTGGTACAAGCAGGCCGGTGAGCAGATCTCAGGGATCCGGAACGAGAAGCTCCCGGCCGAAGAGCCGGTCGGCCTCATTCTCGGGGCCTCGACGATGCATCTTGGGATCGATCCGGCCCTGCTGGAATCAGCGTTCCTGCCCCCGATGCACTGGCGGCGTATGACGGTCGTCGGCGGCGCCACCCCCGAGTTGGAGGCGATCCTGCAACTGGCACTCGAGTATCGGATCAAGCCGGCCATCGTCGTCATTGCACTGGAAATACGAATGCTAGCTAGGAATCCATTGTATAGGAATCCGAGATTCGATGACCGGGTCGACGTCAGTCCAGGCCGCTGGCTCGATGACCTGAAATCGTTGAAGACGCAAGCCATTGAGGGCTTGCTGTCCAATACATTCAACGACTGCTTCCCCGATCGCTCGCGGATCTTCATGCACCTGAACGTTCCGCTGGAAAGGCTGAGGATTGCAGCACTCAGGTTCTTGGGTCAAGATATCCAGGCCATGTTCTTGCCGCAGGTCGACGCCGGGGCCGTCGTCCCGATTTACCCGGTGAAGAAGGTGCCGCCGAGCGGGCTCAAACTCAGTTGGGAGGATATTTCCAGCAAGGGAGGCTTCGATCCGACCGCCTATTCGACCCGCGGGGAGCGGAGCCGGTCGCTGGTGAACATGATCCGCCTGGCGGAGTCGGCGGGAGCTCAAGTCGTGATCCTGGTGTTGCCGGAAGAATCGAGGCTGCGCGCGGGCATACCCGAGATCGCCATGAAGTCCCTCGCCACTCTCCTCCGGGAGGATTTCGGTAAGGATTCGCCGCCCGTCATCGATCTACGGGATGCCATTCCCGACGACTTATTTTTCGATTACATCCACCTGGACCCTTCGGGGAGGCAGGTGCTGACGAAGAGGTTCATCGAGGAGTTGAACAAGCTGAAGATCCGAACCCGCGGACCGAATATCGAGCGTCGGCCGCCCGCCTATTGAGCTTCAGGTAAGTTGCTTCCTCTTCAGGGCCTGTTATACCCAAGGAATGAGCCGAAATTCCGCCGTTTTCCGTGAAGAATCACCGACAGACCGGAAGGAACTTACCTGAAGCTCAATAGCTTCGGGGCGAACGTGTCCGGATGGTTATTACGCCAGTACGAAAGTAGGTCAGGATTTCTAGCGCGATGTCCGGTCCTGTCAGTACGCAAAGTCCGGCCTGCATGACGAACTCACTTGCCGAGGTAACACGTCGGCCTGCGAAGTCCGAGTTCGTGACGGGACGCTACTCGATCTCAGGCTCGTCGATCCGCATCCGCTCACCTCGAGACCGTCCTGATCACTCCAGGTATCCCAACTCGGCGAGCCGCTGTTCGATGATCTCTTGCTCTTCGAGCGAGTAGTCGAAAGGCTTGCGATGAGGGCCGTCGAGTACGTCTTCGCCGTGATCGTGACGGGCCGGGACAAAAGGGGCGTTGCGTGCAGGGGAGGGGGAAGTGGGCTCGACGATAGGCTTGCCTTCGATGTGGGCCGGGACGGGGAGTCCCAGGAGTGCGAGGATCGTCGGGGTGGCGTCGGTCAGGTTGGCGTTGAGGTATCGGCCGGGCTCAAGGCCGGCGCCGGCCAGGGCGACGATCCCTTCGGGCCGGTGGGTCCCCGGTAGATTGGGGTCGGGCTCGACCCACGAGTGACTGGACGTCAGCTTGGTCCGGACCCAGTAAGGCTCATCTGGCAGCGCGATGAGGTCGGGATAACCCTCGCGCGTCGGGTCGAGCTGATAGGTCTCCGCGGTGGCGATGATCTGGGGAAAGAGCGGCGAGCCGGTCTCGGGGTGCCTGGCTTCGGCCAGTGCCTCGGCGGCGGCCGTGCGGGCTTCGTCGATCTGCCGGGGAGTCATCCGGGGTGCGTCCGTCTTGACGCCCCCGTGCCGCGCGGCACAGTTCACGTAGACCATCGCGGCCGTGTCCTGGTGCGGTGCGAAGGCCAGGGTGCGCTTCCAGTCGAACCGGTACTGGGCGGCGACCGTCTGGTCGAACGAGGCCGAGCGTGCGGTGGGATTGTCGCGCTTCTGGCCCCAGAGCCTGAGCCGGTCGCCGACTTGCAATGTGCGACGGCCCAGCCGCCCGGCCCAGCCGGGCAACCGCGCCACGCCCGCGTCGACCAGGATGCGGTTCACATGGATGCGGCCCAGGCAAGGGCCGAACCCGTGGTCGCTGACCATCATCACCGCGGCGCCCCGGCGATCGGCCAGCTCGCAGAGCCGCCCGATTGCGTCATCCAGCCCGCGGATGACCTCGGCCGCCGCCGTGTTCCATTCGGGGTTCTCGACCCCCGTCTCGTCGACGTTCAGATACGGCCAGACCCGGTGCTGGAACGGGTCGAGGTTCTGGAACTGGACCATCAAGACCGACCAGTCGTTGACGATCCGATCGGCGAGCCAGCCCCCCTCGGCGCGACCGCGGAAGCTGTCGGCGGTCAGCCTGGCGTTGGTCTTCAACTCGTCGAGCGACTGGGGCGTCCGCTTCCAGAAATAGCCGAGGCCGTAGCCGGGCGCCTCGGCCTCGCGGCGGGCGGCAAACTCGGGCGCTCCCGAGAGGGCCGCCTCGAGGTGGGGTGCGTCCATGCCCGAGACGACGATGCCGCGGACCTTGAGCGCGGGATACAGGCCGGGCACGTTGAGGCAGACGATCGACCGTCCGGTGCCGGAGAGCAGGTGCCAGACCGTCGGGACCCGGATCCGGCCCGAGTGGTTGACTTTCATCCGCCCTTCGGCGGCATCGTAATAGCGATGGTCGAAGACCCCATGTCGCGCCGGACCGCAACCGGTCATCATGGTCGTCCAGGCCGCGGTCGTGACCGGGGGGATCGTCGAGCGGAGCGTCCCGGACGCGGCGCCGGCCAGGTAGGCGTCGAGGTTGGGCATCAGGCCCCGTTGCCTCATGGGGTCCAGCACGCTCCAGGTTGCGCCGTCCAAACCCAGGACAACCAGTCGATCGACGGTCTTCGGCATGGTATGAGTCCTCAGCAACCCCGCATTCTCACGGGGACCCCTAGGAATCGGGCTCGTCAAGCTGCGGTTGTGATCGGCGAATCGCGGTCCCAATCTTGGACTGACGCCGCACCGATGTCGATCTGGAATTCCGCCGCGTAGTAATCGGCGACCTGCCGACGTTCCCCCTTGGAACGATAGACCTGGGACACCAGCCTTCGCAGCTTCTCGACGGTGGAGAGTCGCGATTTCTCCTCGTGACGCCAACCGTCATAAGCCTTGACGAGATTGGCGATCCGCGCATCGCAATCCGCGGGGATCGGGGCCTTGATGCCCAGCCCCATCACCGTGTGCGGGAACGCACGATAGCCCTGAAAGCCCGACAACCGAGCGCCGTAGGGCTCGAGCATTCGCCTCAGGCAGTTGGGCGTCATCCGCCAGTAGTCGTCGGGATAGCCATGAATCCGGAAGTTCAGTGGCGACGTGATGACGAAGACGCCGCCCGGTTTCAGCACCCGGAAGACCTCGTCGAAGGCCCGGCGCACCTCGAAAACATGTTCGAAGGTCTCGATGCAGAGCACCGTGCCGGCCGAGCCGTCGGGGAGTCGGATCGCCGAGACATCCTCGACGCGATCCACGCCCGGACCCGGCCGCATGTCGCAACCGATGTAGTCCTTACCGGGGAAGAAGTTGCGCAGGTTGGCGTAATCTTCCTGGCCTTCGACCTGGTACGAGCCGAATTCGAAGACCGGGCCGGGACACTCGATGGTCTCGGCAACGAGGCGGCAGAACGCCTTGTTGTGGTCGCGCATCGTCGAGGCTCCTCCATGAGCCGAGCGAGCAAGGGCGGGAGGGCGATGAGGTCATCGGACCGAGAGGAGTGGTTCCGTTCGACCCTCCGCTTGAGTCATTCATGGCGGATCATAGTTGTGAGGGATGAAACGGTCAAGTCGAAGATAACGAGCCGAAGACCAGAGCGGTGGCTGAGACTACGGATGCCAGGCTCGTTGTCGCAACTCATGGCGATCGATTGAAACCCGCAGCCGTCAAGGGATCTCGGTCTGGTCGTAAGAGCATATTCCGACTAGCCGCGAGCGGCGGGTTGCCTTGGAGGGCTGATCTGGGTCCACTGGTCGAGTATGACCGGTGGACCCGTCACCCGGGGCGTGTGTGTTCAGTCGCTTATGCTTCGACGTCGTGAGGCATCAAGCCTCATCCGGGTCAATTCCCAGTTCGCGGAGCTTGGCCGCAAGCCGATCGGCGCGTCGGCATTGCTCGTGGTAGCGGCGTTGCCATTCTTTGGCGCGGACCTCCTCCTCCTGGGCAAGACGGTCTAACTCGAGGTGGTCGGGTAGATGAAGGGGCAGCTCCCCGTTGTCCGTGAGCGGTGTGTATCGACCATCGGGGCCCCAGCCCCACGACCTTGGCTCGGACTGGGGCTTGCTCGGCTTCGGCGGCTTGGACCGGGGCCTGGCGGGTTTGGAAGGATCGCGCGCCATGGCTTCGCCTCCTTGACAGCGGGAACTGGGGGAAGAACGGAAGAACGCATTTATTCACTTTCCGATCTCGATCGAGTCGGAGGGCTCAAACCTGGTTGGGATCGACACCCAACTCACGCAGCTTGGCCGCCAGCCGCTCGGCGCGGCGTCGTTCCTCGTCGGCGCGGCGTCGTTCCTCGTCGGCGCGTTCCATGTCGATCGGGAGCAAGTTGCCCCGGTTGTCATACCAGCGGAGCCAGGGGGCTATCTCGTTTCCATAGAACCCATGCCAGACGCCTAGCGCGACTCCCAGCGGTTTGATGGGATAATGCTTGTGCGCGTTGCGCCGGAGCGGTCGATACTGTCCTTTCCGGAGCCGATAGACCTCCAGCTCGCCCGTGGCGACGATGAAGATGGCATAATACTCGCCGCGGACCGCCTGCTCGTAAACCCAGAATTTCCCCTCGCGAGGCGTGGGATTGCGCTCCTTCTCGCCGTGGTCGGAGGCGTACTCGATGAGGACGGTGGGGGGAACGTTTTCCTTCCAGAGCACATACGAACGCCGATAGTCGCCCTGAAGCACGGGCGGAACTCCGGGAACATAGAACCAGTCCGGGCAGACGGCGCCGCTAACGGGAGGGTTGGTCAACCGCCAGTAGATCCCACAATCATGGCCCATGGCGTAGTGATGGTCGGGATGGATCCGTTCCAGAATGGGCCGGATCCCTTGGTCCAGGATTTCGCCCTGGGGCTGCTCTCGGAAGTTTTCCACGATCTCGCCATTCTCTTCGGGCAGCTCAAGGTGGCCGGGTAGATGGAGCGGGAGTTCCCCATTATCCGTGAGCGGCGTATATCGGCCGTCGGGACCCCAGCCCCAGAACGGTGGTCTGCGCCGGGTCTTGCCTCGCTGAGAAGGAGCAAGCGACATGGCGTTGCCTCCTTGACAAAAGGAAACCGGGAGAACTCAGCCCCTGGCCGCGCCGGCCAAGGTCAGGCCGTGGACGTCGATGTGTTCTCCGCTCGTCCAGGAACCATTACTACGCTCAACGCGATGGTAGAGCGTGTCGCGTTCGACGGGGATGCGGCCCGCCTCTCGGATGAGGCGCTGGATCTCGGCGACCGTCACTTCCTGAGGCGTCTCCGCGCCGGCCTCGTGGTAGATCTTCTCGTGGACGACCGTGCCGTCGATATCGTCGGAGCCGAAGGACAGGGCGACCTGGGCCGTCTTGAGGCCCAGCATGACCCAGTACGCCTTGATGTGGGGGAAGTTGTCGAGCATCAGCCGGCTGATCGCCATCACCTTCAGGTCCATCACGCCCGAGGGCTTGCTCAGGTGGGCCATCTGCGAGTTGTCGGGATGGAAGGCCAGCGGGATGAACGTCTGGAACCCGCCGGTCTCGTCCTGGAGCTCGCGGAGCCGGATCAAGTGGTCGATCCGATGCTTGGGCTGGTCGATGTGGCCGTAGAGCATCGTGGCATTCGAGTGCAGGCCCATCCGATGCGCCGTCCGGTGGACGTCGAGCCAGGTCTCGGTGGAAGCCTTGGCCCCGCAGATCTGCTCGCGCACCTCGGGGTGGAAGATCTCGGCACCTCCGCCCGGCAGGCTCCCGAGCCCCGCGTCGACCAGCTCCTGGAGCACTTCCTTGATCGATTTGCGCGCAATCTTGCAAAAGAACTCGATCTCGACAGCGGTGTAGGCCTTGATGTGAATCTCGGGCGCCGTCTCCTTGATCCATCGGACCACGTCGACGTAATAGCTGAACGGGAGCTTGTTGTGCAACCCGCCGACGATGTGCAGCTCGGTCGCGCCGCGATCGGCGGCCTGTCGGGCCCGATCGACGATCTGGTCCCGCTCCATTACGTAGGCGCGGGCCTCGCCCAGGTCCGCCCGGAACGCGCAGAAGTCGCAGGTGTATACGCACACATTGGTCGGATTGATGTGCGTGTTCACATTGTAGTAGCCGTAATTGCCGTTGTATCGCTCGCGCACCAGGTTGGCCATCGAGCCGAGGGCGAACAGGTCGTTCGACGCCTCCAGGGCCAGGCCGTCCTCGAAGCTGAGCCGCTGCCCCGCCTCCACCTTGTCCCGGATCGCATCCATCGTGCCGCTCTCGCTATTCATCACCCACCTGTCCTCTCTCGGGCGATCCGGCGTCGGGATTCTGAGCGACGGGACCGTCTTCTCTTCCTGATCTCAAGGGCTGACGGATGATGCCAGCCTTGTTTCAGTGATTTTAGTCCGAATTGAAGGAATCATCAACCGAAGCTCCCGATCGACCTGGCGGCAGGGGTGAGAGAAGGTTCTCTCAGGATCTGGCCCGGACCAGAAGGTCGAGGACGGCGACGGCCAGGAGTCCGAGACTGATCACGATGTTCACCTGAAAGAATGCGACATTGACGCGGGTCAGGTCGTCCGGGCGGACCAGGGCGTGCTCATACACCAGCATCGCGGCGACGGCGGCGAGCCCGAGGAAGTAGATGAGTCCCAGCGGGTAGACGAGACCCAGGATCACGAGGGGCACGATCATCAGGGCATGGCATGCCACCGCGATGCGGAGTGCGCCCTGGACGCCGAAGGCCGCCGGGACGCTACGCAGTCCGACCCGGCGATCGAATTCCACGTCCTGGCAGGCATAGATGATGTCGAAGCCGGAGACCCAGAGGAGTACGGCGATCGCAAGCAGGACCGGGGGCCATTCCAGGTCGCCCCGCAGCGCGATCCAGGCCGCGACCGGCGCCAGGCTGAGCGAGAGGCCGAGCCAGAAATGGGCGAGGCTGGTGAATCGCTTGGCGTAGGAGTAGCCGAGCAGCCAGAGCAGCACCGGGACGGAGAGATTGAGGGGCCATCGATTCGGGAGGAAGAGCAGCGTCGAGGCGATGAAGGCCGATGAGGATAGCGCCGTGAAGGTGGCCACCGCCGGGACGCTGAGCCGGCCGGCGGGGAGGTGGCGGCCGGCGGTCCGGGGGTTCATCGCGTCGAAGGACCGGTCGGCCAATCGGTTGAACGCCATGGCGGCCGAACGTGCCGACGCCATGCAGAGGAGGATTCCGAGCCAGTCCCGGAGCCGAGTGGGAGAGCTGTCCGGGGCGAACGCCGCCAGTGCGGCACCCAGCAGTGCGAATGGGAGGGCGAACAACGTGTGGCTGAATCGGACGAGCTCAAAGTAATCGCGTAATCGTGCAAGGCTCATGGAAGATCCGGATTACGAGGCAATCGGAAACGCATCCTCTACGCACACTCTCGGGGAATCTCTCCGCATCGAAGCACTCCGGGAAGCACATCCGTTCAGGGATCGACGATTCTCGGACCGGTTGTCGTCGGGTCACGCTTGTCGCGGTTCAATCCGCCATTGGAAAACTTCACCACGAACCGGTCGCCGATCGGTGGACAGAGTGAGGCGACGGCACCGAGGATCCGGAAGATCCAGACGAACCGCCGCAGGACCGAGAGCCTTCGACGAGGTCGGTCGATGAGGCCGACGATGCGGCGTGCGACCTCGTCCACGTCGGCGGTCATCCAGGGCGCGGCGTTGTCCAGGATCGGATCGGGACGCCCTCCAGGGGGCACCAGCGCGTGGAGGGCCTCCGTGAATTCGGTCTTGATCGGACCCGGCTGGACGAGGCAGACACGCACGCCGGTCGACCACAGCTCGCGGCGGAGGGCATCGTTCCAGTAGGCCAGGCCCGCCTTGGTCGCCCCGTAGGCCCCCAGGCCCGAATTGGCGACGCAGGTGATCGCCGAGCCGATGTTGATCAGCATCCCCCGGCGTTCGGCCAGCGACGGCAAGCTGAGGCGGGCCAGCATCAAAGGTGCGGTGAAGTTGACGGCGATCTGACGGGCCAGATGGTCGGGATCCGAGTCCGCGAACAGGGTCGGGAGGCCGAGTCCGGCGTTGTTGATCAGGACGTCGAGACCCCCGAAGCGTCGGGTCGTCTCGGCGATCAGGCGCTTGGGCGTCGCCGGGTCGGCCAGGTCGGCCGCGATGGTGACGACCTGGAGATCGGCTTGCAGGGAGCGGAGTTCCTCGGCCAACTGATACAGGCGATCGCCACGACGGGCGGTCAGCACGAGCGCCGCGACTTTCCGACGCCGGACGAGCTCTCTCGCCAGCGCCTCGCCAATCCCCGCCGAGGCGCCGGTGATCAGGACAACCGGGCCTGTCGCTGTTGCAGACGAATCTCCAGACATGGCCTCAGATTTCCTCGAATTATTCCGGAAGTGTCTCTTCCGGATCCGCATGCGTGTCCAGCCGGGTATCGTCGAGACTCTCGGGTGAATCGCGCATTCCCCATCGCGGGGAGAGCGCATTATGAATGCCGAACTGATCGCAGACGCGTCCGACCACGAAATCGACCAGGTCTTCGAGGCGTCGCGGATGATGGTACCAGCCGGGCATGGCCGGCAGGATGACGGCCCCGGCGCGGGTCACGGTCACCATGTTTTCCAGATGGATGAGACTCAGCGGTGTCTCGCGAGGGACCAGCACCAGCTTGCGGCGCTCCTTGAGGTGCACGTCGGCGGCGCGGGTAATGAGGTTGGTCGTGATGCCGCCGGCGATCGCCCCCAGGGTGCTCATGCTGCAAGGGATGATGACCATACCGCCGGTCGGGAATGAGCCGCTGGCAATCCCCGCGCGGAAATCCTGGTGATGATGATAGATCAATGGCCCGGGCCCCGTGCCGCCCAGGGCCTCGGGATCGAACGCGCCGAGGTCCACCTCGAGTCCGAGCTCCTCGCGGAGAACCTGCACGGCGCTGGGGCTCAAGGTGACCTGGACCGTCCGTCCTATCCGCCGGAGGATCTGGATCAGCCGGACGGCGTAGGCCGCCCCGCTGGCGCCGGTGATGGCCACGACCAGATCATCGGTGGTCGAAGGACCGGGTCTGATCATGGAATCGGCCCCGCCGGGATGGCCGACTCCAGCTTGGTGCCGAGATAGAGGGTGGCAATCCCGCCGGTGAGGGGATGGAGCTCCAGCGAGGTCAGCCCGCGCGAGGCCAGGAGGTCGAGCATGGCCTGGCCATCGGGGAACTCCAGGACGCTCCGGGGCAAATAGTCGTAGGCATTGTCGGCGTTCGGGGCGAGGGCCTGGCCGATCCTCGGGAGCAGATGTCGGAAGAAAGTCAGATAGAGCCGGCCCAGCAGTCGCCCACGCGGGCGGGAGAACTCCAGGATGGCCACCTTGCCCCCCGGCCGCGCGACGCGGATCAGCTCGTCGATACCGCGGACCGTGTCGCGGACATTCCGCAACCCGAACGCCACGCTGACCACGCCGAAGGTATCGCTCGGCACGGGCAGACGCTGGGCGTCACCTTCCACCAGCGTGACCCGCCCATCGGCGCCGGCCTTGTGGACTTTCTCGCGGCCCACCTCGAGCATCTCCCGGCAGAAGTCGGTCCCGACGATCGGCGATCGGCCCCGGCCGGCCCGATCATAAGCCAGGGCCAGATCGGCCGTTCCGGTGCAGCAGTCGAGCACGGGAATGCCCGGCTCCGGCGGCGCCACGCGCGTCGTGAACGTCCGCCAGGAACGGTCGATGTTCAGGCTCAGGAGATGATTGAGGAGATCGTACCGGCGCGCGATCGAGGCGAACATCTGCCGGACGCGCCAGTCGGACTTGTCGATCGGTCCGGGCCCGGGAATCGGGTCGCCGACTGGGATCGATCCTTCTGTCATACTCGATTCGACGGGACTGGACACGGTCATAATAGCGAGCCAGGGGAGATACGGGGCTTCATTCTTGCCCGGGAAAACTCGAGAATCTGAGCACGGGACCGCAATTCATTGTGGTCAGGCTGATGGGGGGTCGGCAAGGTCGTCGTTATCGAGAGGGATTTGGTCTCGATCCGGAAAACGATCTGGGTTAAGAAGCAGGAACGTGTCATCCCTGAGGATTTCGGCTCACCCGGACCGTCTTGACGCACGAGCAAGGATGCTCGCTCCATGAACCCCACACATGCGCTCTGGATCTTGATCGTCGGCTCGGCGGTTGTCCGACTGATCTGCTCGGCCTGCCTGGGGTTAGGGAATGATGAAGCCTACCATTCCCTGTACGCGGCCCACCCGGCCCTGAGCTACTTCGACCATCCGCCGATGATGTCCTGGATCGAGATGATGGGCCTGGCCTTGCCGGGGGCGGGCCGCTCGACCTGGGCTTTGCGGATCGGTTTCATCCTCCTGTTCGCCGGGTCGACCGCGATCCTGGCTCGATTGACGACCCGCTACTACGGGCCTCGAGCCGGGTTCCTGGCCGCCTTCGCCCTCAACGTGACCGGTTACTACGGGCTTGCGGCTTCGATGTTCGCGCTGCCGGATGGTCCCCTCCTTTTTTTCTGGCTGTTGACCATCGACCGCTTGAGCGCGGCACTCGACGATCCCGATCCGCGGAGTCTGCGTCCGTGGGTCGAGGTGGGCCTGGCCTGGGGCGGGGCCTTGCTGAGCAAGTATCACGCCGTATTCATCCCCATGGGGGCCGCGCTCTACCTCTTGCTCGACCGCCGGATGCGGCGGCGATGGTTGTTCCGACCGGGCCCCTACCTGGCATTGGCCATCGGGTGGGTGCTCTTCAGCCCGGTCCTGATCTGGAATGCCCAGCATGGATGGGTCTCCTTCTTCTTCCAGGGGGGACGTGCGGTCGGGGGCTGGATGCCGAGGCCGGACTATCTGGCCGTCGCGATCCTGGCACAGGCGGGGTATCTGTTCCCGTGGATCTGGGTGCCTCTGGTCGTGCTCCTGGTGCGGGGATGGCGGGGATGGCGGACGATCGCCCTGGGTTCGGAACGCCTCTGGCTCTGCCTGGCTGCGTTCCCGTTGGGACTGTTCACGGCGGTGGCTTGCTTCCGGCCGGTCTTGCCTCATTGGGGCCTGATCGGGATGGTTTCGTTGTTTCCGATCCTCGGTCGGGGCTGGGCCACACGATTCGAGCAATCCGGGCCCGGTGCCGCATGGCGGCGACTCGCGGCCTATGCGGGCCTTTCGGTCCTGCTGATCGTGTTGACGGTCGTGGAGTTTCGCACCGGGTGGTTCCAGCACGGCCCGGGGAGTCCACTCGGATGGCTTGAGGCCCGGAGCGATCCAACCGTGGACCTGTATGGCTGGGATCAGGTCGCCGCGCGAATTCGTCAGCTCGGCCTGGTCGATGACCCGCGGAGCTTCGTCTTCACGCGATACTGGTACCAGAGTGCCCAGATTGCCCACGCCATGAAGGGCGACCGGCCGGTTCTGTGCTACAACACCGACGATCCCCGCGGGTTCGCCTTCTGGAGCCGCCCCGAGGACTGGGTCGGTCGCGACGGCGTACTGGTCCTGGTGGGGGACGAGCCGGTGGTGGTGGCGCAATACTTCGCCCGATGGTTCCAGGGCGTCGAGCCGACTTCGGAGTTCTGGGTCGAACGGGGTGGCAAGCCAGTCCGTCGGATCAGGCTCTATCGTTGCGTGCAGCAGCGCGTCGCTTACCCGTTCGGAATCGATCGCGTCGCGCCGGTTGCCCGGCACGACGCCCAGCAGGGAGGTCGAGCCACGCGTTGAAACCGGGCGGCGAGGATGCCGCCGCCCGCATGAATGTGGTGAATCCGAGACCGACGCTTCATTGCCCCCTGGCGGGACGCGGGGGCATGGGTCTCAGCTCGTTGCGGCGCAGGAGGTCGTTCCAGGCGTCGAGTCCCTTTCCCATGGGATGATCGGGATCGTAGCCCATGTCGTCGCGCCCGGTGAGCCGTCTCAGCGTATCGAGGGCCAGTTCGCGGATGCCGACCGACGGCTGGTCCTGGGACAGCAGGCCGACGAGGCGTGGATAGATGTCGCCCTTGGCCACCTCCTCGGGTGAGTAGCCGACCAGCATGTGCTGGGCGATGGCCCCCACGTTCTCGCCGAATTCCTCGTCGAGCTGGGCACGGGCGCGGTTGACGGCGTCGGGGCCGAGTGACATGTAGGAGCGAATGGCGTCGATCGTCAGGCGGCGTGCGGCCGGATCGTTCTCGCGGGAGAGCATGGGCATGAGCAGCGACAGGTCGCCCCGGGCCTTCATGGCCCTGATGGCCAGGTCCTTGATCTCCTTGCGTTCGTCCTCGATGGCCGCGACGAGCTCCGCCAGGATGGGCCGGCCGGGATGGAATAGCTTGAGGAACTGGTCCCCGACCTGCTGTTCATAGGGTGTCGGTTCGGCCTGGGTGGACCAGGGTGGGAGTCGGTCGGGCGTCGCGATCCGGACCTGCCCGGAGTCGATCACGGCGACATTCGACGCCTTGAGTTCCTCCTTCTTGTTGTCAATGGACAGCGTCACTTCTCCCTGGATGCAGCAAATGGCCGTCGGCTGAGTCCTCGTGATCGGCTGCCCGAAGGTCCTCGGCTCGATCCGCTCGATCGCGACCGTGCTATCCGGCGTCATCTCGAGGCTGACGGACCGGTTGGAGAAGACGAGCTTGAGGGAACTGGAGCCGGGTTGCCGGATCATCAACCGGCCCTGCACGAGTTCCAGCGAGGGCACCGGGTCGGTCGACGCGGAGAGGATGCGGATTTCGGTCTCAGACACCATCGTAATCCGCATCTTTGCCATCGTGATCGAGTCACGGAACGGTGTCAGGCAGAGCAGGCGATCGGAGCGGTTCAGATTCGTCACCTCGGAGAGGCGGTCCCACTCCCGATTATCCGCGTTGTAACGCAATAAGATACCGTTGGTTTTCTCCGCCACCCCCGAAGAACCGGGAGGAACGGAAGGCACGGCCGTATCTTTCGATCGGGCCTCCATCGATGCCTTGGCGACCTTGGCCGTATCGGCCGTCTCGGTCTCGGCGGCCGGACTCGCCTTCGCCGCTGCGCCGGCTGCGGTCTCCGGTGAGGCCACGGGTGCTGGCGCCGACGGGCTCTCGCCTGCGGGTGCTGGTACGGGCATGGCGTTGACGGCCACCGGCATCGGAGGATTGAGGGCCTGGGTGGCAGGCGGCACCGACAGGCTCCGCCATGCCGTGAAAATGCAGACCATGATCAGGAGCAGACAGGCAATCGCCGGTCCGAATCGCTCGATCCAGGGACGTTTCGGGGGTTCCGGCGCGACCCAGGGCTGGATCGGCTTTGTGACGGGCTCGGGGGCCGGCGGTCGCCGGGTGGCCGGAGATTTCGGTCGGACCGTCTCTCGACCCTTGACCAGTTGATTCATCCGCGTCCGCGCCTCGGGCGGCACCTGAACCTTCTGACCGAGGAGGCTGAGGATCTGGTGGACGCTGGCCACCTCGGCGAGGTTGACGTCGGAGGTCAGGCACTTCTTCTCGAATTCCGCCACGTCATCCGGATCCAGATCGTTATCGAGATAGCTGGCGACGATGTTCGGGTCGGTCCCATCTGGTCCGGAACTGGTGGGTACCGAGAGCCGGCGCTGGCGCGTGACTCGATGAATCCGTTCGGAGAGCTCCTGGGCGAATGGACTCTCGGCAACCTGCTTGCCGATGTCCCGGACCTGGCTGGGTTCCAGGGTGTCGTCGAGCCAGGCCAGGAGTGTTCTGAGCGTGAGGCGCATCCCGAATCCCTCTTTCTGGAGACTTTACTGGTATCGATCCGGGGGCCATCCGTCTCGGATCGGCCGGGAGGGCGCCCCTCTATCCCTTATTAGTGCAATCTCGCGACCCAATCCGTGCGAGAACGGAAAAAAAGATTGAAGTTCCGGCCGAGGGCCACGAAAGGCAATCCGCTCAGGGTCGGCGGACCCGGTAAATCCGGAATAATGGGTCCCGTTCGTCCCGACCGTAGAGGGGTTGGAATCGCTCGGGGTGGGAATCTGCCCAGACCTTCTCGATCGGGAATCCCTCGGCGTCGGCGATGTTGTGCGGGCCTTCGTCCGGATTGGCGCGGGTGACGACGAGGAGCTGGATACCCTCGGCATCGAGGTTGCTGAGCCACGCGCGGTAATCGCGCTGGAGCCGGTCCCAGCCGGGCCGGGAGTTCGGCCAGGTTCCCTTACCGTGGCTCAGGGCCTCGCGATGGTAGTCGTGGAGCAGCCAGTCCCGGTGCCCATCGATGTTGATGTAGCGGACTTCGTTGCGTAAGCCTTGGCCAAGGAGATAGTAAGGGAGATCGGTTCCGGCATAGGCCACGCGGGTCCCCGCGGGGCCGCATCGAGTCTCGAAGTTGAGCCAGCCAACGTAGTAGTCGCGGAATCGGGGGTCATAGAAGCGGATGCGGGGTTCGAAGGCCCCGGTACCCACATGGAAGAAGGCGAGGAGGAGGAATCCGGCGGTCGCCGTCGTCGCCAGGGCCCATCTCTGCCGGGGCCATCGCTGGAGGGTCGTTGCCCCGCCCCGGCTCCACGCCCAGACCATGATTCCGGCCAGGAGGATCACCCCCACCGTCGTCAGTTGAATCATGGGGACCGAGCCGCTCCTGGCCCGCGGCCCCGGCTCCCTCCCGGGAAAGAGGGGCACCAATGCCCCCATGGCGTTCGGGATGACCGGTGAGAGGTCCCAGGGGATGGCGTCCTCGCGCGCCGGGAACGGCCAGGACTCGGGGGTCAGGACATGAGCCGCCAGAAGGAGCGTGCCGGCGTATCGGAGCCATCGTCCCCGGTCGAGGGTTGCCGCCAGCGGGACGACGGCCAGGCCCAATGCCTGGAGCATGAATCGCTGTTGTGTCCGATAGGGGATCACGAACCAGTAGAGAGCGATGTTGAGCACGGCCAGGATCGAGAAAACCGCGATCCATCGTCCCGATTCGCGCACCTTCGGGTTCTTGACGGCCCATGCCCCGGCCACCGACGCCAGCCAGATCGGGGCGAGTCTGGGGTCGAGCACGGCGAGCAGGATGTCACCGAGCGCCCGCCAGTCGCCGATCGGCAAGTAGTAGGGACTCGTACGCATGGCGTCCGGTCCGTACCATCCGGCCAGCAGGGTTTGTCCCATCCATCGGACTTCCAGGGGATAGAGCGGGTTGCCGGTGAGGACCAGGTTGCGGCCAAACCAGTAACCGCCCGTGACGGCCGGGGCGAGCACGACGGCCAGAGTCCGGATCAACTTGCTCCGCCGCGGCACGGACTGGAACTCGATCGTCGCAAGCATCAGAACGATCAGCGGGGGTACGAACACGACGCCGACGGCCTTGGTCCCGATCGCCTCGCCCGCGGCCAGCGCGCCCAGAACCAATGCCGACGTCTTCCCTTCTCCCCGCGCGAACCGGAGGAAGAAATACGCCGAGAGGAGGTAACCGGCGACGAAGATCGTGTCGACGTTCGGCTCGAAGGAGAAGAGGAAGAGGGGGATCGAGCTGACGAACCAGCAGGTCGCGATCAGACTCGCCGATCGGCTGATTCCGAGTGATCGGGCACAGCCATAGGCCGACGCACCGGCGAGGAGTAGGAAGGGGGCCTGACCGATCTTGGCCAGGCTCTCGCCTCCCCAGGAGACCATCAGCCAGGTAAACCAGAGATCGCCGTTGGCGGGAAAGTAGGTCGCCGCATTCTCCCCGAACGGCGCGGCCACCAGGATCAGCCGGCCGGCTTTCCACCATCGGGCCGCGAAATACAGATGATAGATCGGGCCGTCGCTGACGACCTTCACGGCCAGCAACAACGAGGGGATCGCGAGGAGGATCGCGGCGGTGAGTACGAGCGACAGGACGAGGAGTGCGTCCCAACCCAGGGAAGCCTCCTCTCGCAGATCATCCGGGACTTCCGGAACGCCGACGGCCCTACGCCACTTCACTCCCAGACCCACGACGAAGATCATCCCCGCCCACGCCAGCACGGGATAGAGCCCGATCGCTCCGAATGCGCCCAATCCCTCCAGACCGACTGTGATGGCGGTCCAGAAGATCACGCCGGCGCCGAGTAATCGGGGCAACCCACGCGGTTGCCCCAATCCGTACCCCGCGATTCCATAAGAACCCGCCGCAAGCAGTCCGTTGGCCAATGCCCCGACGAGCGGTCCTGTCCAGTTTCCGGTCATTGGTCATTGGTCATTGGTCATTGGTCATTGGTTATTGGTGTCGATGGCGGGTAGGCGTGGGATGGTTCCTGGGTTCAATTATTTTCGGCTTTCCCACTTCACGTAGTAGAAAACGATCGGCTCATTGCCCGTGTTGGTGATGCCGTGTGACACGTTCGGGGTCGTGTACATCACCGAGCCGGGCCCGATCTTGGTGGTCTTTCCATCGCAGAAAATCTCACCGTGTCCGCTCTCGATGATCATGACCTCTTCTTCGGCATGGGTGTGCGGGGCATGCGGCGACTTGCCGGCCTCCAGGACGAAACGGCCGGTTACGAACTTGGTCGAGGCGGGGGTGTCGCCCGCGAGATAGACGCCGTTCTTGCCGACGGGTTCTCCCTTGTCCGAGAAACTCTTCATCTCGACCTGATCGAGGTTGATCGTCCCGGACGTCGCACGCCGTGCCTCGTCGAGGGCGAATGCCACCTCGCGATAGGACCACCCGGCCGCCAGGACCAGCGCCAGACTCGCGAATCCCCACCGCTTGAATACCTTCATGATCGGTTCTCCCAGGGTGTTTCGATCTCCATCGCCCCGAGCCCCAACACGTCGAGGTGCTCGTGACGATCGAGAGTATCGCGACGATTTGACCCGAGGAAGGAGGCACCGCGCCAATCGCCGAACCTCGGACCGATTCAGGTGCCGCCTCCGACCTTCAGCCGAGGTCTTCGCGATGCCTCATCGGCACCCGATCCGAAGTAGGTCGCCGCCACGTCCTCGTCGTCGGGGACGAGGACCAGGCGGATGGTCATGCCCTTCGCGGCCCGGGCTCGCAGGTATCCGGCGGCGGCCTCGTCGAGCGTCAAGACGAACGTATCGGCGTGCCCGGTCTCTCGCGTCTTGAACTCGCCGGAACCGAGCGGGCTCTTCTCCTTGACCAGGCCGCCAAGTCCGTCGGCGTCCGTCATGTCGAACTTCGCATCCTTGGTTTCAAAGTCTCCTGTCGCCAGGTAGAACCTGAGCTTGCCGGGCTTCGAGAACCGGGCGATGCTCTGCGCGAGGGTCAAGGACAGGGTTACGCCCTTGTCACTTTCGCCACCGATTTTGGGTGCGGGGAACTCGAGCACTCCGAAGCTGGCGTACTTCCCCCCCTCGCCGTTATGTCGCCCCTCAACGTTCAAGTAGGTCTCGCCGGGCTTACCGGCCCGAATGCCCGCCGGCTGGACGGTCAGGCTTTTCGTCGCGATCGCGTCGTCGGCCATGGCAGGGGCGGCGAATACGAGGCTGAAACACCCCGCGATGATCCAGTATCTCGGCGGTCTCGGCTGATGCATCGTCACACCTCCCGGGTGGGTCTGGCAGATTCGCCGCTCGCAGGGGTCACGCGTGTGACCACGGCTCGCGACAACAGGAGTCGAGCAACTCGTTGGGGTCGTCGTGATTCGTGAATCGCTCGGCCCGGTAGCCGACGCCGATCCAGCCGATGTGCACCCGGTCGTTGGCGCCGAGCACGCGGCCCGAATGTCCGGGGGCGGGTGCCGCGGCGACCGCCGCGCCCGCGAGGGCCGCCCTGGTGAAATCGCGTCGGCTGAAAGGACCGGGCATGTTCAAACCCTTTCATGAACGATCGACTGAATTGTCAGCGGGCGAGCTTTCATCATAGGCGTCGTCGATCCGGGCCACAAGACTCTCGCCGGCCGAAGCCGAATCCCCCCGCACCCGGGGCCCAGGTCGAGGCGGACCGGTTGCGCGTGCGGTGGGGAACAGGCCGATCGCCCGTCGGATGCTTCGGCTCCATCAGGAGCGGGAGCCAAAGTAGAACCCGACGACTGCCGCGAGGACCTGTTCCGGACGGACATGCCCAAGGTGGACCCACGCGGAAAGCTGGTCGTCGATACCGGCCGGGGGGACGATCAGGAGTATGTGGTTCAGGACGAGGAACGCGAGCAGGATCCCGGCCGCCAGGGAAACGACGGCGCGAAGGTCTTCGACGAATCGCGGCGGCTGGTGTCCTCGCTCCCGCCACCAGGTCGTCACGGTGTTCATCGCCACGCCGAGCAGGAATCCGCCGACGAGCAGGAGCGCGACGACCCCCGGATTACGCTCGAGCGATGTCAGTTGTCCGCGTCGGAAGAGGAACACGGCCACCGCGATCGACCCGGCGATCAGGAGCACGCGCACGCTCCCTCGGGGCAGGTACAGGGGCGGCGGGCCCGGATCGGCGTCCGTAACCACGCGGCGACGCGCCGCGAAGTAGTGTCCCATGATGATGAAGAGGAGGTCTCCGAGGTAGTTCGGGATCTCCTCGCTCGGTCGGATGATGAGCAAGGCCCAGACGGTCGCGAACACCAGGATGGCGAGCAGGGCCCGGATACTGCCGGAGGGTAAGCCCAGCGCGTGGATCCTCCGCCAATCGACCGCGGTCTCGGGACTCGGGGTTTCGTGGAGCATTGGGCTTCCTCGGATTGAGATCTTTTGCATACCCTGTTTCTGAGAGTCTATTCGCCGGAAAGGTCCATTTATCCCCGTCACGAGTCGACTCGGATCGTCCCCGAGTTTCCCGGATGGCATCAAACATACCGCGGATTATCAACTCCGTCCTGGAAACGTATACCCTTCCCCTTGAGGGCGTACATGGCGTCGCGCACTGGGCCAGGGTTCTCGAGAACGGTCGACGTCTGTGCGTTGAGACGGGAGCCAACATCGAAGTGGTCGAGCTCTTCGCGGTGCTGCACGACTCTTGCCGGCTCAACGAAGGCACGGACCCTGAGCACGGTCCTCGTGCCGCCGCCTTAGCCCGGAGGGTTCGCGGCCGTTTGCTCGAGCTGCCCCATGCGGAGTTTCGACTCCTGCATCGAGCCTGCGCCGGGCACACCCATGAGCGGACTCATCCCGACATCACCATCCGGACCTGCTGGGACTCCGACCGGCTCGATCTCGGGCGTGTGGGCATCACGCCGGATCCCCGTTACCTCGGCACCGACGCGGCCAAGCGGCCTGAGACCATCCGTTGGGCCGATGGACGGGCAACCTTCGGTATCATCCCCGAACTCGTCGAGCGGGAATGGGGCATCGATCTGGGGCAGGGCCTTTCCTCGGATGAGGATCCGGGGGCGTACCCGGACGACTGACCGAACCACGCTCTCCTGACGGGTAGGTGCATCCTTTCTGCCTATCCGCGCGCAAGAGTGCGGCTTTACGCTCGGAGTTCTCCTGAGTTATGATTCTGATTAACCGACGAGATCGACGGTCGGTGTTCCCACCGCCGGATTGTTGTCCAGGAGCCGCATGTCGCGGCCGTTGAAGCGTGGGATCGATATCCGCGAAGTGAAACTGTGAGGGTCCGGCCTGTGCAATAGCCGATCCATCCGAAGTCCCCCGAGGAGAGGCATCGATGATTGGTGCGAAACTGGGAGTTTCCGATTACCTCAACCTTGTTTGTCAAGAAATCCAGAAGATCGATCCGACGGAGATCGAGAACGTAAGTGATTTGATTGAAAACGCTTATGATGAAGGCCGGTTCGTGTTCATTATCGGCAATGGGGGGTCGGGTGCCAATGCCTCGCATCTCTGCGAGGACCTGGCGAAGTGCACGCTCTGCAATTTCGAGTCTCAAAAGCGGCTCAAGGTCTTGAGCCTGACGGACAACACGTCCTGGATCATGGCCGTCAGCAACGACTTGCATTACGACCGGATCTTCCTCGAGCAATTGAAGAACCTGGCATCGCCGGGAGACCTGGTCCTGGCCATCTCGGGGTCGGGCAACAGCCCGAATATCCTCAAGGCCGTCGACTGGGCCAACGAGAATGGCTTGACGACCGTGGGCATCACCGGCTTCTCGGGCGGTAAGCTCAAAGATCTGGCACAGCACAACTTACATGCGGCGGTCGACGATATGGGCATCGTCGAATCGTTGCACTCGGTCGTGTTCCACTGGATCATCGATGACCTCTACCGGCGCTTTTCCGCCAAGGAACTCGCCCACGCCGGTGCCGTGGCGAGCTGATCGCATGGCTAATGACGTTGACGTGTGGGTGGTAGGCATCGAGATCGGGGGAACAAAGCTTCAGCTGGGGATCGGCCGGGGCCAGGGCGACCTCGTGGCGCTCGAACGACTCCACGTCGATCCCTCCCGGCATGCATCCGGCATCCTCGATCAGATTTGCCAGGCTTTTCCGGTCCTACTCCATAAAGCCGACGTCGACCGCAGCCTGGTCCAGGCCATTGGAATCGGCTTCGGTGGGCCGGTCGACGCCGAGCTTGGGGTGACTCAGACGTCGTACCAGGTTGCAGGCTGGGACGACTTCCCCCTCGCTCACTGGGCCGTCTCGCATCTGGAGGTGCCGACCGTCGTCGTCCACAACGACTCGGATACCGCCGGACTGGCCGAGGCCCGCTTCGGCGCCGGACGCGGGTTCTCCCCGCTCCTTTACATGAACGTCGGGAGCGGGATCGGCGGCGCCCTCATCATCGGGGATCGGATCTATCGTGGCTTCGGTCAGGGCGCCGGCGAGATCGGCCACCTGCGCGTGATCGACACGAGTGGCCCGGCCGCGCGACTCGACGAGCTGGAACTCGTGGCTTCGGGCTGGGCAATCGCCAGGGCCGCCCAGGAACATGCACGCAAGATCCTCCAGGAAGGCCGTGGATGGATCGTCCTGGATCGAGCGTCCGGCGATCGGAGCCGGATCACAACCCTCCTCGTCGCCGAGGCCGCACAGGCCGGCGATGCCGAGGCGATATCGATTCTGACTCGAGCTCACGAGGCGATCGCTTTCGCCCTGGTGCAAGCCATCACGCTGGTCGCACCGCGACGGATCGTGATGGGAGGCGGTGTCTCCTTGATTGGCGAGGCGGGGTGGTTAACGCCAATTCGTCGTCTGGTCGAGCGAGATGTCTTTCCCCCTTTCCGCGGCGGCTTCGATATCGCCCCGGCGGCTCTCGGCGAGGAAGTGGTCGTCCATGGGGCTTTAGCCCTCGCGCGGGATGCCGTTGCCGATCGGAAATGTTGAGATGGTGCATCAGACGTGGCGTTATGGAAACTCGATCGTCTCCGGCAACGGGCGTCTTCATCACCCGACTTTGAAAACCTTGACGCGATTGGAGGCAAGCATACATAATTGGTTAGAGGATTTATTTTTTTCCGAGCCGACCCTACGGGAGAAGTTTGGAGGTATTCTTCTAACAATCGAATTGAGGATGAGTTCGGGAGTTTCCCCGAGTCGATCGGTTGTTCGTTCAGCGATTCTTGGTAACACCTGATCGTTGTTTGGAAACAATGTACAATAATCTGGTTAGGGCCTGAGTGAATCGAGCCAATGCTGTTCGCCTTGCTTCGTGAGGCAAGGCGAGGAGATTTGAAAAAATTTTCTTGAAGAACCGTGTCGGCGTTCTTTTTGCTACTAATCGGTCAAGAAGCTTGAAAAAGGCTCTGGCCTAGCCCAAGCTTTGAGCAAGATCGCTCGATCGAGAGTCAGTCATCGTGAGTCGAGTTCAAGGGGGAGTGGATGCACTCCTGGTGTCTGAACCAAATGGCTTCCGAGTCCGTCTATACGATTAGTGCTCGATCGAGGATAATCCAAGAACCCCGGTTTCCTTTCAGGACAGATACCATGCTGACTACCTGATTCGAGGATCGATGGTTTTGTGGATGGTTCGGTCAAGATTGCGAAGCGTACCTCGAATAACTGACGGATGGCCTCTTTTTTCTCCTTCTGAAGGGGCGCACCATGACGGCAAAATTGGCAGAGACCCAGCTCTGGCAGCAAAACCTGGCCTCGCTGATCAGGTCTGGTCTCTTTTCCAAGGCAGCTACCGGCGAGATGAACGGCTTATTCACCGTCGTCGGGGTCTACGCAGACGAGACGTGTTCCGCGCCGCTGGCGAAATACTCGGATCTGAGACGGGCCACCGACGCGGCCGATTTGGTCAACCGAATCGCCACGTTCCAGCGACCGGTCGAATCGAATTAATCCGGTTCGTCGAGCGAACCCCGCTCACATATGACCATGGCCTCCCCCAAGATGGGTCCGAGGCCATGGTTTTTTTGTGGAGCGGAATTGATTCCGTTTCTGATCCCGTGCGGGACTGAGGGGGATTCGCTTTTCCCCAGGCAAAGGCATTTCTTGCTTGACACGGCCGGCGAAAGGGAAGGAATTCCCTTTCGCGTACGTAATCTTGATGCTCGATCAGGCGTGCAGGAGGCGTGGATCGCGGTCATGGATGCTGCGAACAGGCGGAAATGGATTGGATCGATCCTGGTCCTCGCCGCGACGGTCGGACACGCTGCCGACCCTTTACCGTCCGGGTCGTCTTCCACCGAAGAGTCGTTGCGGACGATCGGACGTCGACTCAGCGATTCGTGGTCGGAACGCGATCTGACCGCGATCGCGACACGTGGTCCGGCGATCCTGGATCAACTCAAGCCCGCCGAGCGGGCTGCGCTGGGGCGGGGTTATCTGCGGTTTCACGTCGATCGACCGGTCTGCGTCGAGGTAGCGGCCCCGATCGACTCGGTCCCGTTCTGGGTCTCCGATCGGCGATTTCGGGAGACGGGCCGATCCCTTGTCAATCCCGACGCGACCTGGCGATTATTTCGGCGTGCCTTCGATCGCGGCTGGATCGAACTGGGGGTCAACGGTCTGGATCGCGCGCCCGTAGCCCACTACGTGGTATTCATCCGGCCTTCGGAAAAGTCCGCGATGTCCCAGGACAGGCCGATCGTCGCGCTGGCGGATGGTCAAGAGTCGAGCTGGCGGGTGTCGGTCGCAAGCGCCGAGGTCAGTGCGGCGTTCGACGCCTGGAAGCCGTTCGAGGCCCTGCCCGAGGACCTGGCCGGTACGGTCGTCCTCCAGGCGTCGCACGCCCGCCGTCATTCCAGTCTGCTGGCCCCGGGCCGGGTCTGGAAGACCCACGTCGTCTCTAGCTCTCAGCCCGATCAGGTCGCGATCGCTTACGGCGACGATCCCGCGCGGGAGCTGGTCTGGACCTGGAGGACTTCGACCGACGTCGAGGCGACCGCGCTGCGGATCGCCCGGGCCCCGAGGGATGCCGACCGGGGATCGCCTTCCGACCTCGCGCGGTCGGAAGGCCCGTTCCGGATCGTAGCCGGCGATTCGTCATTGATCGAGGTCCCGGGCTTGCTGAACGATCCGGTGGTCCGCCGTCATCGGGCCTCCGTGGCCGATCTCGAGCCCGACACGGTCTATTGGTACGCCCTCGGTGATGGTACGCCCCGCGGCTGGGGACCGTGGCGTCCGGTGAAGACGGCCCCGCGCCGTGGGCGTCCCGTCCGGTTGCTCTATCTGGGCGATGCACAGACGGGACTCGAACGGTGGGGGCGACTCCTCGAAACCGCCGCGCGCCGACACCCCGATCTGGACTTCGTCATGCTGGCCGGTGACCTGGTCGATCGCGGGAACGAGCGGACCAACTGGGATCATTTCTTCCTGCGTGCGGCGCCAGTCTTTGACCGCCTGCCGCTCATGCCCTGCGCCGGGAACCATGAGTATCTCGACGTCGGTCCGCGGCTGTATCGCGCGACCTTCGAACTGCCGCACAACGGTCCGCCGGGAATCCTGCCGGGCCTGGTCTATTCCTTCGAGGTCGGGGACGCATGCTTCGCGGTGCTCGATAGCACGCTGGCGGTCTGCGATCCGTCCGAGGCGCGACGACAGGCCGAATGGCTCGACGCGACGTTCGGGCGGACCAAGGCCGCATGGAAGCTCGTGATGTTCCACCACCCGGTCTACCCCTCGCATCCCTGGCGTGATAGCCCGGCGTTGCGCACGCATTGGGTGCCGATCTTCGACAAGCACCGCGTGGACCTGGTCCTGCAAGGGCACGACCACGCGTATCTGAGGACGTATCCGCTCCGGGCGCATCATCGGGTCGCGCGGCCGGACGAGGGTACGACCTACGTCATCGCGGTCTCGGGCGACAAGTACGTCGACCAGGCGCATCGGGATTATATCGAAGTGGGACGGGCGGGCGTGTCCACCTATCAGACGATCGAGATCGACCCCGAATCTCGCCGGCTCGACTTCCACGCTTGGAGCGAAGACGGACGGACGATCGATCGGCTCACGATCGAGAAGCCGCGTCTGGATGAGCAACTGAGTGGTCTTTGAATGATATCCAGGCACCTCTCCGGGAGCCGCGGCCCGGGATGCTGGAGTGCCGATCCGCCGCATCTGAATGCGAAACGGCACCCTCCCCATCGCCCATCGGGATCGTGCAAATCGTCTCATTCTCGATGCGCAAGAGCTTTTTGGCCGATGACTTCGCGCGTCAAGCGCCGCGGACCGGGACATGTCCTATGTTCCTTCGGGAGAGCACCAGCGCGACAGCGTTGCGTGCGTTTCGTGTGAGGTTGTCCGTGTGCGTGCCGCTGATTCGCCAGCAACTCCGTCGGACCGACTCTTGCCGGCTTCCGGGCGCTGCGGTGTCAGGCTCACGCAGATTCTTCGTTCACTCGATCAGGATTATCCACATGATCGTCTTCAACAGACCGACTTCCGCCTTCCACGGATGGCTCCGTTCGGAGAGGCGGAGGGCTTTGAATGTCAGGAGATCTCCGAAGATTCGCCCGGTGCTCGAAACGCTCGAGTCGATCGAATTGCTTTCGACCATACATGGGCACGCCACGAACTTTCATCGAGGCGCCAGGGTCCACGACGTAGTGAAGACGGCCGGGATCCAGACCATTTTGCCGGTCGACTATGGCGTCACCGGAGTCCGGCAGGACGTCGGAGGCAATGTCGTGATCACCGGCGGCACCGGGCCCCCATCATTGAGGGCCGGCACCCCGGCGTTCATTTATGACGGCCCGCTCAATCAGTTTCCGTCGAGCCCCGGCGCCGCTTCCTTGCACTTGTTCGATCCCAAGTTCGCGGGTGAGACCGTCACGAGCTCTCAGTTTTATGGCCCCAATACGTCCCTGTTCGATCCCAGCATCGGTGCCGGCAACATCACCGCCGTGGGTGCTTACCGTGACACGGGGTCGGATTACCAGAACGGCATGATTTACACGGGGCCCGTCGACGGCTCGGGGACGTACGTCCAGATCGTCGCCCCCGGCAATGGAACCGATGCGGTCGGCGACACCATTCCCCACAGTACCATGGGCCAGCTCGTCGTCGGCAATTTTGATTATCAGAGCGATGAAGTCCGCGGTCATGGTTTCATCTATGACACATCGAGCGGAACTTATACTACGGTCGACATCGGTCGCTTCAGCACGACCCTGTACGGCGTCTGGCAAGATGGGGGGGCGTCCAGCAGTCTGTACACAATCGTCGGTGGTTATTCGGATAACGACCATGGCGCCAAGGCATTCATCGAAGACTACAACGCGACAACCCATCAATTCAGCGATTTCCGGTCGTACTCGTTCGATAATCGGCCTTCAATCGTGACCCACTTCGAAGGGATCAGTGCCGTCGCCGGAGGTTTCTCGATCGCAGCCACGGAAGTCAGCCCAAGATCCATCAGCGGTGCATCTTATGCATTTATTCCGGTGAGGAAGAACGGCTCGTTCGGAGCCGCGCGGTGGGTCGCGATGACGAATAACGTGAATCGCGCCCCGACCACCGGTGACACCGTGATCGATAACAGCGTCATGGGGATCTATCCAACCGGTAGTGGCAATGCGTCATCATACATATCGACAGTCAATCCATGAGGTCTCCTCATCTTCTGGAGCAGGACACGGGCGAAAGGCCGCGGAATCGGCGCCAGGGCAGCTCGGAGAGAGGTCGCACAGAGCCTCCGAGCATCACCCCGCCTGACGGATGCGAGGGTCCGCGCAGGTCATCTGGTAGCTGCCTTCCAGATCGAGGGGCACGGACAAGTCGGGGGCGATCCATAAGGGGAGGGTCGGCAAGGGCTGGGCCAGGGCGAGCGACGCCGGCCAAACCTGGAGTTGTTTCGGATCCGCCTCACGACCCACGGCTCGGTAGGAGACCGCCGATAGGCTTGACAGCGGCAGTGCGGCCGCGCTGACATCGATCCCGAGGAGGCCCAGGATGGTGCCGTTCGGGTCCGCTCTTCGCGTGGTGACGGTGTCCACGACCACGACACTGCTGCCCTGCTGAAGGTAGCCCACACACTTGACCGCGAACGCCTGCCGAGCCGCGGGGCGGTCCTTGTTCCGCGGGCTGAGCCACTCGACCGCGGCAGCAAGCCGCGGATCGCCATCGTCGGCAAACACTTGCACCTCGACACCATCGACCGCGGGCAAATCGATGGCGACCGTGAAGACCGGGGCCGGCGCCACCCACGTCTGCGACCAGGTCGTACCGCTCGCGGGCAGAGGTCCCCCCTGTTCGCGCAGCGCGGCCACGTCGATCTCGATGGGACCGTCGCGATCGACAAGGGGGACGGCGTAATAACCCGAGGGCAAGACACCCTGGTTGAGCAGTCGGGCGATGGCCGCGGCCCGGGCCCCAGCCACCCGAGAGTTACCCCGCCTCTACTGGGTGTGGCTGGGATCGAGCCGGCTCCTGCCGGCGAAGTCCAAAGGAGCGCCCGCGCGATGACTGGAGTCCGACGATCAACCCGGTTTTCTTGCGACCGACTCGACGCTTCCGTTTTTCTTGGAAGAATGTTGGAAGCCTTTCCCGGGTCGGTGCATATTGAGTTTGTAGGACGGTCTAGGGGGGCAGGCTCATGAGCGGGGGAGATCCTTCGGGCGCACTCCGTGACATCCGGACGCTTTTCAGCAGCGGGATGCTCGGCGGGCTGACCGACAGGCAACTGCTGGAACGGTTCGTGGACCGGAACGACGCCTCGGCGGAGGATGCGTTCACCATCCTCGTCGAGCGGCACGGGCCAATGGTCTGGGGCGTTTGTCGCCGGCTGCTGCCCGACCGAGACGCCGCGGCCGACGCGTTTCAGGCGACGTTCCTGGTGCTGGTGCGAAGGGCCTCGGCGGTCAGGGTCGACGACTCGCTGGGGCCGTGGCTCTACGGCGTTAGCCGCCGCGTCGCCGCACGGGCGCGGGCCACCTCCCTACGCCGGAGGGCGCGCGAGACCGGCGGGGTCGAACCGGTGGCCAGCCCGACCCCTGATCCGGGCCGTGCCGAGCAGCTTGCGATCCTGGATGAAGAGATCGGCCGCCTCCCCGAGCGTCAACGCGCGGCGGTCGTCCTTTGCGACCTGGAGGGTCTGCCTCACGAGGAGGCGGCGCGACGGCTCGGCTGCCCGGTCGGGACGGTCGAGAGCCGCCTGTCCCGCGGGCGGCAGCGGCTGCGCGACCGCCTGGTGCGGCGCGGGCTCGCTCCAGCCGTCGCGGCACTCTGGCCCGAGATGGCCCGCGACACGTCGGCCGCGATGCCCGCGGCGCTCATCAAGCGTGCTGCCCTTTTCATTACGAGTTCTCCCGCTGCCGGCGCCGTGCCGGTCGCCGTAACTGCTCTTGCCCAAGGAGTGATCCAGATGATGTGGCTTGCAAGGCTGAAACCGCTGGCCGCTGTCGCGGCCGCCCTGATCCTCACGTCCGCCGGGGTCGCCGTCGTGGGACGCCAACAGCCCGCACCCGAGCGAGGGCCAGCGGGGGAACAGGCCAAACCCGCACTTCCCCCGGCAGCCGG
>JBKQHM010000616.1:0-14254 GCA_052148775.1 Isosphaeraceae bacterium | reverse complement strand
ATGAGCGGATCAAAAGCGGAACCCGGACACGACTCTCGGAAAACCCGGGATTTTTCGGCCATGAGAGTCGAGAGAAGGCTTCACTTGGCCTTCGTTTGTCAAAGAACTTTCTGCGACCTACTTAGCTCCATGCTTAGCCATCGACGATGGAGTTGTTCGGCGACAAACCCCGTGGTATTCGATCCCGAGAAGATATCTAGCACCGTATCCCCTGGATCGGTCAGGAATTTGATGAAGAATCTTGGCAGATCGGCCGGGAAACGTGCCGGATGGCCATCGCGTTCCAATAGTTTGCACATACGAAGGTAATGTGAATTGCTTTCTGTATTTGGAATCTGGAGCAGGTTTGAGGGGATGGCTCCGCCATTGTCTTTCCCGAAGGCATCCGCGATATCGTGGCCCGAGGGACGTTCCTTCGGCGTGTAGAAGGCAGCAGGATTCTTGAGCAGCGTCTTCATCCGCTCCGAATAGGGAGCGAGTACCTTTGTAATATCTGCTTTTGGAAGATCGGACTTCGAGAACCACCAAACGGTGTTGACGGCGTCCTTGGCCCGGATTTTTCGCTTATTGACCCACTCGATGGGCGACGGGAGCTTAGCGGGGTTATACCAGAAGAATTCTTCGGCTAGGCGGTAGCCCAAATTATCACAGAAATCGATGAGCACTCTAAAATTATAAAGAGAGCGGACCGGCTTGCCTCGTTCATAGGCTCCGCCGAGATCGAGCACAAAGCTGCCGGTCGGCTTCAAGATACGGTGGGCGGCTTGCCCAAACCCGCTGAGCCATGCGATGTATTCCGCCTGCTCCTCGTTGCCGTATGCCTTCTTCCGCAGTAGGGCGAAGGGCGGGCTGGTGACGATCAAGTCGATGCTCTCTGGCGGTAGGAGAGCCAGAAGTTCGCGGCTATCGCCGTTCAGCTGCATACCCAGCTCGGTACGGTAAACTTGCATGGCGGCGGGAAAGTTAAACATCGTCTGTGACCTCCATGTCTGGCTGTGTGCCTGGATTCAGTTCCCAACGCTGAGCGACCCAGCTTTCGGCGAAGGACCAAAGCAGGCTGATGGCGTAGTGGAGCTGTGGGGCGGTCGTTTGGATGTCGGCAGCGTGATGCACCTCGCACCACAGGTTGGGGATTGAACAGAAGGCACCGATCGCCCTTCGTCCGCCGGGGTGACACCGGCTCTTTCGCCTACCAACATAGCCCTCATCGAGCCTGGTGACCAGAATGGTTACCAGGTGGATCGGCCATGGCTCGGGCCAACTCGGCAACGATCGGTTCTCCGGGCGAAAGTCACAGCGCGAATGGGTCGGCCGGGAAGCCGCGACCGAGGTGTTCGGCCAGCAGCTGGCGGAAACAGTCGGGTTTCCACCGATCGGCTGAAAGCCGGGTATGGCGGCCTCCAGCGGTGGTGGCCTGGTGATATACGAAGAGGCGGAGCAGGGTGAGGGATCGTGCGCCGATCGCCATCCCGTCCGATCGTTCAAGGCCGGGAGAAGACGTCCGCGGGCAGGTCGGGCATTTCCAGCCGGATCTTCCACGCGGCGGCACGATCGCCTTTACCCCATGACTCGTACAGCCGGACGACGCGTTCGGCCGCCTCCGGGAGGCGTGACTTGAGAGGCGCGGGGATCCGGCTCCTGCGTTCCTCCAGTCCCTCGTAGCCTCCCACGATTAATGGCTCGGCTTCTGCGAAGCGGCCCACGCCGAGCAGCGAGCCGCCCAGTTCGCTCCTCGCCACGAATGCCCTCCAATCGTCGGCCATCGTCCGTCCGAAGATCGCCAGCGATTCGCGCAACGTCGAGTCGGCTTCCGACCATTTCGACTGCTTGAGCAGATTCCGCCCCAGCGCGGCGAGATCGCCGGCGAGCCTGGGGTCGTCGGGAGCGTTCGTCTTGCGACGGCGGGCGACGAGGAGGCGAAGGAGGCGCTCGGAGTCTTCCCAGCGGCCTACGGCCTCGTACCCCGAGGCCAGTATGTCGAGACCATGGACAGTGTAGGGATGATCGGGCCCGAGGGCGTCCTGGCCGAGTCGGAGCGTCTCCTCCTGGAGAGCGATCGCCGCGGCATGACGGCCGACGGCGCGGAGGGCGTCGGCGAGTCGATTGCGGCTGTGGATCGTTTCCGCGTGGACGGGACCGAGGCGGATTTCCCTGAGCCGGATCACCCGCTCCAGCGTCTCGATCGCCTCGGAGTAACGGCCGGCGCACCAGTAGGCAACGCCCAGATCGTGGTGGCTGAAGAGGGTGTGGGGATGCTCGGCGCCGAGCAGGGCAACGCGACGCTCCAGGGTGGCCTCGAACAACGCGATCGCCTCCTCGAACCGGCCGGCATCACGGTAGGCGACGCCGAGATTGCTCCGGGATTGCAGCGTGTCGAGGTGGTCTGGCCCCAGAGTCCTGGCTCTCCGCTCGAGGTTGGACGCAAGGAGGGAGGTCGCATCGGCCAGTCGACCGGCGTCCTTGTAGGCGAACGCGAGGGTGTTGACAGTCCGGAGCGTCTCGGGGTCGTCCGCACCGAGGATGCGCTCGCGCAATCGGACCGTCTTCTCCTCCATCGCGATCGCCTCGGCCGGCCGTCCGGCGTTCCGGTAGGCGACGCCGAGATTATGGCGGCTGGTCAGCGTGTCGGGGTGTTCCGGCCCGAGCACGGCCTCGCGACGTTCGAGCGTCTCCTGGTGCCAGGTGACGGCCTCGAAATAACGGCCGGCGCACCAGTGATCGTTCCCGAGGTGATCTCGAGTGGTGAGCGTATCCTGATGGTCGGGGCCGAGCACGGCCTGGCGCACGGCCAGGGCCCTCGCATGCAATTGAGTCGCCCGGTCGTAGAGGCCCAGCCCGTAGTAGGTCTCGCCGAGCGCGTGGAGCAGCGCCGCTTTGCTCGCCTGCGTGCCGCCGAACGAGCTCTCGAGCCGCCGGCCGGCCCTATCCAGGATGTCGACGACCTTGATGTCCTCACCATCGAGGGTCGGGTCGGGGCTGCGGAGAGCCTCCACCAGGAATGTGGTGATCGTCTCTGCCTGCCTCCGCGATTCCTCCGACTGTTCCAGGGCGTAAACGGTTTCGTCGTTGGCCCGCTTCAGCCTGACGTTGGCCCGCGCCTGCACGCCCGCGACGGCCGCCAGCCCCACGACGCCAGCCAACAGCGCCGCCACCGCCACCGAAACCGCCGTACGATGCTGCCGCGCCCACCGCCGTGCGCGCACAGCGAAGGGTTCGCGCCAGGCCGACACCGGCTCATCGGCCAGCCAGTGCTCGACGTCCCCGGCCAGCTCCAACGCCGTCGGGTAGCGGTGTCGCGGCTCGTTCGCCAGGGCCTTCAGGCACACCGCCTCCAGCGCCCCCGGGATGCTGGGGTTGAGCGAGCGCGGCGACCTGACTGCGCCCCGCCTCACCTGGTCCAGCACCTCCTCGGTCGTCTTCCCTTCCACCGGCGGTTCGCCGGTCAGCAGCGCGAAGAGGATCCCTCCCAGCCCGTAGACGTCCGTCGCCGGGCCGAGTGATTCCGTCGCGCCCGCCGCCTGCTCGGGGCTCATATACGGTGGCGAGCCGAGCACACCCAGCGTCAAGGCATGCCCGCTGCCGGAGGGCGGTACCAGCGTGTACCCGACAGCGCCCTCCGCCCCGGTCGGATCATGGCGGCCTATGGCCTTGGCTAGCCCCCAGTCGATCAGGAGCGTCTCCCCATACCGCCCCAGCATCACGTTGTGCGGCTTCAGGTCGCGGTGCAGCACCCCCTTGCTGTGCGCGAAGGCGATCGCCTCACAGACGTCGATGAACCTCCCCAGCAGCTTGCGAAACTCCATGGCACTCGGGTCGGGCCGGGGATGCTCCCGGTGGTAGCGTTCGATGGCCTCCTTGAGGCTGACGCCCTCGACGAGCCGCATGGCGTAGAATGGCCGGCCATCGTCGTAGGTGCCCAGGCTGTAGACCGGGACGATTCCGGGGTGTTCGAGCCCGCCGTTGATCTCCGCCTCCAGCAGGAACCGGCCGTGGAGCTCGGCCTCGGCGGCCTTGTCGGGGCGGATCTCCTTGAGCGCGACCTCGCGGCCCAGCTCCTCGTCGCGGGCGATGTAGACCCGGCCCAGCCCGCCCTCGCGGTGGAAGCGGAGGATGCGATACCGCTCGCCGCCGCGACGGGACGAGGATGCATCGCCCGCCGCCGAGTGGCCATCGCCGTTCGACTCGCCGGGACAGGAGCGGGTGGCGTCGAGGCTGGCCTGAAGGTCGGTATCGTTGATGCACCTCAATTCGTCGCAAATCGCGCCGATCGAGCCGAGCGCCGCCAGCGTCCTCTCGGGGGCATCGCCGTGCAGCTTGAGATGCTCGGCGATCAGCGCCTCCAGGAGCGCATGCCGGCACTCGTCCAGCGCCCCGAGATCGCGCAGGACCCGGCCCAGCGGCCGCGACCTGTCGGCGATCCAGGCGGTAAAGGCGGTCTGGAGTGATTCCCGGCTGACGAAGTTATTCTGCAAGGCCAGCAGGCCGAAGAGCAGGTTGCGGCCTGTGTCCGTCGGTTCCCGGCTCGGCCCCGGTCGGCTGATCCCCGGCCTGGTGCCCGTCGCCGCGAAGGCGGCGTCGATCACGTCTCCGTGCCCGGGGAAGCGTTCGCGGTAGTCGGCGGGCGTCGCGCGCTCGGCCCGGCCTCGGCGCAGCTCGACCTCCAGCGCCAGCAGTTCGCGGAGCAGCGCCCGGCGGTCCGCCGCCTCGGCGCCGGCCAGGACGTCCTCGATCCGGGGGCCCTGTCCCGCCCGCCAGGCGGCCTCGAAGCGGTCGCACGCCGCGTCGATCCGCCGCGCCGGGGAATCGACTCTCCGGCCGTCGTCAGTCGGCCGAACGTCTGCGTTCATGACTCGATCTCCAGCCAGGTCTGCCGGATCACGTCGAGTTTCCGCGTCACGGTCCGCACGGCGCAGCCCAGCCGGGCCGCGATCTCCTCGCGATCGTAGCCCTCCAGCCGGAGGTCGAGGACCTGCCGTAGCGTGTCGTCCTCCAGGCGGTCGCGGAGACTCTGGTACTGCTCGATCACCATGGCGGCGAGCTCGGGCGGCGGTTCCGGCCCGATGATCCCATCCAGGCCGTTGCCGTCGGATCGGTCCTCGATGCCGGCCATCACCGACTCGCCGACCAATCGCCCCCCGCCGCGCTTGGCGGCGCCGTGCCGCTCGACCTGGTCGATGGCCTTGCGCACCGTCAGGACGACCAGGAGCCGCCAGAGGTCATCGCGGTCGGTCAGTTGGGGGAAGCGTCCCTGAGTGGCTCCGCGGCAGAAGCTGTCGAAGGCGCTGAGGGCCGCATCCTCCTCGTCTTCAACGGCGCGGTGGCGGTCCCGGAGCTTGTTGCGGGCCATGTGGACCAGGCGGTCGAAGTACCGCTCCCAGAGGTGCTGCGCGGCCCCGTCGTCGCCCGCCTTCAGGTCGCCGATCCAGCTGGTGATCGATCCCGCCCCGTCGGGTCGCATGCATCGCCCCCTTTCCGATTGACGGCCGTCGTCGGATCGCACCGGCACCGATTCTAAGCGAGCCATCGGCTGCTTGCAATCATGAGGAGCACCCGTAGCCGGGCGATTCCGGCAGATTTTCCCGGATGCCTGTCCCGCGTCGTCGAGCGTTCCGGAGATCAGCGGTAGAGGGGCGATCGGCATCGGGCCGTTCCTCGACGAAAAATCGGGTAGAGAGGTAGCCCCCAAATCCTCGCTGGCGGCAGCTCGGCCTCCGTGCTTGCTCGCCTCGGCAGGGACGATCACGGATTCGCGCAATTGAAACGGGAAAGACGGCCAACTCTAGCGTTCGGAGCATCCCACCATGACACGCCAGCACCGTCGTCTGAGCCGAACTTCAAGACGAGCGCGGCCCGGCCTGGAGTCCCTGGAAGGCCGGACGCTGCTCAGCACCTTCACCCTCGACAGCCAGGGGAACCTGTCCGAGACGACACCAACAGGTCAGCTCAAGATCGCCTCCGGGGTCGCTTCCTTCCAGGCGCCCGGCAGCGGCGATGCGGTGGTCTACGAGACCGGCGATACTCACGTCTACCTGTGGATGGCCGGGACCGGCCAGGAGATGCTGACCGACAGCGCGGCGGCCTACGCGGCCTGCCCGGACGGCGGGGTGTACGTGCTGAATCAGAGCGGCACGCTCTACCATTGGTCCCCGCAGGGCTGGAGCCCGCTGATCGCCTCGGGCGTGGCCTCGATCCAGGCGCCCGGCAGCGGCGATGCGGTGGTCTACGAGACCGGCGACACCCACGTCTACCTGTGGACAGTCGGCCAGGCCGGCCAGGAGATGCTGACCGACAGCGCGGCGGCCTACGCGGCCTGCCCGGACGGCGGGGTGTACGTGCTGAACCAGAGCGGCACGCTCTACCATTGGTCCCCCCAGGGCTGGAGCCCGCTGATCGCCTCGGGCGTGGCCTCGATCCAGATCTCTCCCGATGGATCAGTCTACGCTCTCAACACGGTCAAGCAGCTCTTCCGCTATACCGTCGCCAGCGGGGCCTTCACGCAGATCGGCTGGAACGTCACGTCGTTCCAGGTGTCGGCCGACGGCTCGGTCTACGCCCTCAACACGGTCAACCAGCTCTTTCGCTACACGGCGGCCAGCGGGGTCTTCACTCAGATCGGCACCAACGTGGTGTCGTTTGTAGTGTTCGCGGGCGGCCTATACACGATGGAGCAGAGTGCCGGTAGCGACATCTTCTACAAGGATGAGATTTCCGATGGGGAAGCAACAAACGTTGATTCTCACTTGCGATTCAGCATGAACTCAACTGCTGGCATCGGAGACTTGGTGGCAGCGGTGGGACTCGTCTTGGATCACTCCGGACGTAATATCGTCATTACTGGTATTACTACCCAATTGCTAGACTCTAATACATGCGGAGGATCCATCGCGGCATTCTTGATCGATGCGGCCCAGACTGGGGCAGTCGCGTGGACGACCGAGGGGACTGCCGTCCTCCCCATCTTCCAGGGAGCCGCAGCGGCCGGGGTAGACGTCGAGGCCATAGTCAACACGTGCTTCGGTCCTGACACCTCACTCCTCCCCGCCAGTGACAGCAGCAGCGACGACGACAGCGGCGACGCCGGCTCAGCCAACCCCGGTGACAATCTCGCCCCTCCCGACGACGGAGGAAGCCCCGATGGAGGCGATACACCCGCCGGTTCATGCCAATGAAAGCGTCGGACCCTGCGGCTGTATCGCCTCCATCGGAGGCGCCTTCGACGATAGAGAGATGCCCGCGAGGCAGCCCAAGTAAGTGGCGAGACCGGCAGCATAATGCCGGAGAATCGCGAGAGGATTCGTCAGGGTCCATCAATCCATTGAAGCCATTCTCATCGTGCGAACCGGAGGCGACTGAGATCATGAGAGAGGATATGAAGAAGGCGAAGTCCTATTACCTGCGGGGGAACGACCGCTACGGCCGCGGCGATCTTGACGGCGCCGAGGCCCGGTATAGCGGGGCGATCCGCCTGATGCCCCGCTATGCCGCGGCCTACAACAATCGCGGTGCTGTCCGCCATGCCCGCAAGCATTGGGAGGGGGCGATCGCCGACTATGACGAGGCGATCCGCATCGATCCCAACTACGTCGAAGCCCGCTACAATCGCAGCGTGGCCCGGCGGTGCAACGGAGACTGGGACGGTGCGATCGCGGATTGCGACGCGATCCTCTCGATCGACCCGAGCAATGCCAACGCCTACTACAGCCGAGCCGAGGCCCGGCGCAGCCTCGGCGACCTCGACGGCGCGATCGCGGATTGCGACGCCGCGATCCGGATCGATCCGGGACACGCCGTGGCTTACAACAGCCGGGCCGTCGCCCGCTACGATCGCTTCGACTATCGCGGCGCGATCGCGGATTGCAGCGAAGCCCTACGGATCGACCCCGGATATGCCAAAGCCTACAACACCCGGGCCGCCGCACTCCTGGCGCTCGATGACCGCGACGGGGCCCTTGCCGACAACCGACGCGCCCTGGAGATTGATCCTTTCATCGCCGACTTCCACGGCAACTGCGGGGCGATCCGCGACGGCATGAAGGACTTCGCGGGGGCGATCGCCGAATGCGACCGCGCTCTCGAGCTAAATCCCCGGCTGTGCTGGGTCTACCTGCTGCGCGGCAACAGCCGGTATCACCTCCTCGACTCTCCAGGGATGATCGCGGACTACCGCCGCGCCTTCGAGGTATCCCCCCAACTCGTCCCCGGCCTCATCGTCCGCAAGCTCATCCGCAACATGGGCGACGACCCGGGCCGAGCTCTGGCCGCCTGCGCCGAGTTCCTCGCGCATAGCCCGGATGATCCGATGACGCTGGCCATGCGGGTGCTGACGTTGCTGCTCCTGGGGCGCCGCAATGAGGCCGAGCCCGACCTCAAGCGGTTTCGCGAGCTGCTGCCTGAGGGCGCTCCTTACCTGGAATCCATCATCACCGAGATTCAGCGCAGGTCCGACTCCCCGCCGGATCGATTATCCGGCCGTTCCCTCGTCGTTGGGCGTTCACCGCGCCAGAGAGGTGAATCGGGCGGCAACGGGCACTCGATCGAGGCGGGATCTTTCCCGAACGGACGGCCATCCCGAGAGCTATGCCGGGCGTCGCGAGCGACCGCGTGGGTCCAAAGATATGGCCTGCTGAGCCGGATCGCAACCGGGCGTTCGGTGCGTCTTCCATCCGACGGGGCGGTGGTCAAAGTGGGGGCGGCGTCGGCGGGCGTCGCCCATGTCGTGCCGATTGCAAAGGATCGAGGCGGGAGCCACACTAACCGATCCGACTGACCTTGGTCGCCGCATGGGAGGTCGGGGTCGGACCAGGTTTCTGGGAGGTCGTGGGAGGTCGGGGTCGGACCACGGGGGAGGTCGGACCATGGGAGGTCGGGGTCGGACCATGGGAGGTCGGGGTCGGACCAGGGAGGTCGGGGTCGGACCAGGTTTCTGGTTTTTTCTCTCGCGCCGACTCTGTAAGAATGAGAAACCTGGCCTGACCCAGACCGGCGTGACCGGCTCGACCCAGAACATCCGGACGTGAGAACAAGGACGACTCCGCGACAGGATGCTCCGGACGCGGATGATATCCGGAGCGCGGCATTATGATGGCGTTGTGGATCGTTCATCTGGGTCGGCTCCTGAAGCGGTTGGGTCCCTGGTATTACCCCGGCGAGGAAGATTCGCACGCGGACGAATACAAGCTCGAAGCGCCAGCGAGTGGATCCCGGCGGTAACCCTCCATTCACTCGCTGGCGCTTCGAGCTTGTCTGTGACCTTCTTTCCTGCCGGGGTAATCGTTGCGAGGCGGAGGCCCGGCGATGAGGCGGTCAGACTGACCAATCTTCCAGCGTCAGTCCGGGGACCCGCGCGAAGTCGCGGCGGTTCGCCGTGACCAGGGTCAACGGGTTCGCCAGGGCGACCGCGGCGATCTTGCGGTCCTGCGTGCCGATCCGGACAGCGCTGAGCCTCTGGAATTCGTCCTCGACGGGCTGGTCGTAGGGGACGACCGGGAACTGGGCGAAGAGCTGGAGGGTCTCGGTCAAACGCGAGTCATGTTGAATCCGCACCGGTCCGTCGCCGGCGCGAGCCAGGGCCGCCAGGCGACCGCGCATCGCCTCCTCGATGGTCACCACGCTGATGCCGACGCTACCGGGAGGGTGCGATGCCCGGCGTCGGACCACCAAGATCTGGCCGTGTTGGAACAACGTCAGGTGGTCGGTGTCAAAGAGGTATCGGGGCATTCACCTGGTTCCGAGCTCTCGGCCTCGCGGCGATCCATGTCTTCGCGGAATTTGCGGATCTCTTCCCGGTATTCTTCGAAGTAGGGGTCATCCTGCAAATGACCCGCCCAGCGCATGACAGGATCCTTTTGTGACAGCTCGATGGCCAGGAGTTCGTCCAGGTTCACCGGCTCCTGGAGCCGGGTACGAAGCCGTTCCACGGCTTCCTCTCGCGTCGCCGCGGTCGCCTGGAAGTCGGCGGCGCCCAGGAGCTGCGCGGTGAATGCCCCGTCGGGCTCCCGGCGGATCCGGACGAGGCAGGTCGGAGGGGGGGAAGGAGGCGGGTTATCCCGGGTCATCGTTCTTGTTCCGAAGCGAGCATCTCGCCGGTCATTCGGCGACTGAAGGTGGATCGCCAGGCCAGTCGGCCCGATGCCCGCTACTGGGAGACCCCGTCGCCGATGCGGATGCGGACCATAAAAATCAGCCTATCGATGCCGGCCCCTCCCGACAAGCCGAGGGGAGAGGTTGGTCCAGGCGGCCGCGATCAACAGGGTGCCTCGCCAGCCGTCGAGGCCGGCCCGCGTCTCGGATTCGATCAGGGCATCCGGATGTGAGAACAGGAAGGTCTCCGCGACAGGAATGCTCCGAACGAACGTGGATGATGTCCGGAGCATGGCTTTATAGTCGCACGGCGCGTTTTCGATCAGCGGGAGAGGACCGGCCGGCCCTTGGCGTCCATCTGGAAGACTTCCTCGACGCGGCGATGGGGCGGCAGGGTCAGGATCCCAGTCATCCGGAAGAAGCCGGTTCTCCCGAGATTCAGGCCCTTGGCCCCTTCGAGGGCGGCGAGCTGGGCTTCGAACAGGGATTCGGCCTTCCCGAGGTCGGCCAAGGCCCAGGCGCGGAGCCAGTCGCGGTCGGCGAGCTCGGCGAGCCTGGCGGGATCGAGCCCGCTGCGCGTCTCGAGTTGCTGGAGCAGCACGCGGGCTGCGCCGGGGTCGACCAGCGCCAGGCGGGCCGCGGCCATCGTGGACGCGCGGATCTGCCATCGGGGGTCCTGTATACCGGACCCGAACGGATTCAGACGGGCCGTCATCACACGCATGATCACGCTGTTCATGTCCGGGTAGCCGGCCTGTCGGGCGCACGCGGCGATCTGCGCGGCGGACGCGGTCATCCCGCCGGAATTGATGAAGCGATCGTAGACCCGCCGTTGATCGAGGGTCGTGGCCAGGGCGCGGTCGATCAGGGCGAAGGCGCGGGGCCGGTCGTGCGGGGCGACGGCGATGGCCAGCCAGGCGAATGCCTCGGGGCGCGCCTGGTCGGCCATGAAGCTCTTCATCCCCTCGATGATCCGGATCGCCTCGTCGGGGCGGTCGGCGCCGATCCGGACGGCGATCTCCGTCCTGGCATAATCGGGGTACGACCCGTTGCTAGACATCGCGTCGGTCAAGGCAACGGCCCGGGCCGTGTCTTTCTCGGCGATCGCGTCGGCGACGAAGCTGCGATAACGGTCCCGGTAATCGGTCGATTCGACGAGCGTCAGGGCGCGGTCGGGGTCGAACGGTGCCAGCGCCCGGGCGACGATGCCGCGCGTATAGCCGTCCATGAGCTTGTTCCCGATGCGGTTGGCGACCTCGGCGGCCTCTTCGATCAGCTTGCGGCCGGCCTCGGCACGGCCGAGACGGACCAGCGACTCGCCGGCCCGGGCCAGGGCGGCGGCGCGGCCGGGCTGGGGTAGCGCGCGGGCACGGACCACCGCCTCGTCGACGAAGAGCAGGGCCCTGGCGGGATCGGTCGGGGCGAACCGATCGGCGAGTTTCTGCAAGGTGTACTGGCTCTCGTTCGGGGCGGCCGGGGTCAGCATGCTCAGCGCCTCGGGGCCGTCTTGCTCGGCGAGCATCTCGGCCGCCGCCTGGCGGATCCGTCCGTCGTAGCGATGCCCGTGCTCCTCCGACCATCGGAAGGCGAGTTCCGGGTCGATCCGGGCCATGTCCAGGATGCATTGGGACGCGCCGTTCTGCTCGGCGTCCTTGCCGAATTTGTCCCAGAGGCGCACCAGGGCCCGTCTGGCGAAGGCCCGCTGATCCTCGAAGCTCGCCGAGGCGCCGGGATTCCATGCGGGGGGCGGCTCGGTCGATTTCCGCAGTTCGATCGTCAGGTCGTCGGCGTCGCCGTCGGCCACCATGCCGGTGAAGCGGTAGCCGTCCTTGAGGGCGAAGGCGTACTTGGTCCCCGGGAACAGGCCCTCGAGGCGGAACTTGCCCTTGGCGTCGGAGATCGCCTCGAGCGGCCTGGGGCCATCGCTACGGTTGAAGACGGTGGCGCCGGCGACGGGCTTGCCGTCGGAGCCGACCACGCGACCGGCGAGGTGGCCGTCGAGCCCGGTCAGGACGATCGCGCCGAAGTCGTGGGTCTCTCCGCCCTGGCCGGTGACCTCGGGCGTCTCGGCCTTGCCCCGGCCCGGCGCCTCGATGACGACCTTGTACCGGTCGCCCGGCCAGAGGTCGCGGAAGACGAACCAGCCGGCCTCGTCGGTCGTGTACGATTCCAGCACGCCGCTGATCCCCCGGCCCAGTGCATCGGGTTTCCCGGAGACAAAGTTGCGCGACCACCAGACCTGGGCCCTGGCCCCCGCGATCCGGCGGCCCGACCGGTCATTCACCCGCCCCCGGACGCGGAAGGCGAACTTCGGGTCGATCGCGATCGTGAGCTTGTCCTGGACCTGCTTCGGCGTGACCACGATGGTGCCGTCGGTCGTCGCCTCCTTCGTCCGGGCGCGGATGGGGAGCGTGTCGTCGGGGTCGAGCTGATCGAGGTGGAACGTGCCGCCGGTCCCGGTCCGGGTCGTGGTCCCGCCCGAGTGGAACCCCCGGGGATCGGGGGCGGTCACGACGACCTCCGCGCCGGCGACCGGCTGGCCGGCCGCGTCGACGACCACGCCGTCGAGCTGGGCCGCGTGGCGGAGCTTCAAGTCGGGCCAGGTCTGGCCGGCCTTGACGTCCAGCGTGGGGCATTCGCCGGACCGGAGGCCCAGGTAGGCCATCGGCACCGCGTTCGGCTGGATCTGGACCTTGCCCGGGCGCGCCTCGATCGTGTATCGGCCGTCGGCGTCGGTCCGGGCCTGGCCGAGCTGCTGGAGGGAATTCGGGGGGATGAGCAGGGTGGAGCGGAGGCCGACGTCCGCGATCCCCTTGCCGGTCTGGGCGTCGAGGATTCGACCGGCGATCGTGACGGGCCAGGGGGCCGACATCCCGACTCTGGCGACGGCCCTGGGGCCGACCTCGACCTCCTTGACCTCCTGGGGGCCTTGATGGGAACCCTTGGCGAGGGCCGGGAAGACATCATAGCGGCCGGGCGGCACGTCGTTGAACCGGAAGGCACCGTCCGGATCGGCCGGGACGGTGTCGGAGTAGTACACCTGGAACGGGACCGAGCCGCGATCCGCGAACGCGGTCTTGCGGCGCATCGAGACCGAGAGCTTGCCCGAGGGCACGCGGTTCGCCGGAGGCTCCAGCCGGCCCTCGATCCGACCGAGGCGGTCGTCGAGGACAATCGACGCGGGCCTTGAGGCGTCCGGATCCCAGGAGATCATCGGCTTGCCGAACCCGGGGGCGGCGATCGTGGCGGAGACCCGGCATCCGGGCGGGATGCCATCGAGTGCGAAGGAGCCCTCCGCGTCGGTCCGGGTGCGGAACGCCGGGGCCAGGTCGGGGCTGAGATAAAGCGGGTCTTGACTGGGGTGCTCCTCCGCCGGCCGGCTGAAGCTGACCGGCATGACCTCGGCGCCGGCGATCGGCCGGCCATCCAGCCCGGTCACTCGGCCCCGGACCCGGCCGGTCGGGCCCAGGACGATGGTGATCGCACCCTCGTGGGTGTAATTCCACCAGACGCTACTCCGCCAGCCGATCCGCCCGTCACCGACGCGGGCGAACACGTCGAGGAAGCGACCCGGTTGAGGGCCGGTGGGTTCCCAGCCGTGGGGAAATACGAAATCGCCCCGGTCGGAGGTCGTCGCCGTCGCGAACGTCTCGGGTTTCTCCCAATCGCCGCCGATGGCCCAGACCTTGGCCCCCGAGACGCCGACACCGGCCCGGTCCACGACCCGCCCGGGGAGGTCCTCCGACTGGGCCAAACCGGCGCGAGCTAGCCCGAGCAGAACCAGCACGATGATCGCCAGCCCCGCCGCGCCGGTACGGGGCCGCGGACGGATCGCCGGAGGACTCAGGGATGGGGAAGCGGACATGTCCAGATCTCCCGAGATGTTCGATGGTTGCGCCATGGCGGCCGGATCGGGATTTCGCACGTCGCGTTCAGCGTATCCCGTAAGAGTTCGGGGCACAAGGAACGCCTCCAGGTGCGGGGGGGGTCGCTAGAGCGTTTCACGATTGAATGGGGTACACCCCACACCAACCCGAAGTGTGAGCGAGGCGAGTGCCGTCGGATCCTCGCTGACGCTTGGGGTTACTGAGCGTTGCATAGAAAACTAAACCGAGCCGGCGGGCAGAGACGCCCGCCCCACTACCGAATACCCCCATTTTTCCAGTGGGGCGGG
>JBKQHM010000615.1:0-11838 GCA_052148775.1 Isosphaeraceae bacterium | reverse complement strand
CGCGGTCACGATGGGCCCCTACGGATTCTACTGGCTGGACCTGACGAAGTCCCCTGCATAGGCAGATCGCGGGACCCGTTCGATCAAGCCGAGTCGGCGGCCTCAACCTTGAGGAGCGCCGAGAGGATCTTTCCCGCCCAGCGATACACGTTGTTTTCCTGGACGGCGGTGCGCATCCGCTGCATCCGCCGCTTCCGTTCCTCTCGCTGCATCTCGAGCGCCTGGCGCATGGCGCCCGCAACCTCTGCGACAGCATAGGGATTGAATTGAAGTGCATCGGTCAACTCGAGCGCCGATCCCGTGAACTGGCTCAAGAGCAGAACTCCGTCCTCATCAACACGGCTGGCCACGAATTCCTTGGCGACCAGATTCATCCCGTCGTGGAGCGAACTCACGACGCAGAAGTCGGCGAGGCGGTGCAGGGCCATCATCTCGACCTGGTTGAAATTCCGCTTGTGGTACATCACCGGCTGCCAGCTCGGCGTGCCCCATCGCCAGTTGATCCTCTCGACGAGTAGATCGATCTCCGAGTCGATGACCTGATACTGGGGCACATGGCCCCGGCTGGGGACACCGATCTGGAAGTACGACAGCCGCTCGCGGTACTCCGGATGATGTTCGAATAACCAGTCGAGGGCGCGGAGCCGCTCCGGGATGCCCTTCGTGTAATCGATGCGCTCGAGCCCGAGGCCCAGGTACTGGCCAAGCGGCCGCATCTGATGGCGCCATCGCTCCATCTCCCGCTCGACCGGCTCACCGGCCGCCGCAGCCGCGTGACGATCGAAGTCGATGCTGATCGGGAACGGCCTGACGAGAGTGGTCTTGGTCTTGTGAACGATCTCGGCCTGCTCGTAATCGATCCTGGCCTCGAGGGTGCGGTCCACGGTGTCCATGAAGTTCTGGCAATGATAGCGAACGTGGAAACCCAGGAGATCGTTTCCCAGCATGCCGTCGAGCAGTTCTTCCTTCCAGGGAAAGACCCGGAAGACCTCGCGATTCGGCCACGGGATGTGCCAGAACTGGGCGATGATCAGGTTGGGATTGCGATCCTTGAGGTATCTCGGCAAGAGGGCGAAGTGGTAATCCTGGATGAAAACAAACGTCGGCCGATCGCCGGCCTCCTCAAGCACGGCGTCGCCGAACTGGGCGTTCACGGCGCGGTACATCTCCCAGTGCCTGGGATCGAAAACCGGCCGGGTGAACGTGATGTGGCACAAGGGCCATAGCCCCTCATTGGAGAGGCCATGGTAATAGCCTTCTTCCTGCTTCTTGGTCAACCAGATGCGGCGCAATGTGTACAATGGTTCTTCCGGCGGGACCTCCACATGATCGCGCCCATCCACCGGCGCCCGATCCGCATCCCCGGACCCATGACCGACCCAGATGCCTCCCGAGGCTCTCATCACCGGATCGAGAGCCGTGGCCATCCCGCTCGCCGGGCGGATGCATTCGATCGTGTCATCGCCCGCATATCGATGCTGATAGGCCTCGCGGTTGGCGACCACGATGATCTGGTAATCCGACAGCTTCGACGCGATCAAATTGTGCAGCGACGCCTTGTCCCACATATCGGTCCCTTCGTCGAGCGAAACGCCGCAATGATCTCGGCCCTCGGAGTATGGAACCATACCGCAAATCCTGGACCAACACGGCCTTTCGCACGACGAGCATCGAACCGGAGGTACGAGTAGTGCATCTCAAACCTCACTCACAAGATCTTCGATGCATTCGGGCTCGTCCGTGTGGAGCGCGCTCGAATCGGAAGCAGGAAGGAGCCATTTCAGCCCCAAGGGCGCGACCAGCGTGGTGACGATCACCATGAGGGTCACCGCGCCGAAGAGACCCGCGTCGAAAACGCCGGAATCCAGACCGATTCGGGCGAAGATCAACCCCACCTCCCCGCGCGGCACCATCCCGACACCGACGAGCAGCTTCTTCCCGCGAAACCAGATCGGGGCATAGCCGGCGACAAGCTTGCCGACGATCCCGACTGCAATCAGCACCGTCCCGGTGAGCAGGGCGTAACGGCTCGCCGGCCGGGAAGGATCCAGGGAGCCGATGTCGACCGCGGCGCCGACCGTGACGAAGAACAAGGGGACGAAGAAATGGCCGAGTGACGTGATTCCCCGTTCGATCTCGTGGGACTGTGGCGCCCCTGCCACGATCAGGCCGGCGGCGAATGCCCCGATGATCATGGCCGAGCCGCAACGATCGGCCAGCCAGGCCATTCCGAACGCGACGATGACCGCGAGCACCGTGGGCGTGCCGGGCAACTCGATCCGTCGGATCAGTCGGAACGCGAACGGGACCGCCAGCTTTCCCAGTACTATGGCCGCGAGCAGGAAACCGAACGCACTCGCGGTCGCCACCAGCACAGATCGGAGTGAGATCTCCTGCCTGTGGTCGGGGGTCGTGACGATGGTCAGGATCATCAGTCCCAGGATGTCGTCGATCACCGCCGCGCCGAGGATGATCTGGCCCTCCGGTTCGCGGAGACGGCCCAGGTCGGATAGGATGCGCGCCGTGATACCCACGCTAGTCGCCGTGAGGGTCGCGGCGGCCATGATCGAGACTCTGTCGAGCATCCCGAGGAGACGACACGCGACATATCCGAGCAGGAACGGCACCCCGACCCCGACGACCGCCACCGTCATCGATGTCCCGCCAACCTTGACCAACCGGGTGATATCCGTCTCCAGCCCGATGGCGAACAGCAGGATCAAGACGCCCAGCTCGGAGAGCTGTTGCAGCGACTGCTGCTGAGGCTCGACCCAGCCCAGGACGGAGGGTCCGATCAGGACGCCCCCGATGAGTTCTCCCAGCACGGCCGGCTGTCCGGCCCTCTGCGCCAGTGCCCCGAAGACCTTGGCCGCAGCCAGGATAACGACCAGCATACCCAGAAAATGCGTGATGTCAGTGTGTCCCATCGTACAGTGCGGATGATCGAGCGGCCTTGTCCGCAGGGGCTGGTGACTGATATTATAGATAGACTTGGACCGACCGCGATGAAGCTCGCCTTTGTTGCATGCCCCTCATTGTAGACCCTCACACGGTTGTTCGATTGCCGGCAACCCGAGAACTTATGAACCGACGCGATGACATCCGTAACGTAGCCATTATTGCCCACGTTGACCACGGCAAGACAACCCTGGTCGACGCGATGCTCCGCTATTCCGGCCAGTATCGGGCCTCGCAGCTCCAGGGCGAACGTATACTCGACTCCAACGATCTGGAGCGGGAGCGTGGCATCACCATCCTCGCCAAGAACATTGCGATCAAATATGGCGACATCAAGATCAACCTGATCGACACCCCCGGCCACGCCGATTTCGGCGGTGAGGTCGAACGCACGCTCCAGATGGCCGACGGCGCCCTGGTGCTCGTCGATGCCTTCGAGGGGCCGATGCCCCAGACGAAATTCGTCCTCCGCAAAGCCTTTGCGTGCCACATCCGGCCCATCGTCGTGATCAACAAGGTCGACCGCCCCGACGCTCGGCCCAACGAAGTCCTCAACGAGATCTTCGACACCTTCGCCGAGCTGGACGCCAGCGAGGAACAGCTCGATTTCCCCTACATTTTCGCATCCGGCAAGGCCGGATTCGCGTCCCACGACCCGACGGCGACCTCGGGGGACGTCAAGCCGCTCTACGATATGATCGTCAAGCACGTCCCCGGCCCGATCGTCGACATCGACCACCCGTTCCAGATGCTCTGCACGACACTCGACTTTTCCGAATATGTCGGGCGGATCGCCATCGGCCGGATCGCCGCGGGACGCGTCCGGCGCGGGCAGAAGGCGACCCTCATCAAAGCCGGGAACGTGAACATCTCCGGCTCGATCGACAATCTCCTGGTCTTCGACAAGCTCAGCCGCGTCGAGGTGGATACTGCCGAGGCGGGTGACATCGTCGCGATCGTCGGCCTGGGCTCGGTCGATATCGGTGATACGATCGCCGATCCCGATCAACCCGTGGCCCTTCCCCGCATCGAGGTCGACGAGCCGACCCTGAGCATGCTCTTCACCGTCAACGACTCGCCCCTGACGGGCGAGGGTAAATACCTGACCACCCGCCATCTCAAGGAGCGACTCGACCGAGAGCTTGAGTCCAACGTCGCGCTCAGGGTCGAACCGACCGAGGAACGCGATTCCTACATAGTGTCAGGACGCGGCCTCCTGCACCTCTCTGTGCTGATCGAGACCATGCGCCGGGAGGGTTACGAGCTGGCCGTCGGCAAACCCGAGGTCATCTTCCGGACCATCAACGGAGTGCTCTGCGAGCCTTATGAATTCCTCGTGGTCGATGTCCCGCACGGCCATATCGGCCCGGTGATCGAGCTGTCCGGTGCGCGGCGAGGGGAGATGTCCAAGATGGACGTCAAGGGTGCTTACGCACACCTGGAGTTCCTGATCCCCGCACGGGGCCTGATCGGCTTGCGCAACCGGCTCATGAGCGCGACCCAAGGCGAGGCCATCATGCACCACAATTTCCAAGACTACCGGCCCGTGAAGGGTGACGTGCCCCGCAGGGCCAATGGCGTCATGGTCAGCCTGGTGCGCGGCCAGGCCGTGGCCTTCTCACTCGATAACCTCCAGCAACGCGGCACGATGTTCGTCCATCCCGGCGACGAGATCTACGAAGGGATGATCATCGCCGAGAACGCACGCGAGGATGACATGGTCGTCAACCCATGCAAGGAGAAGAAGCTGACCAACATGCGCGCGTCGGGCTCGGACAAGAACATCCTGCTCAAACCGCCCCGTGAGTTGACCCTCGAATTGGCCTTAGAATATATCGAGAATGACGAACTTGTCGAGGTCACCCCGTCGAAGATCCGGCTACGCAAGAAAGTCCTGACCGAAGAGCGCCGCAAGCGGGCCGAGCGGGGCGGTGGCAAGAAGGTAGGAGTCTGAGGCTCGCCTGGATCACGATGAGATCGCGGGCGTCGGCACTCGCGTCTCATCTCGTGCCGATGCATCGCTCCGGAGTGCGCTCCAATCCCGTTCCAGGATCGCGTACAGATCGGCGTCCTGCCATCCTTCAAGGCGCCAGAATTTGCCTCGAGCCACGCCCTCGCGGCGGTAGCCGCATTTCTCGTAGACCCGCTTCATCGCCGGGTTCATCGTGTGACCCTCGATCCGGTGGAGACCTATCGTGTCGAAGGCAAACCTGGTTCGTAGCCGGACGGCGTCGGTCGAGTAACCTCGACCCCAGGCCGACCGATCGCCGATGACCAGCCCACCAGTTGCCCATCGGTGTCGCCAGTTGATCTCGTGCAGGCCGATGAAGCCGATATGGCGTTCTTCTTCATCGAGGACTGCCCAGGTGAAGTCAGTTTCGCGCCGGGTCTCGATCGTTTCGAAGTAGATTTCTTCCTGCCGGCGCGTCACGCCGAAATTGAGCTTGAGCGTCGCCGTGACCTCGGGATCATTGAGCCAGATCAGTGCGTTCTCGAGATGGAGCGTCCGGTCGGGCGGGACGAGCCGGACTCGCTCGCCTTTCAGGCCGATGATGGACATCATTGTCCTCGCGTTGCCGATCAATTCTTGGGGTATTGCTTGTTCTTCTTGAGCCAGTCTGTCAGCGTGCGCATCCTGGCCCGATAGAGATGCGGTGGTTCGAATGGTTGTGGAGCGGCGATTTTCGCGGCGGCCTGGACCTCGGCGGCTTCGCGCGGAAGTCCGTTATCGCCGTAATGGCTCACGGTCTCGCCGGAGTAACCGGCCTGGATCGTCAGGACTGAGAAATTCCGACCGTTGATGAACAGATAGGCGAGTGTACGGCCGTAAGGGTCGAGGGTCGGTGATCGGAGCAGCTCGACCTCCGTGGCCGCCGCGAACGCGCCTTGGGCGAACGCCCGCGCCTCGGGGCCGAATGGCTGATCGTACGGGAGATTGTGCTCGAGGCGTCGGACCTCGGGCGTGTCGATGCCGAGGATCCGGATGATCTCCGTATCCTTGTCACTCCAGCGGATAACCACGCCGTCACCGTCCTCCACGGTCACGGCGGAGGGGTCGACACGAACCCTCTGACCACGTGGCCGCGGCTGCGCCTTGGCGACCGGCCGCTCGCCCGGGGCCTGTCCGGCCGGGGCCTGGGCCATCACGGTCGGCACAAGGACGAATCCGACCGCCGCCATTACCAAGATCCGAGCTTGAAGCCGCATGAACTTCTCCGGGCGAGGTGACTCGTTCTGCTAGGGCCTGTCTGGCAATATAGCCTTTGCGTATAATTTGATGAGTCCTTCTCCGAAGGTGGAGGTTTCCGAAAAGGAGGCTTCCTTTATGCCCCGCTATGAACTTACCGACGTCCAATGGAACCGTATCGCGTACTTCTTCCCACACCCGACTCACTGGGCTGGGGCTGGTCCTCCCTGGCATTCGCACCGCCCCTTGGTCAACGGCATTCTCTGGCATCTTCACACCGGGGCGCCGTGGCGTGATGTCCCTCCTCAGTACGGACCTTGGCAAACGGTCTATGATCGCTTCAACTTGTGGCGCAAGGACGGCACCTGGGCGAGAATCCTCACCACCTTGCTCGACCAGTTGGATGACGCTGGCCGGATCAGTCGAGAACTGTGGTGCATTGATGCTTCGGTCATTCGCGCCAGCCGTGCGGCCGCAGGGGCAAGAAAGGCACCTGCCCAACCGTGCTCGCTTGGCGGGAACAAGGCGATGCAACTCAAGGAGCCACAAGATCATGCGCTCGGGCGTTCGCGGGGAGGCTTTGGGACTAAGGTTCATCTGATCTGTGATAGTCATGGGATTGTGCTGGCGGTCTTTGTCACGCCTGGCCAACAGCATGAGTCTACGGCGTTCGAGACCATCATGGAGCGTGTGGCCCTCACTCGGCGGAAGGGTCGCTGTCGTTGGCCCAAACAGTTAGCCGGAGACAAAGGCTACAGCTACCCACGCATCCGCCTCTGGTGCTCCAGGCGACGTATCCGCGCTGTGATTCCGACGCGATCGAACGAGCCCAGGTACGAGGGATTTGACGCGGCGACCAATCGACAACGAAACATGATCGAGCGAGTGGTGAACTGGTATAAAGACTGTCGTGCTTTGGGAACCCGATACGATAAACTCGCAGTTGATTATGTGGCCCTCTGGATCGTTGCCATAATCGAAAGACTTCTGCATATGAGGCCAACAAGGCGGAAAACCTAATTGTCAGACAGGCCCTAGTCGATGGATCGGACACCAGCCAACGGCGGGAGGTTCGATCCGATCCCTCAGAGTGAGATCAGACGCGCGACTTGATGAAGTTCAGACCGTCCCGACACAATCCCATAGGATCAGGGAAGAGGTCGCGCCAGACCTTCGTGGCCGCGGCCAAAGCCGGCAGTGCCCGGCCGAAGGCCTCGATCGTCAGGTAACCATCATAACCCGTCTGCTTCAAACCGGCGAAGAAGTCGTCCCAGTGGACCTGCCCGGATCCGGGGATGCCGCGATCGTTCTCCGAGACGTGGACATGGATCGTCTCGGCGGCGCAGGTCGCGATCGCCGACGACTGGCTCTTCTCCTCGATATGGGCGTGGAAGCTGTCGTACATCATCTTGCAATAAGGATGATCGACGGCCTTCACGAACCGCGACGCCTGTGCGGCCGTCGTGAGGAAGTAGATCTCGAACCGATTGAGGAATTCGATTGCGATGCGGATGTTACGGGCTTGCGCCTTCTCGGCGGCGCGCTGGAGCGTCTCGACCCCGTATTTGAACTCGTCCTCGGTCGGTCCCTCACCCGAGAAGACCCCTATGGCGGAGTGGGTCGGACCGCAGAGGATCTCACAGCCGAAGGCCTGGCCGCACTCCATGGCGCGATCGAGGTGGGCGACGGCGGCGTCTCGGATCTTCGGCTCGGGCGAGATCGGATTCGTCTCCGGGCCCATGACCGTGACGGCCGTCGCGCTCAGTCCGAGACTCCTCAGCCGCTTTCCCAGCCGCTCGAACGGCGCGAGATCGGCCGTGTCGAAGACCGGAACCTCGACGGCATCGAAGCCGAAGATCTTGATCTGGTCCAGGATCGCATCCTGTTGCTCGGTGACATGGGTGGTCCAAAGGAGCAGGTTCATGCCGGTTTTCATGAGCAATTTCCTCAATAATCACACTCAAAATATATAGTTGTCTTTATCGATGCTGGTCACACCGGCACGACCGTCTCCCACTTGTTGTGCTCGGCCGAGTCCAGCACGGCATCGCAGACGGCCTGGGTCGCGAGTGCGTCGCGGAATGTCGGGGCGGTCGGCTGACCCTTTGCGAGGTTCTCGAGGAAATCGGCCACCTGGTGGACGAACGTGTGCTCGTAGCCGATCTGGAGGCCTGGCACCCACCAGTGCTTCATGTAGGGGTGGTCGCCGTCGGTGACGTGGATCGATCGCCAGCCGCGAATAATTGACTCGTCGCGATGGTCGAAGTATTCCAGGCGATGCAGGTCGTGCAGGTCCCACTTCAGCGAAGCTTTCTCGCCGTTGACCTCGAAGGTGTAGAGGGCCTTGTGTCCGCGGGCGTATCGGGTCGACTCGAACAATCCCAGCGATCCGTTACCGAACCGACAGAGGAATGCGCAAGCGTCGTCGATGCCGACGGGCTCGACCTTACCTGTGAGGTTGTGCTTCCGCTCCTTGACGAAGGTCTCGGTCATGGCACAGACGCTATCGATCGAGCCGTTGAGCCAGAGGGCCGTGTCGATGCAGTGCGCAAGCAGGTCGCCGGTGACCCCGGATCCAGCGGCGGCGACATCGAGCCTCCAGAGCCCGGCACCGCCCTGCGGCAGATCGGCCGAGATGGTCCAGTCCTGGAGGAAGTTGGCGCGGTAATGGAAAACCTTGCCCAGCCGGCCGGCGTCGATGAGCTGCTTCGCCAGGGTCACGGCCGGCACCCTCCGGTAGTTGTACCAGACCGTATTCGGCACGCCGGCCTTCTCGACGGCATCGACCATCGTTTGCCCTTCGACGAGATTCATCGACAGGGGCTTCTCGCAGAGGATCATCTTGCCGGCCGCGGCGGCGGCGAGGGCGATCTCGGCGTGGGTGTTATTCGGCGTGCAGATGTCGATCGCGTCGATGTCCTTGCGCTCGATCAACTTCCGCCAGTCGGTCTCGACCGACTCGTAACCCCAGTTATCGGCGAAGGCCCTCGCACCGTCGGCCGTCCGGCCGCAGACCGCCTTCAAGACCGGCCGATACTCGAGGTCGAAAAAGTCATTCACGCGCTTGTAGGCGTTGGAATGCGTCCGGCCCATGAAACCATAGCCGACGATCCCGATATTCAAGGGTTTCTTCGCGCTCATGACAACTCCTAGAGCGATTCGAGGACCGAGAAGGCGGGGCGTGGGACCGTCGCCCCCGGGTGTAAGCGACGATCGCTACTCACAAAGCACCCCACAAAGATAAAGTCTTACGAGACATCCCACAGAATATCGGGGACGTTCATTCACGCCAGCCGTGCGCATCCTGGACCTGGATCATGACGGCCAGGATGTCGTTCCAGGTCTGCGCCTGCATCATGACATCGTTGGGGAACATGCAACCGTCCCAGCAGATGTGCCGGCACTTCTTCGTCAACAGGCCGCTCTCGTCGCGGAGCCAGAAGCCGGCATGATGCGGGATGTCGAGCTTGCCGTTCGGGTCGGTCGCCAGGCAGTGCCGCCCGGTGTGGTCGTGCGTGCCCGAGCCGAACACGGTCGCGTCGTTCTGGGCGACATGGAAGTCGATCGTCCAGGGACGCAACGAAGCCGTCAAGGTCTTTAGCGCCGCGTCGAGCGTCGTAGGGTCGTGCCACTCGAAGTCCTTGGGGAGAATCCGATCCTCGGGGGCGTTCTCGCCCAGGGTGTAGAGGAGCGTATGCGCCATGTCGGCCTGGAACCCGACCGTCTCGGGTTCGCCCACCCGCTCGAGCAGGTCGACCATGGTGCGCCAGGAGTGCATCCCTCCCCAGCAGATCTCCCCCTCGGCCGCCAGTCGTTCGCCGTGATCCCGCGCGATGGCCGCGGCCTGCTTGATCGTCTCCGCGACCTTGGCCTGATTGCCGACCGGATCCTTGGCCCATTCCGCGACCGGAGTGGCAGTATCGATGCGAACGACCCCGTTGGGTCTCATCCCCATCTCGCGAAGCGACCTGGCAATCCCGCATGCCTTCTTAATAGCGGCGAGGTAATTCGCCCGCTGGGTTTCGTCGCCCATCGCAGAGCCGTCGAACCAGACCGGCGCGACCACGGACCCGACCACGAAGCCCTTGCGAGCGATCTTGTCGGCCACTTTCCTGAGATCGTCCTGGCTGATATCGATGTTGATGTGCGGTTCGTAGAGGAAGATATCCACGCCGTCGAACTTGACGCCGTCGACCTCGGCTGCGGCGGTCAGGTCGAGCATGGTATCCAGGTCGATGGTCGGCTCCGCGCCCGGGCTCCCCTTGCCGACCAGGCCGGGCCACATCGCATTGTGCAATTTCGGGTAGTTGTGGGGATGGCTGCCGCTCATGGGAGGCCCTTATCAAAGAAGAGGAGAGGCCGGCGATCGATCGCCCGCCGGGATCAATTATTGCGAGGGACCGCGACCCGCACCATCCTCGGGGCTGTGCTCCGGGCCGACTCCGAGCAGGACGCGTCGCACCAGCCCTTCGACTCGCTTCGCCCGCGAGATCCCTCGGAAACCCCATTCCGGCCAGGCGACGTCTCCGTCCCGGACGAAGAACACGTCACCCGAGCCGTCGCGATACTCGACGCAGAGTGTGGCATCGAACATGTCGGAAGTAAAGTAGCCGATCGCAATTTCACCGGGCACGCGCGCATCCGATCCCACCATCGCCCGACGATCCGTCAAGGCATAGAAAGTATGAGCCAGGTTCCATCGGGTACGTAGGTGCTGCATCCACCTAGAGAGTAGGCCGATCCCGGTCACGACTCCGAGTGCGGCCGGGGGCAGCCCGAGGAAAAATGCCATCTCCGCCGGACTCATCGCGCGAAGGCCGAAAATCCCGAACACGACCATCAGCGCAAAACCGCTGGCTCCGCAGAGGACCGACGCGAAGAAGGCCGGAAAGACGCCCACCGTCGGCGAGGGGGGCGGGCCCGCTCGCTCCGACCACAGGACGCGCTCACCGGGTTCGAACTCGGCTTTGAGCGCGGCCAGTTGCTCGTCGTCGAGCTCGCCTTGGGGCAGGCCGACGGGATCCTCGTGCTGCTCCCACTCCGGGTCCCTCACCATGTAATGCCTCCGACGGGTTCGGAGTCGTTTTGATCGAAGTGCGTCCCTTTCGCGCAGGCCCGGGATTGATCGCTCATGTTCGGGCCCAACATCGCTCCAACAACTGAAATCCAGGCGGCGAAGGAACACTCTGGTCTACGAACACGCCTGGACGCCGGACTTCCACCATTCTCGTCAACGCCCTCCCCGACGCCTCCTCGTCCCGCCCTTGTCGACCCTGGGAAGAATCACTTTGTGGACCCACGCAGCGAGTCCCGCATGCCATTTCCCGGCACCAAGCCGATCTGCCAGTTTCATCTGCTCGAGCACGTCGGCCGCCGCGAGCACCGGGAATGCACGGCTATGGTCGGGCCGCTCGTAAGTTCCATCCGGACGCCTCAACCAGAACCCGACTTCCTCCTGAATGGGATCGAAACGCCAGACTTCCGGTACACCCAGCCTGCCCCAGACGATGACAGCGTCATCCGCTGAATGACTGACTTCGACCTCGATCGCGAGGTCCGGGGGGGGTTGAGTCTTCAAATCGATATTCTGGGCCCCCATCATCAGTTCGGCGTGTTCCCCGAAGTAGAAGGTCTTATCACCTTCCACCCCCCCCTTCTTCTCTCTCTTTCGATAAGTTGCGGAACCGGCGTCC
>JBKQHM010000614.1:0-17969 GCA_052148775.1 Isosphaeraceae bacterium | reverse complement strand
CCAATGGCGAAGCTCATGCTTCCGAGGCGGCCGGTCCCGGAGTTGAGGGAGAGGAGACAGTCTGGGAAGGATACTACTCCCCCAAGAACTTTATCGGACGGATGCTGATCGGCGGATTGCTCACACTCGCCTGGCTTTACGTGGCCTTCCGGACATGGGGCACCAGCAACCACGTCTCGTCGATCTGGGCCCTCGGGCTCGGCGTCGGCCTGGCGCTGTACTGGCTGAATCTCGGATTCCGCTATCTTCGGGCCTCTCGCGGGCATCACTACCGGCTGACGACGCGTCGGCTGTTCGTCACCACCGGCTTCTTCCGCCGCCGCGTGGACCAGATCGAGCTGATCCGCCTCAAAGATGTCTACATCCAGCAGAGCATGATCGGAGATTGGCTCGGCATCGGCAATCTTGTCCTGATCTCGTCCGAACACACGCTGCCGAAAGCCTACCTCCTGGGAATCGAGAATCCCCGGGGATTGATGGACCTGGTCTGGCACCACATGCGACTGGAGCAAACGCAGAAGACGGCGGAAGTCAGACAGGTGTGAGTTTCCTTCCCCCTACCGTGGGGAATGTGGTCCGAAGGGCCGGATGGGGGTTCTTTCACCGCCACCCGGCTGAGCGGGACCTCCCCAACAAGGGGGGAGGATCATACAATACCCGCCACATCAATAGGTTGGCAGGCTTGGATCGACTTCCTTCGCCCAGGCGAGGATGCCCCCTTTGAGGTTCCTGAGCCGGGAAAAGCCGGCGGACTGGAGCAACGCGATCGCTTTCGCGCTGCGGACGCCGCTCTTGCAGTGGACGACCATGGGAACGTTCGGGTCGAGTTCGCCGAGTCGGCCGGGGAGTTCGGGGAGAGGGATCACGGTTGAGCCGGCGATCCGGCAGATGGCGATTTCCTCGGGGTTGCGGACATCCAGGATCAAGGTCCGATCTCCCCGATCCAGGAGGGCCTTGAGCTCGATCGGCTCGATCTCATCACCGGCTGCGTTGTGGCCGGGCGCGGACTCGACCCCGCGGACGCCGCAGAACTCCTGGTAATCGATGAGGCCGCGGATGGTCGGGTTGGGTCCGCAGATGGGGCATCGGGGATTCTTGCGGACCTTCGTCTCGCGGAAGGTCATTTCCAGGGCGTCGTAGAGCAGGAGCCGGCCGACCAGCGGCTTGCCGGTGCCCAGGATCAGCTTGACGGTCTCGGTCGCCTGGATCACCCCGATCAGACCCGGCAGGATGCCCAGTACGCCCCCCTCGGCGCAGTTGGGGACGAGGTCCGGGGGCGGCGGCTCGGGGTAGAGGCATCGGTAGCACGGGCCTTCCGGCGGGGCGAAGACCGTCGCCTGGCCGTCGAAGCGGAAGATCGAGCCGTAGACGTTCGGCTTCCCCAGCAGGACGCAGGCGTCGTTGACCAGGTATCGCGTCGGGAAGTTATCCGTTCCGTCGACGATCACGTCGTAGTCGGCGAAGAGCTCCAGGGCGTTGGAGCTATCGACCGCGTGCTCGTGCCGGCGGACGATCAGGTCCGGGTTGATCGCCCGGAGTTTCTCCTCGGCGCTATCGATCTTGGGGCGGCCCACGTCGCCGGTGAAGTGGATGATCTGGCGCTGGAGGTTCGAGACGTCGACGACGTCGAAATCGGCCAGCCCGAGCGTGCCGACGCCCGCCGCGGCCAGGTACAACGATAGCGGTGCGCCCAGCCCGCCGGTGCCGATGCAGAGCACCTTGGCGGCCTTCAGCCGCTTCTGGCCGGCCATCGCCACCTCGGGCATGATGAGGTGCCGCGCATACCGCTGGATTTCCGCCGGAGTCAATTGGATCGACGACGCACGGTCGCCGATCGAGTCAGGGGTTATCATAAGTCGCTGCTACCGAAAGAGAAACGCTTGAATATCGACCATCGAGCGGCCGCTGTCCCGGCCCGATTCCTCGGGACTCGGTCGTGGCTCCGCCGATCCGAATCGCACGCGGCGACCACTCATTATAGGGCGATCGGGCTCCCGTCTGCAGGAAACCGGCAAGATCATCGGAGAAAACACGCTATCACGGTCGATACCAATTTGGCACACGCATGCTCATGCCCATCTCTTGCCATCCGTCTGCGCCGAGGCGATTACGGATCAGGTTGCCCCCTCCTCCCGACGAGAAGACCGCAATCGGCCTCTGGGAGTGGGGCGTCCGTTGAGGACTGGTCCGACGGGGTCTCCGGCCTCCGCGAGATCATGCCGGCCATTTGCCGATCGGGCAGGATTCCTGAAGGAGCTTGCTCTTGGCCGTGGTGAAGCAGCCGCAGACCTTGCAACGGATGCCGGTGTGGTACTCGCAGGTGGAGCAGACCTGGAGCCGCTGGCGCTGGACTTCGAGCGGGGTCGTCTTGAAGCCCGAGCCGGCAAACTGCGCCATGGCCTTGGTGGCGGAAAGGGCCATGCGGAGCAGGCCGGGGCCGGTCGTGGACTTCGGGGTCGCGGATTCTCCGGCTTGCGGACCGGCCATGACTCCGGCGACGAGCGCGCCGCCGAGGTAGGCTTGCGGACCCGCGGCGACGCCGGCCGTCGCGGGGGTCGGCCAGGTATCGAACAGCCCCATGCGATACTTCTGCAAGTAGGCCCCGTACCAACTGGCCTGCGGCTTTCCCAGCTTGGTGAAGAGGGCGATGGAATCCTGGGCCTTGGCGATCGCGGCGTCGCGATGGCCGAGCTCGGCGAGCTGGATCCCCTGGAACCAGAGCAGGTTGGCTTCCTGTTGCTTGTCGCCGACTTGACGGGCCAGGGTGAGTGCCTGCTCGTAGAAGGACAGGGCCGCCTGGGAGTCGCCCACGCTGGATGAGGCCAATCCGAGCCGTTCGAGCGCGACTTTCTCCGCCATGGGATCGCCCGTCGATCGGGCATGGGCGAGTCCGCGTTCGAACATCGGGCGAGCCCGTGCCGGCTGCTGGGCGTGCAGGAGGGCCATCCCCAGGTTGCCCATGATGTCGCATTCCCGGGCGGGGTCGCCGAGCGGGCGCGACAGGGTCAGCGCCTGTTCGAACAGGGCGATGGCGCCGCGGGGGTCCCCTTCGGTCAGGATGATGATGGCCAGGTCGGTCAGTGCCGAGACTTCCTTGCGCCGATCCCCCTCCTGTCGCGCGGCGGCCAGCAACTGTTCGGCGTGCTGCCGGGGCGAGACGTCCGGGGGCGGCGGGGTCACCGGCGGCACCGGGGCGGCCGGCTTTTGTTGGACGGGCAATCCGACCAGGAACAGGTTGTGCCCGAGTTTCCGGAAGCGCTGGGCCTCGGGCCATCGGGATTGGATCCGGCCCTTATCGAGGGGCTCGTTCTGATCCTCGGCCCAGACCAGCAGCAGGTCGGTATTGCGTTCGCCGCAGGGCTCGGCCAGGTCGCCGCCCGGGAGGAGGAGCGACCGGCTCGTCTTCGCCGCGCGCAGGCGGCCCAGGAGTTTTCCCAGCGTGCCCTTGACCCGCTGCCGTGCCGGGACCGACGTGGCCGCGATGGAGCACAACCCCTGCTCCGCGTTGACCTCGGCTCGAGCCGCGGTGCCGACCCGCTCCCAGTTCTGGAACGCCCCGTCTTGCTCGCCGGGCAGCCAGAGCACGATGCGGCTGCCATCCGACACGTCCTCGCGCAGGACTCCGGCCTCCAGGGCCATATCGCGCCAATCCGGTGGATTCATCCGAAAGTGCCTTGCCGATGAGATCTGTTGAGGAAGACCGATCGATACGAGAAGCCCGCTCGCCCGCTGTCGATGGCCGGGCGGAATCCCGATCGTACGCGTCGGCGCGTTACAGGAATAGACCGTAAGGCGAGCGTAAACCTGACGGATCGGCCCCCGTCATCTCAGTTCGGTGACGAGGACTGATAGCGTCCGATCAGCAAGCTGGCGTTATGCCCGCCGAAACCGAAGCTGTTGGACATGACGCAGTCGACGCGCGCCTCGCGGGCGACGTTGGGAATATAGTCCAGATCGCATCCTTCTCCGGGGTGGTCGAGGTTGATGGTCGGGGGGAGCACTCCGGTCTCGATGGCCAGGGCGGAGGCGATCAGCTCGACGCCGCCGGATGCGCCCAGGAGGTGGCCGAGCTGGCTCTTGGTGCTGGAGATCTGGAGCCGGCGTGCGTAGTCGCCGAAGACGTGCTTCATGGCGATGGTCTCGGCCATGTCGCCCAGCGGGGTGCTGGTCCCGTGGGCGTTGATGTACTCCACGTCCTCGGGGTTGAGCCGGGCGTCGGCGAGGCAACGCCTCATGGCGCGGGCGGCGCCCCGGCCTTCCTCGTCGGGGGCCGTGATGTGCCAGCCGTCGGCCGACATGCCGTAGCCCAGCAATTCGGCGTAGATCCGCGCCCCGCGCTGAAGGGCCACTTCTTCGGCCTCGATGATCAGCACGCCGGCCCCTTCGGCCAGGACGAAGCCGTCGCGATCGCGGTCGAAGGGGCGGCTGGCGCGCGTCGGGTCGTCATTGCGGGTCGAGAGGGCGCGCATCGCGGCGAATCCGCCCAGTCCCATGTGGGTGATCGCCGCCTCGCTGCCGCCGGTGATCATGACGTCGGCCCAGCCGGTCTGGATCAGCTTGAGGGCGTCGCCGATCGCGTTGGTCGCCGAGGCGCAGGCCGTGGCGATCGCCGAGCAGGGCCCTTGCAGGCCCCATCGGATCGAGATCTGGCCGCTGCCGGCATTGACCATCAGCTTGGGGATGGTGAACGGGCTGATCCGCGAGGGGCCCTTGTGTATCATGGTGGAATGCTGGGTCTCGAACTCGCTGAGCCCGCCGATCCCCGAACCAATCATCACCCCGCACTGATCCGGCGGCAACTTCGAGAAGTCGATGCCCGAATCCTGCACCGCCGAGATCGCCGCGGCCAGGGCGAACTGTGCGAAGCGGTCCAGGTGGCGCGCCTCCTTGACCCCGAAACGGGCCGCCGGGTCCCAGTCGAGGACCTGGCCGCCGAACCGGACCTTGAACTCGGAGGTATCGAACAACGTCAGCGGCACGACGCCGCTCTGGCCGGCGCACAGCGCGGACCAGAACTGATCCAGGCTGTCGCCTAGCGACGTGACCACCCCCATTCCGGTGATGACGACGCGGCGTGGATGTCCCATGTTGCTTCTGCTTGTTAAATCGCCTTCGGGGTGGGGGTTGGGGAACCGCGATGCGCACCGGTCCGAGCCCGGCCGGGGTCGAGACCCTGGCCGCGTCCGCGATCATTCGATCGAGCCTCGGACCGGGCGGACCTACTTGGTGTGTGTATGCTCTTCAATATAACTGATCGCCTGGCCGACGGTCTGGATCTTCTCGGCTTCCTCGTCGGGGATGGTGATGTCGAACTCCTCTTCGAACTCCATCACCAACTCCACGGTGTCGAGCGAATCGGCGCCGAGGTCGTTGACGAAGGAGGTCTCCCGGTTGACCTGATCCTTGGAGACTCCCATCTGCTCACTGACGATTTCGATGACACGCTCTTCCACGGACACGGGCGGACCTCCTGGCCTACTGGCTACTCGATCACTGTTTCATGGTCTCAATCGTGACACTCGGGACCCATGGACTCCGGCGTCGCAACCGAGTCAGACGACCCAGTCCTCCCTCCTCTCCCATCCGTTCGGCCCTTCATGAAGCCGACGGATCGAGGCGGGTCTGGGCGATCTTCCCCGGATGAATTGGCTCAAGGCGACGGCCGCGGGCTTGATGGTGTAGACCACGCCGCAGCCACCCTGTTTTCGCAAGAACGACTCAACTTAGCATTCCGCATCCCAAATGTCCATCGGACGTCCGTCCCCGGATTCGAGGGCGAGCGTCGACGCGTCGAGTGGACGGGACTGAGTGGCAGGGACCACGGGTCCTCGGGTTCGGTTGGTCGGGTCGGTTCCGATCTTCACGCGGTCAGTCCGCCATCGACGGCGATGACCTGTCCGGTGAGATAGCTGGCGCTGGGGCTCGCCAGATAACAGACCAGGTCGGCGATATCGTCCGGAGTCCCGAACCGTCGTACGGGTACGCGCTCCTTCACTTCGGTTTTGATCTTGTCCGGCAGCACGTTGGTCATGTCGGTGGTGATGAAGCCGGGGGCCACGACGTTGACCGTGATCCCGCGCGATGCCAGTTCGCGGGCCACCGTCTTGCTGAAGCCGATGACGCCCGCCTTGCTCGCCGCATAGTTGGCCTGGCCCGGATTGCCGACCAGGCCCGCGATGCTGCTGATGTTGACGATCCGACCGAACCGCGCACGGATCATCCGGGCGCCGACCGCGCGGCAGAAGAGGAACGTCCCCTTGAGGTTGGTATCGATCACGTCGTCCCAGGCCTTGTCTTCCATGCGGAGCATCAGGCCGTCGCGCGTCACTCCGGCATTGTTGACCAGGACATCGATTCGCTGGAATTTCGCCTCGATTTCGTCGACGACCCGCTCGACTTCGGCCGGATCGGCGACATTGGCCGCGTAACCCTCGGCGGTCCCCCCGGCCTCTCGGATGGCCTTGAGGGTCGATTCCAGCCCGTCGAGACTGCGCGCCACGCCGGCGATCGACGCGCCGCAGGCCGCCAGCCGCACCGCGATCGCCTGGCCGATGCCACGCGACGCACCCGTCACCAGCGCGACTCGGCCCGTCAGATCGACGCGGCACCCCGCCGCGGTTCCCCCCGCTCCCTCCGCCATGATCGTTACACCTTCTCGCTTGCGCTATCGGATCTCCCGTCGAGGCGAGTCTGGTTATAATCCGGTTTCTTCGTGCCTATCAACCCCAAAACTCGTCGGTCCGGCTTTGCGACCTCGCCTACGGGAGGAATCGGCCGGGATTCATGGCGACGTGGGGATCGAGGGCGGCCCGGACGCGTTCGGCGAGGGCCCAGTCGGCTCGGGGTTCGCCCCAGACGCGTAGGCGTTCCTTCCAATCGCCCGGGCATCGGGCGAGGATCAGGTTGCCGCCGTCGGCCACGGCCTTGCGACGTAGCGGTTCGATCTCGCGGGCCGACGCGTCGAGGGTCCAGTCGCCCAGTCCGTGGGCGCGGACGATCCCGTTTCCGGCATGGGCCTGGACCGACCAATGCTCCTGGGCGAGCCCTGCCACGAACGCCGCGACCGACGAGGGCCTGATATTGGCGACGAAGCTGATCGGTCCGGGGGATGCGGCCTGGAACTCGGTGAGAGCATCCCAGAGCGGCCTCGTCTGTTCGCCCTCGACGACCACGAGGTCGGCCCGGCCGACTTCGGTTTTCAGTCGATCGATCTGCCAGCGCACCGACTCGGCGTTGTCTTCGATTCCGATGGCCAGGACGGCGTGATCGGCCGGTAATCCGAGCGATTGCCCCACGGCCCGGGCCGCCGGGCTGTTGAGGAGCTCCAGGGCCATTGGTCGGGTCCCGGACATGTTCAGGCCGTCGAGTGCGGCGGCGAGTTGATCCGGATTGGCGAACGGGACCCAGGCGATCGCGGAGGCTTCGGGGATCGGGCGGACCTTGACGGTCAACTGGGTGATGATGCCGAGCGTGCCCATGGAGCCGGTCAGCAGCTTGGGGAAGTCGTAGCCGGCGACGTTCTTGACGACCCTCCCACCCCCCTTGACGACCTCGCCGCTCGACGTCACGAAGCTGACCCCGATGATCTGGTCGCGCGGGCGTCCGGCGGAGAAGCGCCTCGGGCCGGTCGTATTGGTCGCATAAATGCCGCCCAGCGTGGCCCGGTCGGGCTGGGGTGCTTCGACGAGCACCCGCTGATGCTTCTCGGCCAGGATCGCCCGGAGGGCCGCGAGGGTCATGCCGGCCTGGACGGTGATCGTCATGTCGGCGAACGGGTAATCGATCAGGCGGTCGAGGCCCCGGGTGTCGACGACCACGCCCGGACGGCTGGGGATGCCGCCGTAATCGAGCGCGGTGCCGCCCCCTTGCGGGTAGAGGGCGTGGCCCAGCCCCGCCTGCTCGCGGACGAGCTGGCAGAGCGGCTCGACGTCCTCGGGCCGATACGACGCCAGGGCCGCCCGGCCGTCACCGATCGGGCCGGCCGAAGGGGGATCGGGCCACGTCGGTTGCGCGGTCGCTGTCAAAGCGTTGACTCCGAAGGCTATTGCGTGGGATTGGAATAGTAGCGGATATCCTGGCCCGAGAGGATGCGTTCGACGGCCTCCTGGACGGACCGGATCGCGGCGATCATGCGGTCATCGAAGACGCCGGGCCATGCGTCGGTCAGCAGCACTTGCGACTCGAGGGCCAGGCGGTGCAAGGCATGGGTCATGCGACGGTCGAGCATCGTGGCGCCGCGATGCTCCTCTTCCAGTTGGCCGAGGGCGTGGAGCAGCTCGGAGACCTTGCTGGCCGACACGGGTACCCCCCGGCGCAGGCCAGGGAGGAAACCCGCGTCGTCTCCGTCGGTGCCGACGTGCCGCCAGAGCACCTCCAGCGCCGGCCGATCGCTGGCGACCCGGATCGTCGGTCTGGGAGCCGTGGGGATCGAGACGCGGACCGGGTCATCGCCGCCGCCGAGGTCGCCGGGCTCCCGGTTTGATCCGGGCCGATGTTCGGAAGAAGGTCCCTCTCCGATTTCGTCGGAATCCTCATCGCCTGCTGGTTCCATCGAGGTCACGTCTCCGTCGGCCAGGATGAGGTCGACCGTGATGGTCTCGCCCGCGTGTGGCAAGGGCGGACTCGCGGCCTGGGGATTCGCACCGGGCCTGGGCAGCTCCGGCTTCAGATCGGATCGCGCCTGCCATTCCGCGAGATAGCCGGGATCCTCGGCGATCTCCCGCAAACCTTCGAGGGCCCCTCGCCGCGCCTCGATTCCGGACACCTTGCGCTGGACCTGCTCGGCCTCGATGGCCCGCGCCAGCAGGTGGGAGCAATAATCCTGGACGGCCGGGATCCCCGCCTTCTCGGCGAGGACCTCGGCCAGGTCGAGGAGACGGGTGGGCAGATAGAGGATGATCCGGTCGAGCTCGTTGCCCGCCCCGATCGGCCGGTGCTCGCCCGTCCGGAAGACCGGCGGGAGCCGTCGCCATCGCGAGAATCGAGGCCGCTTGGCCACTGTGGGCTGACTCCCGGGGTGAGACACTGGGTTTCGGTCAAGATACTGAGTTCCAGGATAGCTGGTCCGTTCGATCGCGCGAATGTCGTACCGGTTCGAGCCTCCTGGACCGGTCGGAGACCTTGGCTGGTCAGGCAGGGGCCGCATGCCCCGGGCTCTTCCGCTCGATGCAGCCGGCGCCGCCGGGGAGCATCTTGAACGGGTTGCACATGCCGTCCGGGTTGAAGGTATTCCGCAGGGCGACCATGGCCGCGAGGTCTTGCGGGGTGAAGAGCTTGGGCATGAACTCCATCTTCTCGACGCCGATGCCGTGCTCGCCGGTGACGCTGCCGCCGACGTTGATGCATTCGTCGAGGATCTCGTGGCTCGCCAGGAAGACGCGTTTCACCTGTTCGGCGTCGCGTTCGTCGAAGAGGAGGATGGGGTGGATGTTCCCGTCCCCGGCGTGGAAGACGTTGGCGATCCGGAGGTTATGCCGCTGGCCGACGTCGGTGATGAACCGGAGGATGTGCGGCAGCTTGGTCCGGGGGACGACGCCGTCCTGGGTGCAATAGGTGGGGCTGAGGCGTCCGATGGCGCCGAAGGCCGACTTCCGGCTCTTCCAGATGGCGACGTACTCGGGTTCCTTGCGGGTCCGCCAGGTGATGGATTTCTCGATGCGTCCCTTGTGGGCCTGGACGATCTCGGAGATGGCCTGGGCCTCGCGGTCGAGCCCGGCGTCGAGCCCGTCGACCTCGATGATCAGCACGGCGCCGGCCTCGGTGGGGAAACCGAAGCCGAAGGCCTGTTCCACGGCGCGGATCATGAGGTTGTCGAGCATTTCCAGGGCGGCCGGTACGATGCCGGCGGCGATGATTCCGCTGACGGTCTCGGTGGCCGAGTCGACCGAGTCGAAGACGCCCAGGAGGGTCCGGCCGGCCTCGGGGTCGCGCGTCAGGTTGACGACCGCCTTGGTGACGATGCCGAAGGTTCCCTCGTTGCCGACGACCAGGCCGGTAAGGTCGTAGCCGGGGTTATCCTCGGTGATACCGCCGGTCTCGACCAGGGTGCCGTCGGGCATGACGAGCGTCGCGCCCTTGATGTGGTTGACGGTCACGCCGTACTTGAGCGTATGCGGGCCGCCCGAGTTGGTCGCGACGTTGCCGCCGATGGTGCAGGCCCCCTGGCTGGACGGGTCCGGGGCGTAATGGAAGCCGGTGCCGGCCAGCGCGCGGGTCAGCCAGATGTTGACGACGCCCGACTCGACGATCGCATACCGGTCGCGGAGGCTGACTTCGAGGATGCGCTTCATCCGGGTCAGGCAGATCATGATCCCGCCGCCGACGGTGAGGGTGCCGCCGGCAAGGCTGGTCCCGGCGCCTCGGGGCACGAAGGGGATGCCGTTGCGATGGCAGAGCTTCACCACGTCCACGACCTGCTCGGTCGACGTGGGGAAGACGACCACGTCGGGCACGCTCTTCTCGACGACATAGCCGTCGCACTCGTAGACCATCCGCTCCTCGCGGCGGTTGAGGACATTGTCCTCGCCGAGGATCGCGATCAGGTCCGAGATGACGCGTGGCGTGACTTTCACCGATGGGGCGGAGATCGTTGCTGAGGTCATGGGGCGGTGGTGCTCGTTCGGTGCCGTCGGGACGTTGCGGGAACCTTATTGTTGTAGAGCGCCGTGGTCCGGTCAACCGACCGCAAGACCGGTCTGGGTCGCAGAATCCTCAATCCATCGAGTCATGTCGTTACGGGGTGGGATTTCCGGCTGGTTCGGCTTTCACGAGTGGGTGCATCGCCCAACTAGGTTCATTGCGCTGGTTTGCACTCTTGTGCAAGGTTTCGACGGGTCGTCCTTCCCGATCTCCATGGCCAGGAATGAGTTCGTCGCGACACCGCGAACGGGCCGGGTCGCAGGCGGCGCGGACTGGGTTGTCTCGGCCCGGTGCATGTGATGAGTCGGCCGACCCCATCGGTTTCCTGAGATGTCGCTTGTCAACGGACCTTGACCCATGTTGGTCGAGTTTGCGCACGATCCCCTAATAATAAGATGGCGCCGTTTTCAAATTTCATGAATGCACCTATCGCGGATTTCGGGTGACGGTCTCCTGAAGTCTTTTCGCAACAAGGTGATGCGAGAATCAAAAAAAACGAGGTGGTGCGCGCCGGTAACCGGATTTGGACGCTGTTTAGGGTGCTCTGCGAGTACCGGCTCGGGACGGCCCGAAGGATTGGTGCTCGCAGAGCAACCTACGAGCTTGTTCATGATAGGGTTCGCGCGGCCGGAGATTCCCCGGGGCAATCTCATCGGGATGTCCTGGACGCGGACTCCCGGCGGATCAGCCGGGTTCGCGATCGATTCAGGTCCTTGGATGCGGTCGCGTGCGTTGGCGAACGGGTTTTCGCTGGTCCGAAGGATGTCAGGGAAAGCCCGAATTCGGGGGGGAGTCGGCCTCACATCCCGGCGCCCGGTCCACTCTCACGTCAATCGGGCTTTCCAGCGTGACAGCCAGGCGCCCAGTCCGACCAGGAGGCCGGTGAGGCACAAGACGATCGTGGATGGTTCCGGGACACTCTGCGCACCAATACCTCCGTTGCCGCTTCCACCGCCCCCTTGGGCCCCGACCCCCGAAGTCCCGGAAGGAGGCGGGAGGATTTGGCCCGGAGGCGTCAGACCTTGCTGGGACACCTCGTACCCATCGAGGACCTTCCAAAGGCAGTTATGCCAGTACTCGAACCGCTGTTCATGGGATTCCCAGCGACGGACGAGTTTGTCCAGCATCGTGGGATCGTCGAACATCTTCACGTAGAACGGATGATCGTGCTCAAATGCGGCCGGATGATTGTGGTAGAGATTCAGAACGCCCTCGTAGTAAACCTCATTCGCGGCGGCCAACTTCTCAGGGGCATCAGGCCCATAGCGGATATGGATTTCTCCCGCAGAAAGTTCGGCACCCACTCCCAAGAGGATCAACGCCATCGAGATCAGGATTTTCGCGTGATGAATCATGATCGCTCGCAATCCAGGGTTAGGTTACCCTATCATTACGACGCAATGCCTCCGTGGTGACTTGGATTCTTTGATCCATCACGCCTATCATGCAACGATCACGCTCCGGGGACGACTCGCCACCAGCCTGAAATGCCGGTGACACCAATTCCGAGCGGGTAAGAGCGAGAAACGAATGGTCCGGTCCTCGCATGATCCGGGAGGCAGAGTGGATTCGGGGCTTCCGGCGGGGATAAGATAGCGGGACGGAATCTCGATCGGGAACGACCTCGAAACGTCGGCTGGGTTGCCCGGCGATATTGGCGGTCGCATCGTTCCGCAACCCAACTCGGACGGGGCCCACTCCATGCAGAAGAACTTTGTCCTGACCCTGACCGGACCGGATCGCATTGGCATCGTGGATCGGATGACCGGGCTGCTGCTCGACCGGGGTGGCAACGTCGAAACCAGCCGCATGACCCGCCTGGGCGGCGAGTTCGCCGTCCTGATGCTCGTGTCCATCCCGGAGGACCGTCTTGCCGGCCTGGACGCCGACCTGGAGACCCTGACCGCCCAGGGCTACAAGGTGACGACCACGCCGACCGGCCGCACCTACGCCGAGGCCCATCCCGGCTGGCTACCGTACCGGATCGAGGTCCACGGCGCCGACCACGAGGGGATTATCCACGAGGTCGCGCACTATCTCTCGGAGCGAGGGGTCAACATCGAGTCGGTGGACTCGGAGACGATCCCGGCGCCCACCACGGGATCGCCCCTGTTCTCCATGACGGCGCGGGTCGTCGTGCCGCCGGGCAAGGCCGGGCAAGGATGGGAGACCGGGCTCGCGGAGATCGGCGATCGCATGAACCTCGAGATCCTGGTATCGGCCTCGCCGGATCAACGCCGAGGCCATTGAACTCCAGGCCGTTGATCACCTCGATTCGTCCTCCGGCACGTCGTTTCAGCCCATGCCAGCCATCGGACGGATCGGACGCGATGATGACCGTAGATACCCCGCAACAAGGAGCAGGCCATGAGCACAGTCGCCGGATTCCTGCGTCGCGATCCCGCCGAGGTCGAGCCCTGGGCCGAGACCTGCGGCCAGATCCGCCCGCTCATCGAAGAAGCGGACGGGGCCGCCGGAGAGGTGCACCACGTCGAGATCGACGACGCCAAGCTGCACTACCACGAGCGGACCGATGAGTTCTATTACGTGATCGACGGCGAGGGCACGATGGTCCTCGACGACGAGGAGATCGAGCTCCACAAGGGCGTGGTCGTCTACGTGCCGAGGGGCGTGAAGCACAAGGCCGTCGGCAAACTGACGGTCCTGACCGTCTGCATCCCGAGGGGCGTCCTGCACGACGTGCACGAGGTGGAGTGACGCGGTCGATGCGACCGATCCTGTCCGAGTCGTTTCTAACGCATCCTTGGCCGCTGGAACGGAAGCGGAGGGGCTGAGAAAGCGGCTGGTGATGGGTTTTCGTCCAGACCCCGACAAGCCGACCTCGCTGGTTTGTTTGGAGGGACAGGGCATCGAAATCCCACCGCTGTCCGAGAGAAGGCCATGTGCCCCCGGGAGAAAACGAGATGGTGAGCAAGAAGACGACGGGAGAGACGAGAGTCGCTACCAAGCCCAAGAGACAATCGGCTTTCGTCTCCGCGCCCCTCTCGATCGATACGAACTTGATACTCCAGATCCTCAAGGAACGGGGGCTGGAGACCATTCGCCTCGACGACACGGCGACGGGACAGAGCATCTACGAACTGCTCCGCAAGTCGATCAATCGGGCCGACTACGTCATCGCTGTCATGGGAGAAGGCAAAATCAACGAGGATGTGCTGTTTGAACTGGGAATGGCGACCGGGTTGCGCAAGCACGTGCTCGTTCTCGCCCCCCACGAAGGTCTCATGCCGCCTTCCATCGCCGGCCTGACGTATCTCAGGACAGATCCCGGTAATCGGGAGGCTATCGAGTTTGGCCTCGACCAACTCTTATCGACCCCGGACACAAAGCCGGACTCGGAAATCCCGGAGGGGCGGGAGACGCATCCGATCGGAGAGAAGGCCGACAGGCTGAAAAGCCGGTTGAAACTCTTGCGTGAGGGTGACGAGATTCGCGAGGCGGATCTGATCGAAGTCATCTACGAGGCGATCCAGGAAAGCGGCATATCAACCTTGGCGAAACAGTCCAGGATGGGGAAGCGACGGATCGCGGATCTCGCGGTCTGGTCCAACGACCTGGAACCTTGGATCGGCAATCCGCTGATCATCGAGGTGAAAAAGCACTTGACGAGCAGAAAGGACCTGGAGAGAACGATCCAGGGCGTCTCCACGCTGCTCGATGAAACGAGATCACCAGGATGTCTGCTGATCTATCTCGAAGCGAAACCGGCGATCCTCTACGGCAGCTCATACGACCCCAGGATCATGGTCCTGTCCGCGGAGGAGTTCATCGAAGGATTGAGGGACGCGGGACTAGGCGACCTCCTCCGCAGCACGAGGAACGAGAATGTCACGATGAGGGGCCAGGATGCCAGCATACTCTCGCCATACGATTAGCCGATATTTGAAAAGGGCCGACAACGCCGGCACAAACGATGAAAAAGGCCAGATCTTCGAAGATCTGATCGTTTATCTCTTCTCCAAAGTTCCGGGCGTGCCCCAGATCCGGCGGAATTCGATCAGCGTCTTCCGCTCGGAGGAACTGGACTTGGTCATCTGGAACAACAAGCATGCCAAGGGTCTGATCTCGCTGAACACATGGATTCCTGTGGAATGCAAGAGCAGTCTCCATCCGATAGGGAGCCGTGAACTCCAGGTCTTCATCTCCAAGATAGAGAGGAGGGCCCTGGATTTCGGCATCCTCATCGCCTGGCAGGGGATCACGGGCGATCCGGCCACCTTGACGGGAGCGCATGACCACGCTTCCACCGCCTTGATTAAAGGCATTCGCGTAATTATCATAACTAGGCAGGATATCGAGAATCTGACTTCGACCGAAGATCTGGTGGGACTGATTCGTACCAGGATTTGTGACCTCATCATCAAGAGAAGCCCGCTCGTCCTCGATTAAACGAGCTTCTCGATCTGCTTCTCATACACGGGCGCGAGCCCCACAAGAGGACATTGCCGCAAACTCCGGCTATGGTCCGCTCACACCCACCCCTGGAGAGACACGTTGCGGTCCGGTGAGGTTCGGAGTGAAGGCGGGACGGTCCCTCTCCCCGTCTGGCATGCTCGGACGCTAGTCGAGTTCGACGCCCTGCTCGTCGAACCACCGGGCCAGCCCCGCCTCCAGGACGGTCATCGCCTCGGCCAGCGTCTCGGCCCTGTCATCCTCGAAGTCCAGCCCGCCGTATCCCATCGCCCGCACGATGAAACCGAAGCCCTCTTGATCCCCGATCTCGACGTAGCCGTAGTCAGAGACATACCGGGCGATGGCCGGGAACATCGCCTCGATCTTCGACTGCTTGGCGGATGGCTTGACCATCCCGACACGGTGCTGATCCCGTAGCCGCAAGAGGTGGTCCCGGTACGCCTCCTCAATGCCGGGGAGTTCCCTCTCCACGGATACGTCCACGCCCAGTTCCTTCAGGACCGGGAACAACTCCCGCCACTGGTGATGCCCCCGCAGACGGACGAGTTTGGGACGACGGCCATCCCCGTGCAGTGGTCGCCGCATGGCGTTCGCCAGGAGGGTCGCCAGATCGTTGACCGACGGCCTGCCGTGGACGTGCGACTCGGACAGGAGCGAGTCACCCTCCTCCGTGACGACCATCCCGAGGTAATGCGTCACGCTCTGATCGATCGGCTTGGGCAGAGCCCGGAAATCGGCCTCCCAGGTCTCGTCGATCTGGGGAAGCCGATTGATCCGGCTCTTGACGAAGGCCGCCCCCTTGCCGAGCTTCAGCTTCTCCTCTTCGGCCACGGCGTCACTCCCAAATCTCCAGCCAGATGAGGTCGAAGAATGCGAGGACGATCAGGGCCTTCGGAGTGGACCGCCGCACACGATGGCTCGGAGCGAACCGGCATCCGACAGTTCCTTCATGATCTCCGACATCTTGCGGGCTTGGCGCATCATGGCTTCACCTTTCTCATCTCCTTCGTGACCTTTTTCGCATCGAAGGCTTCCGGGTCGAACGGTCCCCGCCATTCCCGCATCTCCTCGTGTTCCTCGTGCTGGGGATCAGCGATGGCGGCGAGGTAGTCGGCATAGCCCCAAGATCCGCCGCAATCTTCCGGTGGGCAGGCTCGTGCTCCTTCAAGACAAATCGGGGATTTTGCCTTCGGATCGAGGGGTGGGAATCCCTCGAACAAGACCTCGTGCCGCCAGCCGTCGCCGAAGTCGTACTCGTAAATCCAACGAGCCTTCCGACTCGACTTCGGCAGCAGCTTGCTCAGGAGAATGTCCGTCTCGTCCTCGAAGTCCAGGTCGAAATCATCGCCGTCAGGGGCCGGTTCGCTGTACCGCACGCCGTCGATCTCGAGCAGGTGTAGGTGGTAATTCTCCCAGCCGCACGCCGCCTGGATGTACTCGTGAAGATCGACCAAGGTGCAGTCGGGAACCTGAATCCGTCGCCAGATCGCCGGTTTGATGTCCAGCAGCGTGATCTTGAACTGGAACAACAAGTCGGTTTTCGATGGGCGTCGTTTGTGGGTCTTGGGGTTTGCGAAGCCGAAGACTTCGGCGTCTTCTTCCTCGAAGAACTTGACCACTCTTCCCTGAATGGCCATGAGGCGTTTCTTGTCGGCGCTGGGTGCGTAATAGAAGGCTTCGCCGGCTGCGTCGTTGAGCTTGTGCAATTCGTTCCAGGTGACGGGAACGATCTGCGTCTCGTTCCCGGCCTGTTTGATCTTCTTCTTCAGGTTCCGGCTCAGTTGCGTGCATCGGAGCAGCGTTTCTCGTTGCTGCTGAGTCAGTTTGAGCGGGTACGTCTCGCTGGCCTTCCTGGTCCGCTTCAGGCGGAAAACAATCGGTCCCGGATCCTTGCCGGCCAGGTAATCCCTCATGCCTTTCTGGAGTTTCTCTCGGGCCTGCTGCGGAGTCAGCGGTTTGTCTTCGTCGGATGTCATCTTCAATCTCCAAAGGTTGCCTTTTTCCGTCCTGGGTGGATGGTTGTCGTGCCTCGCCTCATTTCTGCAACCTGTGCATCACCGACCAAACCTCGTGGAGCGAATGCTCGTAAGCTGCTCCTGCTCGACCCTGATGGCGGGCGACCTCCGACTTGAAGTTGTCGTAATCGGTTTCCTCGGCCAGACCCGCAACCACCTGCGTCCACGCGGATTTTGGCACAAATAGCCGGTAGGTGTAATCAGTCCCGCCAGACTCTTGGATTTCGTATTCACCGAGGAGATCGGAGAATCGCTCCTTCAGGGCTACGAGATGGCCTCGGATTCTGGCCCGAACCATGATGCGGTCAGGATCGACGGGTTTGCCGTGCTTGCCGTCACCTTGTCGAGCACAGACCGCACTGAAGAAGCCGTGTTTCGTGAAGATCCACATGGGTCGGTCCTTGGACGCATGTTTCTTGATACCAATCTGACAGACACATTCCGAATATCAGGTCAGGGAGGCGTTGCCCCGACATGCTCGACCTGCTTGATCTCCGACAACATCCAGTCGAAGACTCCCACGAACTCATCGAGGTGACCGGGCTGCGATAGCAAGCCGAGACCGAATGTCGGTCGTTTCTTCAGGGACTCTTCGGGTATCGAGACCCCGATCGCCGAAAGCCGCCGGGCGAGTTCCTTCCGTTTCCCTTCTTCGGCGAACGGCGGCGTTTTCATGTGTTGAAACTGAAGCTCGATGCTCCCGTAAGTCCAGACGGAGAAGAGGAAGTTCTTTCCGAACTTGTTGTCGTACATCGGAAAGAACGACCCGTCTTTCTTGCCTTGACCCCACCAAACTCGGAGACCGTGTTTGTTCGCCCAATCGAGCAGTCTCCGGGCGACTGCCGCCTCCCGTTCACCCCGCCTCTGGCTCAGATCCGAGAA
>JBKQHM010000613.1:0-4288 GCA_052148775.1 Isosphaeraceae bacterium | reverse complement strand
GAAAGGAGTCACGATCGTCGGATCCGTTCATCATCCGGGCTCCTCTCGCGAGCCGCATCGAAACCGGTGGTGTTCGGCGAGAAGTGTCATTATGAATCTGGAGTTCGGAATCCGCGATTCCGTCCGGGCCGGGTCGCGTGATCATTCGCCTTCGCCGGGGGCGAGCTCGTCGAAGCTCACTTTCGGATCCTTCTTGGCGCGGACGAAGGAGTTGGAAAAGGCGTTGATGACCTTCATCAGCTCGGAGTACCTGAGATTCGGGTCGACTTTGAGCAGGGTCTGGTCGAACGGTAAGTTCGGGTCCTGGAAGTATTTGTCCAGTTCCTTCTCGAGTGCGGCCGGGTCGGTGGGTATGGTCTGCTCGCCGACGCTGATCGTGGCAAGGGTCCCACCTGGGCCGGCCTTCAGGATCGTGGGCAAGGTCCGCAACGAGGCCGGCAACTTGTCGGACGCCGCCTCGGTCGGCGCCTCGGCCGCAATCGATGTCGCCGGCTGTGCCGGGAGCAAGTTCATCACGAACTGCCCCTCCGAGGGCGCCGGGCGATAGGTGAGCACGAAGAACGTCAGGAGCTGGAATGCCATGTCCAGCATCGGCGCGACCGGCACCGTCGGCTCTTCCGCTCCTCGCGACTTCCTCTTCTTTCTTCGCACGGATCGTTCTCCTGAAAGGGCCTCACCGATGGGTAAGGTCGGTGAAATCCGCCGCAATCCCGAGCCAGATGGTGGTCAGGCGCACCTTGCGAGCGCTAACCGCCGCTCATCGCCTTCAAGGAGAATTTGCGGAACCCATTGGCCTGGCAGGCCTTGATCAGGCCCAGCACCGAGGAAGAGGTCGTATCCCTGTCGGCACGGAAGACGATGGTGGTCGGGAGACTGCCGGAGGCATCCAGCTTGATGTTGGCGGCCTTCATGTTCAGCTTGACCAGGTCGGCCTCGTGCTTGATGCTCTGGATCGCCTTGTGCAGCGGTTGCACCTCGCCGTTCATCAGGAGATGTCCGTCCGCGTCGACGTTGAGGACCAGCCGATCCTCGATGTTGGAGGTCTCGTCCAGCGGCCGGGCCGAGCCGGCGACCGGGAGGCGGACCCGTTGATCGTAATTCTCGTTGCTGAAATTCATGACCAGCATGAAAAAGGTGATCAACTGGAAGACGATATCCAGCAGGGGCGTCAAGTTGGGCTCGGCCTTGAGTTCGGTGCTCACCGAGGCGGACATGGCATCAGCTCCCGACCTTGATGGGCGGACTCAGGCGGTCTTGGCGGCCTTGGCCGCGGCGACGAGGGAGTTAATCGTGCGATCCGCGACGCGGGTCGCTTCCATGGTCATCTGGGCGATGCGATTGCGGAAGAAGGCGAAGAAGAAGATGGCCGGGACCGACAGCGAGACGCCTTCCAGCGTGATGAAGAGCGCGGTCGAGATCCCCTTCGCCACCTGGTCGGGGCGGGGCTGGGCGCCCGCGGCCATGGCGATCTCCTTGAAGCTCATGATCATCCCCCAGATCGTACCGACCAGCCCGATCATCGGGCCGAGGGTGCCGATGATGGCGAGGTAGCTGATCCTCATGTCCATGCTGGTGACGATCTCATCGGAGGCCTCGCTCATGGCCTCCTTCGCCTCGGCGCGACCGGCGGGGAGATTGGCGATGCCGGTCCTCACCAGTCGGGCGAGGAAGGAATCGTTGTCTTTGCAGGCGTCATAAGCATCCTGGAACTTCTTCTCGCGGATCGCGGCTTCGAGGCGGTCGACCAGGGCCGTCGGCACGGCCTCGCTGATCCTCAGCTCCATGAAGAGCCGGATCACCAGCGCCGTGAAATAGACCGACAGGAGAAGGAGGAACGCGCCGATCGGGCCAGATGACTGGATGGCGAGGGTGAGCAAGGAATCCGGGGGAGGCGGACCGGTCCCCGCGGCGCCCGCCGGGGCAGCGGGACTGGCGGCCGGGGCCGCCGCGTCGCCGGCCGCGGGTGCCGGGTTCTCCTCCTTGGCCGGGGGCGCATCCTTGGCCGCCGCGGGCGCCTCGGCCTTCCCGGCCGGCTCCTGGGCGTTGACCAGACCAAGATCACAGGTGGCGAGCCAGGCCAGGACAGCGCTGAGGGTCGTGAAAACGAGCCAACGCCATTCCGAGATCCCGACTCCGCGGGCGGGAAAGAGCTGGGGCATCGAAGAAGTCTCCACCGACTGGAACCGGATCGCGGGTGCCGCGAGTGACGCCGAATCTCTTAAGAATACGCGGCCGACCGGGGTCAGTGACATCGAGACCGATGCGAGGTCGCCCGGACCGGAGCAACCCGTGGACTCTTGGCCACATCCCGGGGGCATCCTCGGAGCTTCTCACGCAACATCGGAATCGGGGAAGGTCGGAACGGTCGGAGCATCGGGGAGGGTTTGCCGTGGCCAGGGTCTTGCTGAGGGACCAGATCGAGAGGCCGAACGGCGCCGTCGCTTCCGGCCGGACTCGTGACTCCGGGGTAAAGTGAGACGCACTTGGTATTTACTATCCGACGAATCCGGCGCGGTGTCAACTCCCGAAAGGGGCCGAATTCGACGGGCTCGATACGCGGGTTTTCCTGTAAAAATGGGGGAATTGTTCCGTCAGTCAGGGGTCGGCCCATGATCGACCGGTCGATCCTGCGATCGATCTCGGGTTGCTACCCTGCCTGGAACCGGAAATGATGGAGGAGGCGAAACCCGTCGGGCTGGTCGCCCGAGCCGAAAAGCCCTGCCAGCCGGCGCCCGATCGAGAACGAAGGACCCGATTCATGACCTCGCTCGTCGTCATGTGCTGCCTCGCCTGCACCCTGGACGGGTTACAACAACCGCCGACATCCGCCCCGCCGGCCGTCGCCGAAGCCGTCACCGCCCTCGAGAATGCCCTGTCCGAGGCGATCGCCCGGGCCGAACGGTCGGTCGTCGCGATCCATCGGGACAAAGGGGAGAATCCGCAGGTGACCCAGGCGGTACGCGGTCGCAAGCCGACGCCGCACGTCCAGGAACCGAGCCAGTTCGATATCCGGATCCGGCGGCCGGTTGACCCCGGCGATTTTATCTCGTTCGACTACGGATCCGGCGTCGTCGTCGGCGAAAAGGGCCAAATCCTGACGGCGTTCCACGTCGTTCGCGGGGCGGAACGATTGAGGGTCCGCGCCTCCGGCCAGGTCCCGTTCGAGGCCGAGGTCATCGCCGCCGATCCGCGTAGCGATCTGGCCGTCATCGCCCCGCGCGCGATCCCGGGGGTCGAAACCCCACGTTTGAAGCCGCTGGCGATCGGCGATTCCGCGCGGCTCCGCAAGGGCTCCTTCGTCGTGACCCTGGGAAATCCCTTCAACGCGGCGCGCGACGGCAGCCCCTCGGCGAGCTGGGGCATCGTGTCGAACCTCGCCCGAAGCCTGGTCCCGGAGGAGGATAAGTGGCCGACGCTGCGGAACTATCCGACCCTACTCCAGCTCGACGCCAAGCTGAACCTTGGCATGAGCGGCGGCGCGGTGATCAACCTCAAGGGCGAGCTGGTCGGCCTGACCACAACCGCCGCGAGCCCCGCGGGGTTCGACGCGCAGGCCGGCTATGCGATCCCCATGGATAAGCTGGGCCACCGCGTCGTCGAGACGCTCAAGGAAGGCAAGGAAGTCGAATACGGACTCCTGGGCATCCTCTCCCCCGACCGTACCAACCGGGTCAACGAGGTCGCCCCCAATTCGCCGGCCTCGCTCGGTGACCTCCAGATCGGCGATGTGATCATCGCCGTCAACGACGTGCCCATCCGCGACTTCGATGAGTTGCTCCTGGCCGTCAACGCCTACCCCGCCGGTGAGGCCATCCGGTTGAAGATCCTCCGGTCCGACAAGCCGATCGAGAGGACCCTCGTGCTGGCCAAGTTCCCCGTCGATGGGGAGATCATCGCCACGAATCGGCCGGGGCCGTGGAGGGGCCTCCGCGTCGATTACCTGACGCAGCGAAGCCTCAGGGTCATCGGGATGCAGTTCGAGGAAAGGATGTCGGCGGGGGTCGTCGTCACCGAGGTCGAGGAAGGATCGCCCGCCGCACTGGCCGGCCTGAAGAAGGGCCAGGTGATCCGTCGCATCGGAGAGCAGCCCGTTCTGACCCCGCGGGCCTTCGCCGAGGCGGTCGCGAAACAGGCCGGGCCCGTCACACTCGACACCGACCGCGGCCCGGTGACTGTTGGTCATTAGTCATTGGTCATTGGTCATTGGTCATTGGTCATTGGTCATTGGTCATTGGTCATTGGTCATTGGTCATTGGTCATTGGTCATTGGTCGAGAGGCCGCCTCGCA
>JBKQHM010000612.1:0-4087 GCA_052148775.1 Isosphaeraceae bacterium | reverse complement strand
GAGATCTCCGCCGCCAGCCGGCAGCAGGAGCAGGCCGTCTACGACTACAGCGCCTCGACCAACCAGGCCGCCGCCGCCGTCAACGAGATCTCGGCCACCAGCCAGGAGCTGCTCAAGACCATGAGCGAGGTCAACCAGGTCGCCAACCAGACGGCCCGGATGGCCTCCACCGGCCAGCAAAGCCTCTCCAGCATGGACCTGACCATGCGGAACCTCGCCGAGTCGACCGACTCGATCGGGTCGAAGCTATCGGTCATCAGCGAGCGCGCCGCCAACATCAACCTCGTGGTCACCACGATCACCAAGGTCGCCGACCAGACCAACCTGCTGTCGATCAACGCGGCGATCGAGGCCGAGAAGGCCGGCGAATACGGGCTCGGCTTCCTGGTGGTCGCCCGCGAGATCCGCCGCCTGGCCGACCAGACCGCCGTCGCCACCCTCGACATCGAGCGCATGGTCAAGGAGATGCAGTACAGCGTCTCGGCCGGCGTCATGGAGATGGACAAGTTCAGCGAGCACGTCCGCAAGGTCGTCGGCGAGGTCGGCCAGATCGGCGGCCAGCTCGGCCAGATCATCAACGGCGTCCAGGGCCTGGGACATCGCTTCGATCAGGTCACCGAAGGCATGCGCGTCCAGTCTCAGGGCGCCGACCAGATCCGCGAAGCCATGACCCGCCTGAGCGAGGGCGCCAACCAGACCTCCGGCTCCCTCCGCGAGTTCAACAAGGCGACCGAACGCCTCCGCGAGGCCGTCGGCGGCCTCAAGGAAGAAGTCTCCCGATTCACGCTCGGCAGCGATCATTAGGGAGCAGGCGATCGCGCCGGGCGCGGGTCTCCTGACCCCGCCGGGTGCCCTTCCTCGTAGAATCGTTTCATCTGACGGACGCGGCCGCGCACGATGTCCGACTTCATCGGCTCGTAGGCGAAGACCTCCCTGCCCTCCTCGCGGATCGCGATCCGGTACGGCTGCCCGAGCACCTCGGTCAGGTGGTACAGCGCGAGGTACTCGGCCAGGTCGTCGTGCCAGTTGCTGCTGCCGTAGAGCGACACGAACGGCGTCCGCCGCAAGGACGCATAGACTGATTCGGCCTTATCGATGGCGAGAGTCCGGCCGCCGGCGCGGAACTTGATGCTCTCCAGCATCGGGTCGCGATATCGGGGGGCGGGGGTCGTGCGTCCGCTCCAGACGCCCCCGATGAACGCGCCGGCCGGCGCGCCGCCCGCAGGCCGATCGCCGGGCCGTACGCCCGGCGTCATCCGCAGGCAGGAATCGACGACATGCGTCCCCTCGTGCAGGAGCACGTAAAGGATGGCGTCGAGCTTTCCGGCATCGATGGCCACGCTCAGCGGTGAGCCGGCGGCGTCGAAGCAGGTCCGCTCCTTCTCCGTGAGCCACTCGGATACGTCCTGGCCGAGGATCGCGGCCCGGATCGTGATGTCGAAGAGCGGGTAGGGCTCGTCCGGGTTCACGGTCGAGGTGAGCGCCGTGTTCGGCATGCCGTCGAGGAAGCTCACGCTCCGCAGCCGATCGCCCAGGACGCGCCGATGCAGCGGCGGCAGCGCCGCGAACGCGGCCGAAAGCTTGCGCCGTTCCGCGTCCGTCAGGGCGTGCGCCGTCGGCGCGGCCCCCCCGAGTCCCTCGAACATCTTGAGGACCGACGGCGGCGTTTCCTTGACCCGCGATTCCAGTGACGTCGTCGGGTCGAGCCCGTGACGGCGCAAGGCGTCGGCCCGCTGTGGCGGGTCATCGTCCGTCATGCCCGCCGCGGGCCAGCCGGAGGCGAACGCGATCAAGCCCGCGATGAATGGCGATAGTCGGCGCACGGTCCGTTCTCCCTGATGATCTGGCGGTCACTCCCGCGGAGTCCCGGTGACAGTTTCGTTGCATGATTCAGAGGTAAACCCCCCGAATCATGCTCATGGCTTCTGGAGCTTGTACTCGACCAGGAACAATCGGGTCCCCTCCGTGGTCTTGAATTCCGCGGGGCGGCCCTTGCCGCTGAGGTCGTAACAGACCCGCAACGTGTCGCCTTTCCGCTCGTAGATGGCCAGGATCGTCTTGCCCTTGTTCGGCCCCTCGGTGCCGGTGATGTCGAGCGCCTTCGGCTTCGCCGACGGATTCCGCTTGCAGGTCCCCCGATCGGGATTCGTCCCGACGGTCGCGGTGTACTGGTCCCCCTTGAGCTCGAGCCTGATGGTCTTGCGGACCTCGTCGGGGAACGGCTTCCCGCCGAGTTCGGCCGCCGACGGCAGCCAGGTGCCATCGAGGGCGTCGTCCTTGGCGTCGTCGCTCCAGGCGACCGACGTGCATGATACGACCAGGGCGAACGCGACGAACGGTTTGAGCGCCATCGGTAACCTCCTTCAAGGAACGGCTTCAGTCGAACCAGCGACGTCGCAGCGGTCGGACGGCTAAGCAGCAGTCGATGTTCAAGGTTCCCCGGCCAGGAGAGCGCAAGGGTTCAGATCGGATTGCGGGTCGTTTCCGGAGCGTCAGGAATCCGACCCGACTCACGATGAACGCCTGAAAGCCAGTGAACGCCATCGAAAGGTGCGCCGATGGGTAGTCTAAAGCAGATTCGACAGCTTGCCAAGCTCAATGCCTGTGATTCTGAACACTGCGGCCGCCTTTCACGTCCGGCGCTCGCGGCCGGACCCGGCGACGATCGATCCCTCGCCTGACCGAAGCCTTTCCGGCTGCTATAATCGGAGGATCCATGAAGGGAGCGAAACCGATGACGATTGTGCACGGACAGTCACTGACCCTCGGCATTCTCATCGCCCTGTGCCTCGCGCCGGGGCGGTCTTACTCCCAGGACGCACCGGCGTGGCGGGAGATCCGCTACCGGGAGAGCTCTCAGAACGTCCCGAACCCGGAGCGGGGCTTCTACGCGCCGCGCATGAGCCACCGCATCAGCCGGCTGGACGGGCTTCGCCAGCGCGGGATCACCCTGCTGCTGATCGAGGTCGACCTGAAGGCCTTCAAGGAAGGCGATCTCACCCCTGAGAAGCTCGATGAAGTCCGGCGAGCCTTCGCGGCAACCCGGCAGAACGGCCTGAAGGCGATCGTCCGCTTCGCGTACGGGTTCACCGGCCGGGACTACCGCTCCGATCCCAAGGACATGAACCGCATCCTCGGCCACATCCGTCAGCTCGGGAAGGTATTCCAGGAGAATCGCGACGTCCTCTTCGCGGTGCAGGCGGGATTCCTCGGCCCTTGGGGTGAGTGGCACGGGTCGAACTGGGGCGACCCGCCCTCGCTGGAGGCTCGCCGATCGGTGCTCTTCGCCCTGCTCGACGCCGTGCCGGGACCGATCACCGTGCAAGTGCGACGCCCGATGTTCATCCGCGACATCTTCGCCGGCGAGCCCGGCGGCGCCGAGCTCAACGAGGCGACGGCCTACGGCGATTCGCGGCTATCCCGGGTCGGCTGGCACGACGACGCGATGCTGAGTCTCCCGACCGACATGGGTACCTACGCCCAGCGCGGCTGGGACCGCGAGCGCGAGCTGCGTTGGTGCGCCGAGCACGGCCGCTTCACGCCCTTCGGCGGCGAGACGGTCCCCTCGTCGGCCCGCACGCCGATCGTCCAGGTCGTCCGCGAGCTGGAATTGCTCCACGCGACCTACCTCAACAGCAGCTACCACAGGGGCACGCTCGATGGTTGGAAGAAGGCGGCCTATCAGGGCGCCACCGGCTTCGAGCACATCGAGCGCCGGCTCGGATACCGCCTCGTGGCGGACCGCCTGCGCATCGCGGAGGCTGTCAAACCCGGCGGGAGACTCCACGTCGAGCTGGACCTGCACAACGTCGGTTTCGCCTCCCCGCTCATGCCGCGCCCGGCGGCCCTGGTGCTCAGCCAGGGCGATCGGACGCACCGCGTCGCCCTCACGGACGCCGACCCTCGCCGATGGACCCCGGAGGCCGGCACCGTCACGCTGAAGGGTTCCATGCCGATCCCGGCCGACGCCCGCGATGGCCGATGGCGGCTGGCCCTGCAACTGGCAGACCCCGCGCCGAGCCTGAACCGCGATGGCCGGTATGCGATCCGCCTGGCCAATGAAGGGATCGCTTTCGACGAGGCCGAC
>JBKQHM010000611.1:0-2835 GCA_052148775.1 Isosphaeraceae bacterium | reverse complement strand
GTGGAACTCCATATTGGTACTATGGGGGTTCATCGTGCGTGTTTTCCTCGATCCTGCCGGCAAAGTCACGCTCCTACTCCCGGATCGTTCCCAATTGAGTCTTGCCTATCTTGTGCAATCTGCCTATGGCCGCGCACCATCTGGCGGGCGCCAGGGTTTTTTCCCGGCCGGGTAACTTCTCAATCACCACGGGCAAACTGGCGAACCAGTTGGTAGAATCGGGCCACGACGAGTTTCATACCCGAGATCCCTGAGGCTGAACGCACGCCGTTGGTCCAGCGGTTGCTCGAGATTATCTACCTTCAGCAAGAGCGTATCCAGCGACTCGAAGGGCGCGTCCAGCAACTCGAAGACGAGATCGCGCGCCTCAAGGGGCTCAAGACCCGACCACGGATCGCCCCCAGCACTCTCGAGTCGCCGCCCCGGCCGCCTCGCGACCCGAATGCCAAACGGCCCGGCTCCGCCAAGCGCTCCAAGACCGCCCAACTGACCATCACCGATGAGACCGTCCTCCGCTTGCCCCACCACCCCGAGGGGGCCGTATTCAAGGGTTACGAGGAGCTCGTCGTCAAGGATCTGCTGATCAAGCCCCGCGTCATCCTCTACCGTCGCGAACACTGGCTGACCCCCGATGGCCGAAGCCTTCTGGCCCCGCTCCCGGCCGAGGTGGTCCCCGGCAGCCACTTCGGGCCCGACCTGATCTGTTACATCCTCCACCAATACCACCATCAGCACGTGACCCAGCCGTTGCTCTTGGAGCAGTTACACCAACTGGGCATCGACATCTCCGCCGGCCAACTGAGTCGGATCATCACCGAGGGGAAGGAGGCCTTTCATCAGGAGAAGGCCGGACTCCTGCCGACGGCCCTGGCGGTCTCGGCCTACATCCAGGTGGACGACACCGGGGCGCGACATCGGGGGCACAATGGGGCCTGCACTCAGGTCGGCAACGAATGGTTCGCCTTCTTCGCCAGCACGGACAGCAAGAGCCGGCTCAACTTCCTGGAGATCCTCCGGAGGCCGCACACCGACTACGTGATCGATGGGACCGCAGTCGCTTACTGGCGGCGGCAGAAGCTGCCGAAGGCTGCGGACATTCCTTGGCATCGTCAGCCTTGCTCATCGATGAGTCTCCGGACCGGGAACAGCATGCACCCTTGGGACGATTATAGCGATTCCTGAATTTGGTTCCGAGTTCGTGTCAACAATGAGGCGGAGTTTCCACGTTCTCGCGTGTCGGGTAGAATCTCCTCAAGGAGGGAACCGCCATGCCGACAATCGCTCTATCCGAATCCGCCCTGGACCTGCTGCGTGCCTGTTACTCAGGAGCTTACATCCTGGTCGATGACGGTAACCGCGACTCCTACCGCGAACTGGCGGACGCCGGGCTGATGACGCCATTGCACACGCCGCTCGGGCGGGAGTCTGCCTATCGCATGACCGAAGCCGGGGTCACCGCCAGCGCCAGCCTTTCTCCATCGCAGCCAAGAGTTCCTTCGCCTCGGCGCTCACCTTCAGCCTCGTCTCGGCGGCGGCTTTCAGCGCTTCTACATGGGTTCCTGATTCGGCTTCGGCCAGCTCGTGCGCGCTGATCGCTTCCATGCGCGGTTTGAGACGCATCTTCCGCCAAATCTTCGCGGTCTCCTCGCCGTAATCCCGGGTTAGCAACTCCGTGTTGAAGATTCCACTGTCGAGGGTCAATCGGCCATTGGCCGATACCCCGCCTCCGGTCCGCTCGCGCCAGTGAAACGTGGCATGCTTGATGCCATGCAGCGGAGCGCTTTCCCCGATCCTGTCCGTTGGGATGCCGATGTCGGTCATGATCTGCGCCGCATGATAGTCGAGAGGCTCGGCATAGCGTTCGGCGAAGTCGAGAGCGTGCAGCTCGGGGGAAGCGGAGACTTGACGCTGCGAGGGCGGCGTGCCGACCATGGCGGCCGGCCTCTCGCGGCGGAGCATCCTCTTGGCGGCTTCGCCTATGCGACCGAACAGGCGGCTAAGACGGCGGGCCGGTTCCATGTTCAAGACTTACCACGAGGCGTCCCCCTCCACAAACGCAAAAAAGCCGCCCCACCGGTTTCCCGGCAGGACGGCTTATCGCATTTCGGTTGTCGAACTTACCCTAGCAGGTCGACCATCTCGTGCGCCTTCGCCACGCCATGGGCGCTGACGAGGCCCTTGATCGCCTTGAGCGCGTCCAGCAGGTCGCCGTCGCCCTTGGCCTCGATCTTCGGCGGGGCGGCGTGGGCTGGCGAAGCATCCTTCGGCTTGCGGCACCGGCGAGCCGTCCTGGCCGCGCCAACCTCTTCGGCCTTCTTCTTGGGGTAGGAAATGGGGACGCAGCTAGAAGGGGTAGGAAATGGGGACGCAGCTAGAATAACCGTCCCCGTTTCGTCTATCGCTGCTCGATGCTGGGATGAAAAACCTGGCGCGACAGGCCATCGAGGCGGAGGTGCTGGTCATCGGCGCCGGGGCGGTCGATAGGGGATGATTCACGAGCGTAGAGAGTTAGAGGCTATCCGAGAAGGGTCGGGGTTGTTGCCGTAAGTCAATGTCGCAACGCGAGTTGCGTCATCCGTGTTCCGGATTGACGCAACTCTCTAGCCTTCAATCACTTCCGGCCATACACCCGGGGCTTTCCGGATAGCCTCTTAGAGCGCTTAACAGATGGGTTGCACACGCTTTATACCAGCCCGAAGCGCCAGCGAGGGTCCGCTCGCTGTAACCCTCGCTGGCGCGTCGGGCTGGTATCGGATCGGCTCCAACTTGTATCGTGCACAACGCAACTGTTAGGCGCTCAAGTGTACATCAGACGCCGGCCATCAGCAGGTCGAT
>JBKQHM010000610.1:0-15599 GCA_052148775.1 Isosphaeraceae bacterium | reverse complement strand
GTCAACTTCACCCGGACTCCGCTCGACCGCGGCGTCAAGCTCTATGGACCCTTCCCCAGCGCCAAGAGCCTCCGCGGCGCCATCCAGGTCCTCGAGCGGATCTTCAAGTTCCGGACCTGCTCCCTGGACATCGAGGAAGACGACCCCCGCTGGCGATGGTTCCGACCCTGTCTCCTGCATTCGATCAACCAGTGTACGGCCCCCTGCAACCTGCGGATCGATCGCGAGACCTATCGCGCCGATATCCGCCGCCTGCAACTCTTCCTCGACGGCAAGAAGGAGGTCCTCTTCAAGGAGCTCGAGGACGAGATGCGGGCGGCGAGCAAGGAGCTTCGCTTTGAAAAGGCGGCCCGGCTCCGCGACGAGATCAAGGCCCTCAAGGCCATCAAGATCCGCGGCAACCTGGCCAAGCACGCCCAGCCCGAGGTCTTCTACGTCGACCCGCGCAAGGGGCTCAAGGGCCTCAAGAAGATCCTCATGCTCGACTCGGTCCCGCGCACCATCGACGGCGTCGACATCGCCCACCTGGGCGGCACCGAGATGGTCGGCTCGCTCGTGACCTTCATCGACGGCCTGCCGTTCAAGCCGGGCTATCGCCGTTACAAGATCAAGGGCGTCACGGGCGTCGACGACTACGCCGCGATCCGCGAGGTTGTCACGCGTCGGATCAAGAGCCTCCGGGAGCATGACGAGCCGTTCCCCGACATCTGGCTGATCGACGGCGGCAAGGGGCAGCTCTCGGCCACCCTGGCCGCCTTCGACGCGCTCAAGATCGCCCCGCCGACCATCATCGCGCTGGCGAAGCAGGAGGAAGAGATCTTCCTGCCGGGGCTCTCGGAGCCGATCGTCCTGAGCCGACGTTCGTTCGCCCTGCGGCTCCTGCAATACGTCCGCGACGAAGCGCACCGGTTCGCCCGGCATTACCATCACCTGCTCCGCAAGAAGCGAACGCTGGGTGAGGATGAATGAATCGCTGCTAGACCGGTCTCCTGGCGGAGTTTACGCCTGAGAGATTACTGTAAATAGGGACGTGGACCCTACGTCGAAGCAACCTGGAGAATCCTCCCACACTCATGATCCTCATCTCGGCACAAGGTCTCGGGCGACAATACAGTGGCGATCCGGTCTTCATGGACCTGGCGTTCGAGGTGCGCGCGGGCGAGCGGATCGGGCTGGTCGGGCCCAACGGCGCCGGCAAGACCACGCTCATGCAGATCCTGGCCGGCCGGGATCGGCCCGATTACGGCAATCTGTTCGTCCGGCCCGGGATCCGCGTCGACCTGTTGCGGCAGGAGCCCGATTTCCCGCCCGGCCAGACGCTGATCGACGTCGTCAAGCAGGGCCTGGCGTCGCTGCTCGACCTCCAGCACGAGTTGGAGGAGGCCGCCCAGGAGATGGCCGAGGCGGAGGACCAGGACGATCGCGAACGCGCCGCACGCCGATACGACTCGTTGCACGAACTCATCGAGCACCAGGATGCATATTCGATCGAGCATCGGGTCGAGGAGGTGCTGATGGGGCTGGGGTTCGTCGAATCCCAGTTCCACCGCGACGCGTCGCAGTTCTCCGGCGGCCAGCAGTCGCGGATGATGCTCGCCAAGCTGCTGTTGCAGAGCCCCGACCTGATGCTCCTGGACGAGCCTTCGAACCACCTCGACATCGCCACGACCGAATGGCTCGAGAGCTACCTGGCGCGCCAGCCGGTCGGGATGTTGGTGGTAAGTCACGACCGATACTTCCTCGACAAGGTGGTCAACAAGATCTGGGAATTGCACGATGGGCGCATCACCGCCTATCCGGGGAATTACAGCCAGTACTGGCGGCTCCGCGGCGAGAAGGCGAAGGTCCTGGAGCGGCAGGCCGAGCGCCAAGAGGAGAAGGCGGAGAAGCTCAAGGCGTACATCCGCAAGTACGGGGCCGGCCAGCGTGCCACGCAGGCCCACGACCGCGAACGGAAGCTCGAGCGGCTCGAGCGCGATAAGGTCGAGACGATCCGCGACGTCGTCGGCCCGGTCATGGGATTCGACGAGGTCGATCGCTCGGGCGACATCGTCATCGAGGCGCGGAAGCTCTCCAAGGCGTTCGACGCTCCCCTGTTCCGCGACCTCAGCCTGACGGTCGAGCGCGGGCAGTGCGTCGGCGTCATCGGGCCGAACGGCGCCGGCAAGACCACGCTCATCAAGACCCTGATCGGCCGCGAGAAGTCCGACCAGGGCGAGGTCAAGCTCGGCCACAAGGTGCGGGTGGGATACCACGATCAGGGCCTCCAGTCGCTCGAACCCGGCACGACCGTCGTCCGCTCCGTCTGGCCCGAGGACGACTCGGAGTGGGTCGAGGGGGACGTCCGCGACCTCCTGGCGCGATTCGGCCTCTCCGGCGACATCGTGTTCCAGACGGTCGGCCAGCTCTCCGGCGGCGAGAAGGCCAAGGCCGCCCTGGCACGCCTCTGCGCCACGGCCGCCAACCTCCTCGTCATGGACGAGCCGACCAACCACCTCGACATCTGGTCCTGCGATGCCCTCGAGCGATCGATCAACGAGTTCGAAGGCACCGTGCTCGTCGTCAGCCACGACCGGTACTTCCTCAACCAGGTCGCCGACCGCCTGATCCAGGTCGACCGGGGCCGTGCCCGCGTCATCGAAGGGGATTACGACACTTATCAGCACATCATTCAAACCGAGAAGGAACGCGCCGAGATGGCCGCGGCACGGCCCGCCGCGGCCCCCGCGAACGCGGGAGCCCGATCTTCATCCTCAAAGACCGCCGACAAGCCCAAACGCAAGTTTCCCCATCGCAAGGCGGTCGACCTCGAGCGCGAGATCGGCGAGCTCGAGGCCGAGGTCGTCGCGTTAGAAGACCAGCTCGGCCAGCCCGCCACCTGGCGCGACCCCGTCAAGGCCGTCGGCACCCAGGAACGTCACAAGCTCATCAAGGAAAAGCTGGAGACCCTGTACCAGCACTGGGAGACGGCCCTCGAGGCAAACTGGTGAGCTGGTCATTGGTCACTGGTCATTGGTCATTTGTTATATTATGCGGAGCCCATGCCGCTTCCTCGTGTCTTCCCCCAGACATCGTTATTTCAATCCCGCTCGGCGCCTTTGCAGAGCCGCCAATAACAAATGACCGCTGACCAATGACCAAGGACAAATCATCAAATGCCTGATCCACGCAAGATCCTGACGACGATCCGCCGCGCGACCGATTTGATGCGGGCGACCCCCGGCCGATCGGGCGGGATCATCGCGCCGGTGGGCGCCGAGGAGATCATGGTCGTCGGCGACTTGCACGGCAACATCCCGGCGTTCCGCAAGGTGCTCGCGATCGCGGCCCTCGACCGGAATCCCGGACGACATCTCGTCCTCCAGGAGTTGATCCACGGGAAGCTCGAGTATGGGGAAGACAAGGGGGATCGCTCGCACCAGCTCCTGGACCTGGTGGCTGCGCTCAAGTGCCAGTATCCCGACCGGGTCCACCTGATCCTGGGCAATCACGAGCTCTCCGAGCTGACGGGCCGGATCATCGCCAAGGACGGCAAGACCCTCAACATGATGTTCCGCATGGGGATCTCGACGGCCTATGGCTCCTCGGCCGGTGAGATCTACGAAGCCTACAAGGGACTCTTCGCCGCGCTGCCGCTGGCGGTCCGCACGACCAACCGCGTGTTCGTCTGCCACACGCTCCCCGACGAGTCCGACCTCGACGCGCTGGACCTCGAACTCCTGAAGGCCGACACCTGGCCCGAGGAGTCGATGAAGCGTCACGGCACGATCTACGCGCTCACCTGGGGCCGCGATACCGATCCCGAAGTCGCCGACCGCTTCGCCGCCATGGTCGACGCCGACTGGTTCATCACCGGCCACCAGCCCTGCGATGAGGGCTTCCGCCAGGCCAACCATCGCCAGATCATCATCGACGGCACCGATCCTTACCCGGCCTATTGCCTCTTCCCCGCGAATTCGCCGGTGACGATCGAATCCCTGCTGAAATGCGTCCATATCATCGATGTTGTCCCCTCGTAGGGTGCTCTGCGAGCACCGATCCGGACGCACACAACCCTCGGGGGCGTACCAGCCCACGTTCCTGGGATCGCTTCATGTTTTCCATATCAACTCCGCAACGCTTGCCAGAACTGGCGGAGCGCCGGCAGGACCTCGTCCTTGAAGCCGCGATCGCCGTAGACGATCGTGACGAAGAATCCGACCAGGCGCGTGGCCTCGCGGCTCAGCTCGCCGCGCGCCTGTCCGAGCCGTTGAACGAACTCGGACGGTGTCTCGTGGGGCGATCGCGCCAGTTCGTTCTCGTAGGCCCACGCTTCGAGCGCCTCGAAGCTGTAAATCACCAGGTCGTTGGGGCTGAACTGATGGTCCAGCCCGGCGTCGAACGGGTTCACGTACGAGGCGAACGGCCGAGGTGGCGGTGCTTTTTCCTCCTCGACCTCTTCGTCCTTTTTCGGCTTCCTCGGGCCGCCGAACCAGAAGCCAGACAGCAGCGCGGCGATCAAAGCGCGGAGGGCCTGGAGCAAGACTCCACCATAACGGAAGAGGCCAAATATCAGGATGAGGATGCCGACGACCATGATCGGACCCTTCAACCACGCGAGGCTCGTGAGCGCGATCGGTGGGAGTTGGAGCGGCGGGCTTCCTCCATCGCTCGGATTCGGATTCTCCGCCGATGACTTCTCGTCGCCCTGTTCCGAACCTTTCTCCTCACTTTGCTTGGAGTCCGCCTCGGCATCCTTCCCGCGCTCGGCTTGGTCCTTGGAGCGGCCGTCCTGGCCCTTGGCTTGATCGCCCTTGGCCTGTTCGCCCGACTGATCGCCCTTCTTGCCCTGATCGCCGGACTGGTCCTGCGCGGCTCCCTTCTTGCCTTGCTGACCGCCTTGGGAGGGTGCGGGCTTGCCGCGCGGTGCGCCGGACTTGGAACGCCCCTGGCCGGAGTTGCCCCCCGGTTTCCCCTGGCCGTTGGTCTGCTGTGACGCGTTGGGATCGTTCGTCTTCCCCGAGCCCTTGGCCTTGCCCGAGGATTTGGGCGGGCTCCCGGACTTCGACGCCGCCGGTCCTTCGCTCGGCGTACCCTCGCCCTGAACGCCACTATCCTTGAGGATCACATGTTCCGATGCCCGGAGGTCGCTTTGATTCGTCGTGGAACCGCGCATCGCCTTCAAGCCCGCGATGGGCAGGGGCAAGACCGCCGCTGCGGCGGTCAGGCCGACGATCAGGATGGCGCCCGTCGACAGCCAGGTCGCCGTCATGGCCCCGGGCATCTTCACCTTGCGCTGCCTGAGGTATCGGCGGAGGTTGAGGAAGCTCGTCGCCAGCAGCAGCCCCATCCCGCTGGCGATATAGGCGAGGAAGTAGAGGAACAGCCCGGTGCGGCGATCCTCGTCGACCGCCGGCACGAACCACTGGCCGATCCCGAAGATCGGTAGGGAGGCGAGCGTGAAATACACCAGCGTGACACCCGGCGCATGCGGCCGCCGGGCCTCGCCCGAGTCGACCTCCCACAGCTTCCACCAGGGACGCTGGGGCAAGAGCGAGGCGTCCATCTCGTCCGGATCGGAGTGGGTCTTCGCGTCCCTGGGCGTATGAATGGGTTCGTCCGGGTTCACGGGCTCCAGCCCGCTCTCCTGGAGCAGGCCGACGCCCGCGTCCTGATCCTCGTCGAGCAGTGTGCAGTCGAATGTCAGTTTGTGCGTCGCCCACCAGACGACGCCCATGACCATCAGCAGGAACGGCTGGAATCCCCCCAGCACCGTGGCCACCAGCGCCACCGCACCGCCGAGCGCCACCCCGTAGCCCTGGGCCTGCACGCTGCCGATCTGCATGCTGACCCGGGTGATCAGCACGATCCCGAAGACGAACCAGAACAGGATCCACCGAAGGCGGTCGAGGACCGGTCCCTCATACCAGAGGTCGAGCAGGAAGAACATCAGGCTGCCGACCATGATCATGATCAACACCGGCTCGATCGCCGCGACGAGGTAGTCGACCAGTGTTCCTCGGGATCGGTCCTTGGCCATCGCGTCGGCTCCGCCGGGTCAGAGGGGGGTGACGAGTTGGAGCTCGCAGAAGCTGTACAGTTCCTGCTCATCGGACAGCGCGCGGACGGCCAGGCCCTCGGCCAGGAGTGGCCCGGCGGAGTCGATGCGGTCGATCTCGTCGAGGGCCATCAGCACGACGCTCACGGCGAAGCCCTGGCGCTTGAGGTGCCCCAGCGCCAGGGCCATGGCCGGCGTGACGACGCCGAGCACCGCGACGACCGTTGCATCGCGGGGCAGCCGCGCCTCGGCCTCGATCAGGAGCCGGTCGAAGGTCAGGCCGTCGCTCAGCTCGACGCGCGCCATGACCTCGTGAATCCGGGTGAAGCCCTCGGGGCCCCGGCCCGGGGGGACGATCAGCGGACGGAGCCGGTCGTCCTTCTCGAGCATCGCGGCCCGCTCGTGCGTCGCCTTGCGATCGACCCAAGGATCGCTGAGGGCCTGCGTCACCTCGTCGCGGAGGCGGATCCGGTCCGCGGCGTCCCGGCCGTTGGTGATCAGCCCGATCGGCTGTCCCATCAGGCTCACGGCGTTGGCCAGCGCCACCGCGGTCGTCACGGCCAGCTCCGATCGGCCCGGCTCGTTCTTCGCGGGGAAGCTGTCGCGGTGGAAGTCGAGCAGGATCGTCGCCCCGGCGATCGTCGAGGCGTCGTAGACCTTGCTGTGCAAGACCCCCGTGCGGGCCGTGGCCTTCCAGTGGATGCGGTTCATCGGGTCGCCGGGTTGATAGGCCCGGATGCCGGCGATCCGCGTCGGGTCCTCGAACAGGCGGTGAGTCAGCCGGATCTCGCCGATCGGCCGGCGCGACGCCAGGTCGTAGCCCGGCAACGGGATGACCTTGGGATAGACCATGATGTAGACCGGCTCGGTCACGATCCGGAACCGACGATGCAGGCCGAAGAGGTCGCCCGTCTCCAGCACGAGCGGCCCGACTTGATAATACCCGCGCATCGCGAGGTGGAGCTGGTAATTCAGTGTCTTCTGCCCGTGCGGCCCGAGCATTGCCACGGCGAGGCGTTGCCCTTTCGCGACGATGCGCGGGGGCCTGGAGATGATGGCCCCGCGGGGGAGCATGTCCTCGACCAGCACCCAGGCGACCGGCAGCCGGCCGTGGTTGGTTAGGGTCACCACGAAAGCGATCGTCTGGCCGATCTCGGCCTCGGTCCGGTTGCATTCGCGGGTCGCCTCGAGGTTGGTGATCCAGGACCAGGCCAGGTACCGGCTGATCAGCATCATTCCCAGCAGGGCGACCATCGCGCAGGCGATCAGCCCCAGGTCGAACACGACCGAGATGACGAGTATCAAGACAATGGCAAGGAACCCACGCATCAGGCCATCACCCTCGCTCCGCTCGTCGGCACGGCCACCATGTCGAGCACCTCCTCGACCACTCCTTTGGCCGTGACCTTGCGCAGCCGGCTCTCGGGCTTGAGGATGATCCGGTGGGCGAGGATGGCCGGCGCCAGCCGCTTGATGTCGTCGGGGGTGATGTAATCATGCCCGCGGATCGCGGCCAGCGCCTGTGCGGCCCGGTACATCGCCAGCGAGGCCCGAGGACTGCCGCCGAGCATCACGTCCGGATGCTCCCGGCTGCGCCGGATCATCTCGACGATGTACCGGCTGAGCTTCTCTTCGACGTGGATGTTCCTCACAGCCCTCTGGCACTGGAGGATCTCATCGGCCGTGACCACGGCCTTGAGGTCGTCGATCGGGTGCTTGAGCTGGAGTCGCGAGAGCATCGACGCTTCCTCCTCGGCGGAGGGATAACCGAGGTGGAGACGGACGAGGAACCGGTCGAGCTGGGCCTCGGGCAAGGGGAATGTGCCCTCGTGGTCGACCGGGTTCTGGGTCGCGATGAGCAGGAACGGGGGCTCCAGGTCGAAGGTCATGCCGTCGACCGACACACTGCGCTCGGCCATCGCCTCCAGCAGGGCGGACTGGGTCCTCGGGGTGGCCCGGTTGATCTCGTCGGCCAGCACGATCTGGGAGAAGATCGGCCCGGCCCGGAACTCGAACTGGGTCGTCTTCGGGTTGAAGATCGAGGCACCCGTGATGTCCGTCGGCAGCAAGTCGGGCGTGCACTGCACCCGCTTGAACGACGCACCCACACTGCTGGCCAGGGCCCGGGCGAGCATCGTCTTGGCCACGCCCGGCACGTCCTCGAGCAGGATGTGCCCCTCCGAGAAATAGGCAACCAGCGCCAGGATGATCTCCTGTCGCTTGCCGATGACGACCTTTTCGATATTGGCAAGGATCTTCTTGCCGGTCACTGTCACGTCCGCCATTCACTGATCCTTCCCGTCGAGTCCCTACGCACCCGGGCGACAACCCATCCCGCGGATTGAAGGCGTCCCACAAACGTCAGGGGAGAATAACAGCTTAAGTCTTTTGAGAGGGAATGCAACACCGGGGATTTGCATCAGGCTCCGTAACGGGCATGGACCGAATCCTGTCAAGGTAAGATATCCACCACGGCTCGTTGCGCTGGTTTGCACTCTCTTGCAACATTGTGCCGCGTCGCCGTCTCCTATCTTCTGAGCCGGAAGTGACTTGGCGGCGAGCTAGCGACGGGTTCGGTCCGGCCGGATCGCCCGCGTTAAGATTCATGTCCTCGCGGACCGTGGCCAGTGATGTTTCCGGACGGAGCCATGGGTTTCCTGAAGCATGTCTTGTCACCGATCCCTACCCCCTGTTGGAAGCGATCGCGCGCGTGTCGCGCGCATCTATATATAGAATGGCGCGGTTTTGCAATTTCATTAACGCATCGCCCTCGGATTCGGGCCGCCAGCCTACCGAACTCTTGAGCAAGAAAGGAGATGCGAATTTCCAAAAAAAATCCGAAGTGCGCGCAGCGGACCGCTGCGCGGCCCGAAATGAGTGGTGGGTGAAGAGGACCGATCGTGGCCTATGAGTCGCGATCGAACAGAAAACCGGCCTTCGTAGCCTTTTGCTACCGAGCCGTTAATCGATCGGTGCGCGGATTTCGATCAAGCCAAGGATTCGGTGGCTGATCCGGACTGGTCTCATCGGCCCATTGCGGCTACGGGTTGGATCGATCCGGCGCGCCACAGCTTGACGGCACCGTCGTGGCTGCATGAGGCAAGGATCGAGCCGTCGGGTGAGAAGGCCAGAGCGTTGACCTGGGCCTTGTGGCCGTCCAGAGCGAGCAGCTCCTGGCCGGTGGCGATATCCCAGACCCGGATGACCTTCCCCTGGCCCGCCGCGACGACTTCCCGCGAGTCGGGCGTGAACGCCACGCAACGGAGCTGGTCCGACTCGACGCGGATGGTCCGCACGAGATCGCCCGTGCTCGGGTCCCAGAGCTTGACCTCTCCGGCCTGGTTGGCCGAGGCCAGCATCGAGCCGTCCGGCGCGAACGCGACCGCCAGGACGTTCCCCACGTCTCGAAGAGTTCCCAGGGCTAGCCCCGAGGCGACGTCCCAGAGCCGCACCGTCGCGTCGTTCGACGCCGAGGCCAGCATCCGGCCGTCCGGGCTGAATGAGACGCTGTTCAGCTTCCCGGTGTGTCCGGAGAGGACGGCCTGCGTCCGCTGCTCCGACACATCCCACAACCGCGCGGTCCTGTCATCGCTCGCGGTCGCCAGCCATCGGCCGTCGGGGCTGAATGCCAGCGAACGCACCCATCCCGTGTGGCCTTCCAGGTTCGCCAACCGTCGATACGACGCGACATCCCAGAGAATAACGTTCGGATTCCCCGGCTTGCCGGAATCGAGGCTTCCAGAGGCGAGCAACCGCCCATCCGGACTGAATGCCAGCGAGGAGATCGTGGCGGTGTGGGCTTTCCAACCCCCAAGGGATCGACCCGAGGCCGGATCCCAGAGCCGGATCGTCTGACGTTCGCGGGTGTCATCGCTTCCCGTAGCCAGGACCTTCCCGTCGGGCGAGAATGCCTCGGCCCACGCCTCGGCGGAATGACCGGTCAGATCGTCGGGCGCCGCGGGTGAATCCAGGCGCCAGATCATCGGCGTCGTCTGATTCGTGACGAAGAGCGCTCGACGTCCCGGGAGAAAGAGAGAATCGCCGGCGGTGTTCCTCCCCGGAAAGACGCGTACTCGCCGGCCGTTGGCGACGTCCCAGACCTCGGTCGGCTGCAATCCCCCGGGGACCGTATCGAGGCTGATCGCCAGGAGGCTTTCATCGGACGAGAAGGACAGGGCGAATCCTCGTAGATGGCGATTCGAGCTCGAGGTCAGGACTCGCCGTCGCTGGTTCGATCGATCGAAGACCGTCACGCCTCCTGAGAAGTCCATCACGCCCAGATGCGATCCATTCGGGCTGAATGCTATTTTATAGATCGCTATCGGTGTCTCGAATCGAGCCACATCACGGCCGGATTCGGTCTCCCAGACCACGATGCGGCTCGCCCGAGTGTGTGCCGCGAAGAACCGCCCGTCGGCCGACGCGGCGACCAGTCCGTCAATTCCAAGCGGACTCAGCCGGGATCCGGCCAATTCCACTCGCGATTTGCCTGTCCACGGATCGAGGAGCTGGATGAGTCCGTCTCGGGGGGATACCGCGATGAATCTCCCGTTGGTTGGGAGCGCGAAGGCGACCGTATTTCTCTCAATATGCCAGGTATGGGGTTTCTGCGTTGCGTCTTCAAGGTTCCAACAGTGGACCGACCTCCGTCCATCCTGGCGGAAGACAAGTATGAACACTCGCCGACTCCCGGCGTCGAAGCACAGGCTTGCGAGCGATTCCCCGACGTCACCTACGAGGCGGGTGGCGAGGCGGCCCGAAACCGAGTCGAACAGGTGGACCGCCGCCGTGGACGGTCCCTGATCCGACAGCGCAAGGTATCGACCGTCGGGTGAGAACACGAGCCATGTGCTATCGGAACGGGGCGAGGCAAACACGGTACGAGGCTGCTCGGGGACCGATCCGTTCGCCATGTCCCAGACGATCAGCTTTCCCAGCCGGTCGCGAGTCGCGAGCTTGGTCCCGTCCGGGTCGGACGCCCAATCCATGACGGTGGCTTCGTGGCCCCGGAGCTGAGAAAACTCGCGATTGGCCGTGCGCCACAGATAGTGCCAGGCGAAGCCTGGGGAGACGGCGGCATCGGACTCGGACCGGATGTCGTGGAGGATGTCCTGGGCCAGCTCGAATTGGGAGGCATCGAGCGCCTGGCCGGCGCGGCGGAGGCTCTCCGCATAGCGGTGCCTGTCGGCTTGTCGCCGATGCTTGTCCGCCTCCCGGGTCTGCCGGTCGGCGCGGGTGATCTGGAGCTTGAGTTCCTGGTTCTGCCGGCTCAGCCGATCGCTCCACCGGGCGCTGCCCCCGACCAGCCCACCGACGAGTGCGACGACCAGGACCAGGAGGGCCGCGATGGCAGGGCGACGATGAGTCCAACGGATTGCCTGCTCGATGAACGAGACCGGCCTACCGACGATCGGCCGGCCGTCCAGGAACCGAGTCAGGTCGTCGCGGAGGGCCTCGGCCGAGGTGTACCGCCGCGCCGGCTCCTTGCGTAAGCATTTCAGGCAGATCGTTTCGAGATCGCGTGGCAGTCCGGGGCGTAAGGTACGGAGCGGAACCGGATCGGATTCGAGCACCAGGCGCAGGGTCTCCGCATCGGTCTCGCCGCGGAATGGCGGACGCCCGGCAAGGATCTCGTAGAGCGTCGCGCCCAGGGCGTAGACGTCGGTCGCGGGCCCGACATCGGAGCGACGGCCCGCCGCCTGTTCGGGGGCCATGTAATTGGGCGTCCCGAGCCGGGCGTCGCTCCGGGTCGCGTCGCCGGTCTCTTCGACCAGTTTGGCCAGTCCGAAGTCGGTCAACCGGGGAATGACGCCATCCAGGCTGGGGCCGCCGCCCACTTCACCGTCGAGGATCACGTTATCGGGCTTGATGTCGCGATGGAGGATGCCGCGCTCATGGGCGTGATTGACCGCATCGGCCAGGGCGGCGATCCATCGCGTCGCCAGCCGAGGCGGGACCGGCTCATTCTGGGCCTTGAGCCAGTCTCGCAAGCTGGGGCCGTCGCAGAGTTCCGAGGCGATGAAGTAGCCCAGCGAACCGAGTTCGCCCACCTCGTAGATCCGCACGATGTGAGGATGGTCGAGCCGGGCCGCGGCCCGGGCTTCCTTGAGGAACCGATGGACGTCGTCGGGCGAGACCACGCGATGGGGGAGCGGCAGCTTCAGGGCGACGATGCGCCCCAGCAATCGGTCCCGCGCGCGGACGACGAAGCCGAATCCGCCGGAACCGAGGTGGTCGAGGACCTCGAACCGCCCCAGGAGGGGAGGGTCGCCAACGGGAGCCTCGTCCTCTCGGGTGGGTTCCACGGCCGGCTCGCGATCGGGGACCGGATCCGTCGCCGCGAGCATCGTGAGCAGCAGCCGGAGGCGATCATAGCCCCGATCGCGCTCCGCCGGCTCGCCCGGCTTTTCGGATGGGGCGGCGTGCAGGAGGGCGTCGCAGGCCATCACCTGCGCCAGTGTGTCCTGGTCGACCTGACGGTCCAGGGCCTCATCCGGGGTCATGGCCAGGCCCCATCAATTCGCGGAGCCTGTGGATCGCCCGCCCATAGAGCTTTCGCGCCGATTCCTCCGAGATCGCGAGCCGCGAGCCGATCTCGACGAACGAGAGGTCGTCCCAGAGCCGAAACGCGATGGCCATCCGGTAATGATCGGGCATGCCATTCATCGCCGCGTCGATCGCCTCTCTCGAGTCGCCCCTCTGTGCCCGGACGCTCGCCGGAGTCAGGGTCGCGGCCATGGGCCCGCCAACACCCTCGGAATCTAGCCGGGCCGCGCCAAGACGCCGCTGCCTCGCCCGGATCGAAGAGTGGATCAGGATGGCCTTGAGCCAGGCGCGGAGCTGGCCGGGCGTACGGCCCTTGAAGCCGGCGAAGCCGCGCCACCCGTCGAGCATCGTGTCCTGGACGAGATCGGATGTCTCCGGCTCGCCGGGCCCGTTCGACCAGCAATCCCTCCTGGCGACCAGTTGGAGATACGCGCGGCACGCCTCCAGCGCCCCCCAACGCGCCGAGGCATCTCCGGCCCTCGCCGCCGCGAGTCGCTCGTCGTTCGTCGCCAGACCGATATCAATGCGACCAGCAGATGACATGATCGCCGGGCCCTTCTCTACGCTCGTCGTGAATGGACCGAGCATCAGTGCTCGTGTGGCGTCAGTATGGCCGTCGACACGCGGCGAATACAAGGGTTGTATCGCGGGAATTCCGCAAGTCGCGACGTCGAAAGAGGCTACCGATCGAGTCCGCACCTTCCGCATCGAGTTCAGAATGCTTTTTCAAGATAATTTGTCGATCCGGGTTCCGCTTTTCGACCCTGCCGTCCCCTATGTGGTAGGTGCGTCGAGGCAGTCACGCGGCGAGACGACTTGACGGCCAGCCTTTCTGTCGAGCAATGACTTCCGACCGCTTTTCGGTCTCTCGCATCCCGGGTGGGCGGCGATCCGGTGCCCGGATGGCGGCCGGGGCGGGAGAAACCAATTTAACCCATTTGATCTCAACTATCGGAGAGTCTCCATGTTCTATTCGACCAAGACGATGGTGTCGGCTGCGGTTCTGGCACTGACCCTCGGCGGTAATTGCCGAGCCGGCTACGTCGTCAACTTGACCGAGACAGGGGGCGATGTCGTCGCTACGGGAAGCGGGACGATCGACCCCACAGACCTAACATACCGCGGGCTCGGAAATGCTGGAGCTGAGCTCGCTGCCAGTTATGGCACGGCCCTGTTCGGACCGTTTCCGGCCGTCTACGCAAACTATTACGACGGTATCAATGGCCCCAACGCCTTCGGAACCGGCGGTGTCTTCGGACCTAACAGCGGCGGAAACGGTGATTTAGTCGGCGTACAGGGCTCAAGGCTCTGGCTGCCCCAGGATTACGTGTCCGGGTCCCAGCTGAATTCGACCGATAACTTCAGCGGCGAGACTTTCGCCAGCCTCGGGCTGACGCCTGGGACGTATACCTGGACGTGGGGTAGCGGCACCGACGCAGACTTCTTCAGGATGAACATCGGAGTCTCCTCAGTGCCCGAACCGTCGTCGCTGCTGCTGGCCAGCAGCGGCCTGGCGCTTGTCGCCCTCGGGTCCCGTGCGCGACGCCGCAATGCGAGGTGAGTCTGAATCATTCAATAAGCCACCGCCTCTGGCCGTTAGAATCGGAGGAGTCGGGGTCAGGCTAGGTTTCAAGTTTATTCGCTCCAAGTCGATCGCCGCCGCCTGATCGCTGTCAGGGGTCAGTGCCGGAAGGGCGCCTCATGATCTCAACGACCTCACCGTAGATGCCACCCGCCACGACATCCGGGGAGTCGTGCTCGATGTCTTCCGCCTTACCGAGCTTGCTGGTCCATTTTCCTCCCGGAAGCTGTCGGGCTGCGTGGGTGTAAACGAACGAGTTGCCGTAAAGGGCCACCTTCTCGAATCCCGGCTCAGGTCCATCGTCGCCGCACGGTTCGAAGCCGAGTGCCTTGAACGCGTCTACCAGGGCGCCGATCCCATAGTCCCCCGGTGGTGTCTCGGCGGGCCAATACACTCCGGGCTGCCACCAGTGATCGGAATCTCCGGCCGCCCAGGCGATACAATTGTAATCGAGCGCGGGTGGGCTGGTCGGTCGGTGGTTTTCCGGCGTGAGGTGCGGAAAATCGCCATCAGGTTTCATGCCCGAGAATGCCCCCTTGCTCCCCCCACCGGACCCACGCCTCGGCCATCTGCCGGACCTTGCCCATGGCTTCCGGCGGCACCGGGTCTTGCTCCGTGATCGCTTCCAGGGCCCAGAACCACTGATCCGGCTCGCGACGCAATTCCTCGAGGATCAAGGGGACAACCCGCGGTCCCATCCCAATAATCCGTTGGTACGGCCTGAGCATGGCCATTTGCGCCGTGTTCGAAAGAAAGCGTGACTGCTCCTTCCACTCGGCGGCGAGTCGGTGAAATCGCTCGGACACACTTCGCCCTTCCTCGGTGACCGGCACTGGAAGACTGGGAAGCCTGGACATCGCCGTATTCTCCCTGCACGCACCCAAGAATTGCAGGTCATTCGTCCCGCTCCTGATCTGAGCCATTCTAACAATCGGCCTGGATTCACCCAGGTCGAAACGACGACCCGGCTGGGGTATGGCCAGAGAAGATCCTGAATCTCGAACGAGGCTGACCGCGCCTCGGTTCACGACCCCGTCGGCGCTTTGAGGTAGACAACACCCAGCGGCGGCAGGCGGAGAGAGGAAAAGGGAGGAAAAGACTGCCATGCGGGTTTTGGGCCGGCGACCGCGGCGCGCACCGTCCCCGGCCTCGCCGGAGGCGAGGAAGTGGGAGACATCTGACCAGTAACCACGCCGCCAACGGCCACCTCTGTCGTCAGAGCGATCACCACTCGCCACACTGGTCCATCGAACGCCCCGCGGGGTCAGACCACGCCCCGCGGGGTCAGACCAGGTTACCACGCCCCGCGGGGTCAGACCAGGTTACTGGTTTATTCGAGGGAAATAACCAGTAACCTGGTCTGACCCCGCGGGGCGGTAACCTGGTCTGTCCCCGCGGGGCGGGGTAACCTGGTCTGACCCCGCGGGGCGTGGT